>DAIRUQ010000019.1:0-26965 GCA_036803245.1 Chloroflexota bacterium | reverse complement strand
ATCCCGCCCGTTCCGTCGGACGAACAGTCATCGACGATGATTATCTCTTTGTTCACATCGACGGCCGCAACACGTTGGAGGATGGTGGCGAGGCCCGCCTCTTCGTTATAGACGGGCATCAGGACCGAGAGCTTGATCACGAGGCGCTCCCTTGGCTGACTTTTCCAACGATCGCTGATAGGTGCACGCGTGCGATTATAGCGTGCCGCTCTGCCCTGAACAAACGTCGGGCGCCAGACGCCTTGCCAAGCTGACGGCCACCAAGAACCAGCGTACACTAGTGCTGTCTCTTTATCCTGTACGGAGGTGAAACCATGGACCTGAGACTCGCGGGAAAGATCGCTCTGGTGGCCGCCTCCAGCCGGGGGTTAGGGCGGGCCGCCGCGCAAGCCTTGGCGGATGAGGGCGCCGACGTAGCCATCACCGCCCGCCATCAGGATGAGCTGGAGCGCACCGCGCACGAGATAGCCACCAGCTCGGGGAGGCGGGTTCTTCCAGTGGTCGCCGACCTCGCCGTCGCCGCTGACATCGACCATGTGGTCGAGACGGCGCTCGGAGCCTTTGGGCGGGTGGATGTCCTGGTCAACAACGCTGGCGGCCCGCCGCCCGGCCGCGCTGTGGACGTCACCGAAGCAGACTGGCGCGCCGCCTATGAGCTGACGCTCATGAGCGCCGTGCGCTTGGTCCAGGGGGTGCTGCCGGGGATGCGTGAGCGAGGCTGGGGTAGGATCGTCAACATCACGTCGATTTCGGTCAAGCAGCCGCTGCCTGACTTGGTCCTATCGAACGCCCTCCGCGCTGGCGTGGTGGGCTATGCCAAGACGCTGGCCAGTGAGGTTGCCGCCGAAGGAGTCACCGTCAACAACGTCTGCCCGGGCTATACGCTGACTGACCGCGTCCGGACACTGGCGCAAGCGCGGGCCGATGCCGCTGGCATCGACGTCAGCCAAGCCATGGCCACCTGGGAGGACGCCATTCCGGCTCACAGACTGGGCCGCCCCGAAGAGCTTGCCGCGCTAATTACCTTTCTCGCATCAGAGCAGGCCGCCTATATCACGGGGACCACCATCCAGGTGGATGGAGGGCTGTACGCCGGGCTGCTCTAGCTCGTCGCCTCAGTCGATAGGCTTTTCGTAGAACCGATACGTGCGGTAGATCTCGCCGCCCATCATTTCGATGCCGCGCCGGATGTTATAGTTGTCCTCAAGGATCCAGGACATCTCGGCCCACTCAAAGCCCTTTTTCACCGCCGCGCGGCAGGTTTCCTGGTAGAACAGCGCCTCGACGCCCTTGAGGCGATGCTCTTGCAGAACGCCCATGATCAGCACGCGCAGCCCGGTGATGTTCCGCCGGCCGAACAGATAGTGGTACCAGCCAAAGGGGAGTAGCCCCCCCTTCATCTTGGCCGCTACCTGGTTCAGGTCGGGCAGGGTGATGGAGCATCCGATGGGCCGGTCGCCCTCAAAGGCTAGGTAGCAGAGATCGTCGTCCACGATCATGGCGAGATTGTGCGCCAGATGATCGAACTCGGCGTCGGTCATCGGGACGGCGCCCCAGTTCTGCGCCCAGGCCTCGCGGTAGACCGGCTTGATTAGGTCGACCTCTTCGTCCAGGCGTTTGCGCACCAGCTTGCGGACCCTGATGCCATAGCGATCCTGGGCGATCTTGGCCACGCGCTTGACGCGAGCCGGCAGGTTCTCGAGCTCGGGACCAAAGCGAGCGATATCGACCTTGTAGGCATAGAGATCCTTGGCTTTGGCCAGCCCATACTCCTCCAGGAGCGGGGCATAGTAGGGTGGATTGTAGGGCATCATCACCACCGGGCGACCGTCGAACCCATCGACGAGGAGCCCGCATTCATCATTGATGTTGAGGTTCATCGGCCCCCGCATGGCCGTCCGACCGCGCGCCGCTAACCAGTGCGAGGCTGCCCCCAGCAGCGCCTGAGCCACCGCCTGATCGTTGATAGCCTCGAACTCACCAAAAAAGCCCAGGTTATCGTTCCACACCTGGCGGTGCATCTCGTCGTCGATGGCGGCGATCCGCCCCACGATCTCATCTCCCCGCTTGGCCACCCAGAGCTGTGCAGTCGCGTGTTCAAAGAAGGGGTTCTTTTCCGTCGAGAAATGGTCGCGCCGCTCGGAGAGAAGCGGTGGCACCCAGCAGGGGTCGTCGCGATACAGATGGAACTGGAACCGGATAAAGGCCTCCAGCTCCCGCTGCGTGGTGACGGGCTCGATTCGAAGCACTGCATCTGACATGGCCGCTCCTCAAATGCCCACACATCTACAACGTCGACAACCCCAAGCTAGTCTCTGCGATGCGCTCGGCCTGCTGGGTGGAGCGATTATAGGCCGCTGATGGGACAGCGCAACCTGAAGGCAAACAAAAAAAGGGCCCTCGCTGGGCCCTTGATCACGACTAGAGATCCGCTATCGAGGGGCGAACCGGTACCCCATGCCTCGCTCGGTATGGATATAGCGTGGCTCGGCGGGATCGGGCTCGATCTTTTGCCGGAGACGCCAGACCAGAAGCTTGGTATAGTCGGTGTTCCCCACGTACTCTGGCCCCCACACCGCCGAGAGGAGCTGATTGTGCGACAGGATTCGGCCGGCATGCTCGGCCAGGTAGAACAGCAGCCGCGCCTCAGTGGGCGTCAGATCCACCTTTTCGCCGTTCAGCCGCACCTCCCAGCGATCCTGATCGATCACCAGGTCGCCATAGACCTCCTGGTTGCCCGAAAGCTCGCGCCCGACAGACGGACTCGCCCGACGCAGCACCGCTTCGATGCGGGCCTGCATCTCCCGCAGACTGAACGGCTTGGGGATATAGTCATCTGCACCTAGGCGCAAACCCCGGATCCGATCGGTCTCTTCGCCCCGCGCGGTGAGCATGATGATGGGCACCATCGACTCTTCGCGAGCCCGCTTCAGGACATCAAAGCCGTCCATCTCGGGCATCATCACATCCAGCAGCATCAAGTCTGGCCCCAAGGTTTGCAGCTTGCGCAGGCCTTCTACGCCGTCACTAGCCGTCCGCACCTCATAGCCAGCGTGTGCCAGGTAGAGCTGCACGGCCTTGGTCAGGGCCTCGTCGTCATCCACGAGTAGTAGGGTTGTCTCAGCATCCATGGTGACACCTGCTCGGTCGGTTCCGGGTGAGAACCGCGGCCATCTAGTCTCCTCGACCTAGTCACGGCGACTATAGCACGCCCATCGCTGGCCTACGGAAAGGCTGCGTAAAAACGCACTGCGTCATCCGTCTTGCGCAATAGCGGCACCCAGTATAATCGACTCTTTTGTCGTGTCGACCGTGTCCGAGACCAAACCAGGGCGATTCTTTGAGCATCCACCGTCTCGTTCTATAATCGCCTTGCTGCGACGAGGAAGGAGCCCCAGGTGCGCCAGATCCCCCCGCCCATCATGACGTCAGAGCTGGGCTCATTCGCGCGACGTACCATCACAGAGCGCAAGCCCCGCATCATCGACCGCGTCATGGCCACCAATGCCTATCCACCCGCCATCCGGTCGCAACTGACGGCCCTGCGCCGCGAGCTAGCCGACGGTCCGGTAGCGGCACCGCTGCCGCAGCACGATCCCGACGGCCGCTGGCGAGAGGCCTGGGCACCATGGCAGGGCCTCTCGTGGCTAGAGATCCCCTGGTACCTGGCCGAGTCCTACTTTTACCACCGCCTGCTGGAAGCGGTAGGCTACCACGATCCCGGCCCCTGGCGCCACCGCGATCCCTTTGCCCCTGACAAGGCCGAGGCCCTGCGCCGTGCCATGGAAGCCTTCCATCCCGATCGCCGGGACGATCGGGATCCCGCCGAACGACTCAGAGAGCTGCTGCTGCGAGCGCTCTGGGGCAACCAAACCGACCTCAGCAACCACGATGTGCGCGAAGGCCCCGCCACCTCGCCGGCGAAGGACGGCCGCCACCTGCTCGTGGATCACTCCGAGTCGCTTGCCGGCGCGCTCGCTCGGAGGGAGGTGCGCAGCCTACACGTGGTGTGTGACAACGCCGGCCCCGAGCTGCTGGCTGATCTGATACTGCTTCACCACCTGTTGTCCTCGGGGCTGGTGGATCACGTGACGCTCCACCTAAAGAGCACGCCGTTCTTCGTCTCCGATGCCATGCCCTCGGACCTCGCCTACACGCTGGAGCAGCTGAGCCAGTCATCGGTTCCGGCGCTTGGCTCGCTGGGCGCAGACCTCATCACGCTGGTTCAGAATGGCCGCTTGCGGGCCATGGCCGATCCCTTCTGGAGCGGACCCGCGGGCTTCTTGCAGATGCCGGCCGCGCTCTTGGCTACCCTGCAACAGGCCGACCTTGTGTTGTTCAAGGGCGATGCGAACTATCGCCGCCTGGTGGACGACCGACACTGGCCGACCACCGCCGCCCTCGAGGAGATCACGAGCTACCTGCCCTTTTCGTTTGCCTGCCTCCGCACGCTCAAGGCCGAGCTGGTGGTGGGCCTGCCCGCGGGCATGGCTGAGCACACAGCCGCGTCCGACCCGGATTGGCTCACCAGCGGCCGATGGGGGTTGATCCACGTTGTGCCCCGTGCAGATGCGGCCCATGGCCGGGTCCCGCCGGCCTCGACGCCGTGAAAGGGTTGCCCATGGACACCTGGACTGTCTCGGAACTGACGCGCTACATCAAGGAGCTGCTGGATAGCGCCCCCGGCCTGGCCGAGCTGTGGGTGGCCGGCGAGCTATCGAACTGGAGTCGAGCGCGGTCAGGCCACTGTTACTTTACCCTCAAGGACGACCAGGCCGAGATCCCCTGCGTCATGTGGCGCGGAGCCGCCGATCGCCTGACCTTTGAACCGCGGGTGGGAGACTGGGTGCAGGCGCTGGGGTCGGTCTCGGTGTACGAGCGGGGAGGCAAGTACCAGTTCTATGCCACGGCTCTGCAGCGGGCCGGCGTCGGCGTGCTATGGGAACGGTTCCTCGCCCTCAAGAACAGGCTAGAGCAGGAAGGGCTCTTTGACGAGTCCCGCAAGCGTCCGCTCCCTAGCTGGCCACGCCGTATCGGGGTGGTCACCTCGCCCACTGGGGCAGCCCTCCGCGACATTTTGAACGTGCTGAACGAGCGCTACCCCGTCGTTGAGGTGGTGCTCTCGCCCAGCGTAGTCCAGGGCCCCGAGGCGCCCGCCGGGCTCGTCGCGGCACTGGAGCGACTGTATGACGATCCCGGCATCGACCTGATCATCCTGGCACGGGGCGGCGGCTCCATGGAGGATCTCTGGTGCTTTAACGATGAAGCTCTCGCCCGTACCATCGTCCAGGCGCCGGTGCCGGTCATCTCCGGCGTTGGCCACGAGACCGACTATACCATCGCCGACCTGGCTGCCGACTATCGCGCACCCACGCCTTCGGCCGCCGCGGCCGCGTCCGTACCCGACGCGGCCACGCTCTTGGAGCAGATCGCCCTCAAAGGCCAACGTGCTCGGTCAGCCGTCGAGGCGATCATCGGCCAAGCGCACGACGACTTGGAACGGGCCAACCGACGCCTGCTACTCCAGTCGCCAGAGCGTAGGCTGCCGGAGCTGTGGCAGCAGCTGGACGACGTCACACGCGACCTGACCAGGGCTGCCGCGCATCAGCTCCACCTCAGCCGCGTTCAGGTTGAGGGCGCCCGCGCCCGCCTGACGGCGCTCGATCCTTCTCTGGTCCTGAAACGCGGCTATGCGGCGCTAGAGGATGCGGCCACGGGCCAGCGGATCACGCGTGTGTCGCAGACCGCCGTCGGGAAGCGTTTGGGCGTTCGCCTGTACGATGGCCGTCTCCAGGCCGATGTCGTAGAGATCGACCACGCGTCCATCGATGACCACGAGTCTAGCAAAAGGAACTAGGATGCAGCAAGAGATCGAAGCCCTCACTTTTGAAGAATCGTACGCGCGGCTGGACGAGGTAATCGAGGCGCTCGAGTCTGGCAACCGGCCGCTGCACGAATCCCTGGCGCTCTACGAGGAGGGCGTGCGGCTGGCCGCCCAGTGCGAGCAGCAGCTTCGGGCCGCAGAGCTGCGCCTGACCGAGCTGATCGGCAAGAATCGGGAAGAGGGATCGTCAGAGGACCTGCTCGACACAGGCGACGACGAGGAAGACGTCTTCTAGACATGCCGTTGAGGCGCTAGTCCGCTCCCCGCTACCAAACCGGCGTCGTGACCGTCTTTATGGGCAGCACGGTCCTGGGCGGCGTGGCCGTCGCCGTGGGGCGCGCGGTCGGCGCTGGGGACGGCGTGACGCTCGGCGTCGCCGACATTGTCGGGCGCGGGGTATAGGTCGGACGACGCGTGCTGGTGGGCCTAGGCGTTCTGGTCGGCGCTCTGGTGGCAGTGGCTGCCCGCTGGGGTGTATAAGTCGGACGAGGCGTCATGGTCACTGCCTCCTCTCGAGCAACCACCTCGGTGGGCTCTGCGGTAGGAGTAGGCGTGGGATCAGCCTCCACGATCAGGAGCTCATAGGTGGCATCCTCGCCAACCACTCCCCGGTTGCTCACCTGAAGCGACAACGTGCTATCCTCAGCAGGCAGCACAAACACGCTGGAGGCCAGTGTTCCCGGCCAGGCGTCGTCATTGCTGCTCCGCTGACCATTGTGCGAGACATCGAGGATGGTATCGACGCCGGGCGCCAGGTTTGCCGTCGCCACCAGGTAACCGCGCCCGCCAGCCACCCGCACCGCCGCGCGATGCACCTCTCCCTCGCTGGTAAAGGCCCGCTCGACAAACTGGCCCACCCGCAGCTCTACCGGCCGCGCCTCGATCGCCCGAGCCTCGGCCGACACCGGTTGCGGCACCGCGGCGGCCTCCATCGCCATTGAGGCCGGCGATTCAGGGGCTGGAGCCGTCTCTACCAGCCAGGCGACGGGAACCGAAGACGCAGCCATCTTACTGGTCACCCGACCTGACGCCCTGTTGTCTGGTGAGCCCGCCAACAGCAGCAGCCAGACAAGAGCTACGGCCCCTATCGAACCCAGCGCCCAGCCCCATCCCGGCATGCGCCGTAAGTGCAGCCGTAGGCGATCGCCGATCGATCCTCGCGCCAGGAGATCGAGGTCATGCCCCAACTCGTCCGCGCTCTGATAGCGACGAGACGGATCGGTCTGCAGCGCCCGCCAGAGCACCACGCCCAGGGAACCGTTCGCTCCTTTGCCGAGGTCACCGGCGGCGGGGGCGATATCCCGGGCCGGGCGCCCAGCCAGCGCCTCTCGTAGCACCAGGCCCAGGCTGTAGAGGTCAGATCGGCCGTCCAGCCGACCACCCGCGGTAGCCTGCTCTGGCGACGCGTACGCGGGGCTGCCCGGGTGCTGCTCGCGGGGCCCACCGGCCACCAGGTCGCTGGGTAGCTGGGCCCATTCCAGCCCAGTCAGCAGAGCCCCGTGGTCGGCAAGCAGGATGTTGCGCGGCTTGATATCGCGATGCACCAAGCCACGAGCGTGGAGAGCCTGTAGTGCGCCACAGAGGTCGGAAGCCATGCGGAGCGCCTGTTCAGGCGATAGCGGGCCGGCGCCGACGCGCTGATCAAGCGGCTGTCCCTCTAACCGAGGGTACATGACCGCGACGTCGCCATCATCCAGGGCTAGCCAGTCTCGCGGGCACAGGAGGTGGGGATGACACAAGTCGGCCGAACGCTCTATCAGCTCGGGGAGACGCAGACGGAGATCGAGCCAGGGGCTGCCGCGCCAGGCAGGCTGATCGCGATGTACGTGCAGAATGACCGGCTCACCCGTCTGCTCGTCCAGAGCGCGATAGACGGTCAGCCGGACTTCCGAGGCCAGACGCTCCTCCAGCTGGTAGCGGCCGCCAACCCGCTGGCCCAGATCCATGGAACCCCCGTCTCCCGCCCAGCCTTCCAGCCGCCCGCATGGGGGCAGTATACCGTCGGTGATGGCGACCAGCAACGAACCCGCCGCCGGTCCTACCCGAGAAAGAGCACGCCAAGCTGGTAGGCGACAATGCCGCCCACCAGTGAGAGCACAGCCAGAGAAACCAGGTTGAGGAGTGTCCACTTCCATGACTCGGTCTCCTGGCGAATAGCCGCCACCGTGGACACGCAGGGAATGAACAGCATCTGGACCACCAGGAACGCTAGTCCGGCAGCCGGCGTGAGCGAGGCCCTCAAAGCCTCCGTCAGCGATGCGCCTCCCTGCCCAGAGCCATAGAGAACACCCAACACCGCAATCGAGTTCTCCTTGGCAGCAAAACTGGCCAGTAAGGCCACCAAGGCCCTCCAGCCCAGCCCCATCAGCGCCCCGATCGGCTCAAGGAAACGTCCAATGCTTGCGAGAACGCTGGTTTCGATGTCGCCCGTCGGCACCGATGCCAACAGCCACACAAGCACCGAGGCCGCCATGATGACCGTAGCTGCCTTTTGCAGGAACGCTAGCAGCCGCTCCCACACAGAGATCCCGATGGTGCGCCAGTTGGGCACATGGTAGAGCGGGAGTTCCATGATAAAGGCTGCCTGCTCCCCCCTAAAGATCGCGCGGTGCGCCAGCAAGCCACCGAGGGCCAACACCACCAACGGTAGCGCCGTCAGCACCCATGCCATCAGGGCCGGCCTAGCGGGAAAGAACACCGGGCTGAGAACCGCTACAATGCCCAAGCGCGCGGCGCAGGGCACCAAGGGCGCTAGCATGATGGTCAGAAGGCGGCCACGGGGCGACTCGACCACCCGCGCCCCCATGATGGCGGGCACGTTGCAGCCGAATCCGAGAAACAAAGGAAGAAAGCTCTTGCCGTGCAGCCCGATAGCGTGCATAAAGCGGTCCATCACATAGGCCGCCCGCGCCATATAGCCGGTATCCTCCAAGATCCCCATGGCGAGGAAAAAGAGCAGCAAGATCGGCAGAAAGGTGAGGACAGTGCCCACGCCCCCAATAACACCCTCGGTGACTAGGCCTACCAACCATGCAGGGCCACCTGCCAGCCAGGCCTCGGCGAGACCGGCCAAGGGCGAGACCACAGATCCCTCCAGCAGCTCCTGCAGCGGACCGCCGACCGAGTAGGTCAGCCCAAAGACGAGGGCCAGCACAGCGGCCAGCACGATCAGCCCCCAGAAGGGATGGGTGGCGATATTGTCCAGGTGGTAGGTGAGCGTGACTCGCCCGACACGCGGACGACGCAGCGCCGCCCGGGTCATGCGACGGATCCAGTCATAGCGCCCGCTTGCCACCGCGATGATGGCGTCCTCGTGGACGCGCAAGATCGCCTCGACCTGTTGCCACAGCGCCGGCTCCAGCGTGTCCCTCATCATGCCGGTGACTTGCTCATCGCCTTCTAGCAGCTTGAGCGCCACCCAGCTCTCTAGATAAGGGTCTGGCACCCGGTCGTGGATCAGCTCGAGGATCTTTTCCAGCACCTCGCGGTGGTCGTCCTCGATCCCGGGGCGGTTGGGCTCTGCCGCGGGGCCATCGCGCGCCACCCTGACGCCGGCATCGATCAGCTCGTGCACGCCCACGTTCCGGCTCGCCACCATGGGGATGACCGGAATGCCCAAGGCGGCCGACAGCACTTCGGCGTCGACCTCAAAACCTTCTTGGTGAGCGACGTCCATCATGTTGAGCCCAAGCACGAGCGGGGCGGGCAGAGCCAAGAGCTCTGCCACGAGATAGAGGTTACGTTCCAGACTGGCGGCGTTGATGACCACCAATACGACATCGGGACGCTCACGCATGATATAGTCACGCGTGATGGTCTCCTCGGGCGAGGCCGCCGTCAGGCAATAGGCCCCTGGCAGATCCACCAGGTGAATCGCCATCCCGTCGTGAACCAGCTCGCCCGTCCGACGCTCAACGGTCTTGCCCGGCCAGTTTGCCACATGCTGATTCAGCCCTGTCAGCATGTTGAACACGGTGCTCTTGCCGACATTGGGTTGGCCGGCCAGAGCGATCACAGCCCTCTGCTCTGTCAAAGTGCCCCCTATTCAGAGGCTCATCTCATAGGGGCTTGACCGTGACATGCGCCGCTTGGCCCCGACCGAGGGCGATCTGCGTATCCATGATGCGGACGATCAGCGGGCCATGCCCGGGGTTCGCGCGGATAGCGATCTCGGCACCAGGGGTGAATCCGAGAGCCGACATGCGCGCAACAAAACCACGTCCTCCATCAATGCGAACTATCGTAGCCTTGGCATCGGTTGCCAGATCTGATAGACGCACAAACCTCTGTGCCAACGCCTGTCTCCGATCAAGAGATCCTAGAGATAACCTACATAGATGACGGCTGCGGCCGTCTATACCTTCAAGAGTCTTGGGCACTCTACACCGCGCCCCCAAGCATGTCAAGAATCTCGGCGTCGGGAGCCACTCGTGCCAACCCGCCCGATGTGGGCTTCTGAGGATAAGGTTGGTCCCAGAGAGGCTCCTCCTAACGACAAGGAGGCGGATCCCAGGATTCGCCTCCTTGCTCAGGGTGCTACGCTAGCCCCGCAGCTGCCCGCCCAGATCGTCTGACACGCGCCGGACGATGGCCGCGCGGACCTTTTCCGATTCCTTACTGGTCAAGGTGCGATCGGCAGCCTGCAAGGTCATCCGGTAAGCCAGGCTGACCTTGTTGGGCCCGATTTGCCCGCCGCGATAGACGTCAAACAGGCTCAGCGTAACCAGCAACGAGCCAGCGGCTTGCCTGATGGCAGCCTCGACCTCGTCGGCGCCGACGGACTCGTTCACCACAAACGCCAAGTCCTCGATCAGCGCCGGCATGGGTGAGATAGGACGGCTGGCCTGTGTTGGCTGCATCCGATCGAGCAGCGCCTCCAGGTCCAGCTCGGCTAGCAGCACCGGCTGGCTCGGCAGATCAAAGGCCGCACATACCCGTGGATCGACCTGGCCCGCTACGCCTAGGAGATGATCCCCACAGTAGAGCGCTGCGGTCCTCCCCGGATGAAAGCTAGCGTGCTCTGTCGCGCGGAACCGCAGATCTGCGATGCCGAGCCGCTCCGCCAGCTCTTCGATGATCCCCTTGAGATCGTAGAAACCCGTCTGAGAAGGAGCCGGCGCCACCCAGGAGGCCTCCTCGCGCGGCCCTGCCAGCAGCAGCCCCAGTCGCCTGGGTTCCTCGGGCAACTCGGCCCCCTCGCGCGGCAGGAACACTGCCCCGATCTCGAATAGCGACACGCTCTCCACAAAGCGTAGGTTCCGCGCCGCTGTCTCCAGCAGGCCATTCATCAGCGTCTGCCGCATGTACTCTTGCTCTCGGGTCAGCGTGTTTGCCAGTCGAACATAGTCTTCAGGCGCGGCAATCGCTCCGTGTGGACTCAGTTTGGCGACGCTCTCCAGGTTTGTGAGCGAGTAGGTGATCACCTCCGTCAGCCCGCAGGCGACCAGGATGTCCCGCACGCTCTCTTCTCGCATCAGGTCGCGGTTTCGCAGGTGCGAGGGCGTCTCCTCGGCCATCAACGTGGTGGGGAGACGATCGTACCCATACACCCTCGCGATCTCTTCCGCCAGATCAGCCGGCAGCGACACGTCAAAGCGAAAGCTGGGTACCGTGACCGAAACGCCGGCGTCGCGGGAGCAACTATCGAACCCCAGGCTGTTGAGCATCTCGGCCGCGCGCTCGGGCGTGAGACTGATGCCCAGCAGGCGCTGGATCTCGCTGACCGGCAGCTCTAGCTGCGGCGGTTCAAAGGGGCGCGGGTACACGTCCACAAACCCTGGCGCGATGGTGCCTCCCGCCAACTCGCGCATCAGCTCGGCCGCCCGCCGCAGCGCCACGGGGGGCAGTTCGCGGTCCACACCGCGGCCAAACCGTTGCGCTGACTCGCTCACCAGGCGCTGCTTGGCCGAGGTACGTCGGATACTGATGTTATCAAAGCTGGCCGCCTCGAGCAGCACGTCGCAGGTCTCGTCCGTAACCTCGCTCTCCAAGCCGCCCATCACGCCAGCGATGGCCACCGGCCCGCCCCCGTCCGTGATAAGCAAATCGTCTGCGGTCAGCTCGCGCTCCACCCCATCCAAGGTCGCCATGCGCTCACCCTCTTGGGCCCGCCGCACGATAATGGTAGGAGTCCCGCCGTCCGTCTTGGGTCGCAACCTGGCATAGTCAAAGGCATGCAGCGGCTGACCCAAGTCCAGCATCACATAGTTGGTGATATCGACGACGTTGTTGATCGGCCGCATACCGGCCAACACCAAGCGGCGCTGCATCCAAGCGGGTGAGGGCCCGATGGTGACGCCGGTGATCAACGCGGCGGCATAGCGCGGGCACAGATCCGGATCATCGATCTCGACCACCACGCGCCCATCGATGGGCTGCCCTGTGGCCTGCATCGCAGGCGGCTGCCAACGCAGCGGCTCGCCAGTGAGGGCCGCCGTCTCGCGCGCCACGCCCAGGACGGAAAAACAGCGCGCCAAATTGGGCGTCAAGTCCAGATCCAGCACCGTATCGCCCCAGTAATCGGCCAACGGTCGCCCCACTGGCGCGTCATCGGGCAGGATCAGGATCCCCTCGTGGCTGTCAGAGAGCCCCAGCTCCTTTTCCGAGCAGACCATCCCCTCGGACCGCACGCCGCGGATCTTGGCCGGTTTGAGCGTCACATAGCGCTCCTCGTCGGCATAGCCGTCGATAAGTCGCGCACCGCTCTTGGCAAAGACCACCTTTTGCCCGGACGTGCCCACCGGCAAGTTGGGAGCGCCCGTCACCACCTCGATCTCTTCATCGACGCCGAGACGCACCCGCACCAGCACCAGGCGATCGGCGTTGGGGTGCGGCCGTACCGCCACCACCTCGCCCACCACGATCCGGTCGCGATCCCACCATTCTCCAACCCGGTCGATGGCTGTGACCTCGAGCCCTCCCAGGGTCAGACGGTCAGCCAGCTCGTCGACGGGTAACGCAACATCCACCATCTCTTGAAGCCACTGCAATGGAACACGCATAGCGCATCAACCTCCGTTGAGCGAGAGCTCGGCTAGGCAAACTGCTGAAGGAACCGCACGTCGTTGGCAAAGAACTGGCGGATATCACGGATGCCGTACTTGAGCATCGCCATGCGCTCGGGCCCCATGCCAAAGGCGAATCCGCTGAACTCCTCGGGGTCATAGCCGCCGTTCCTGAGCACGTTGGGATGCACCATCCCCGCCCCCAGGATCTCTAGCCAGCCAGTGTACTTGCAGATCTGGCACCCCTCGCCGTGGCAAAGGATGCAGTCAATGTCGGCCTCGGCGCTGGGCTCTGTGAACGGAAAGTAGCTAGGGCGAAAGCGCAGCCGCCGCTCCCCGCCGAACATCTCGCGGGCAAAGCGCGTCAGGACGCCCTTGAGATCGGCCATGGTGATATTGCGGCCGATGGCCAACCCCTCCACCTGGTGGAACATGTGCTCGCTGCGGGTCGTTACCTGCTCATAGCGATAGCACTTGCCCGGCAGAATCACGCGCAGCGGCTCGGGATGGTACGCGCGCATGGCATGGATCTGTCCGGGCGAAGAGTGGGTTCGCAGCAGCACGCCGGGGCGCGTGGTGTAAAAGGTGCTCCACATATCACGGGCCGGATGGTGGGGCGGCATGTTCAGATACTGAAAGTTGTAGACATCCGTCTCCACCTCGGGAGATCGCAACACCGTAAAGCCCATGCCACCCAGGATCTCATAGATCTCCCGTAGCGTCTGGGTGCTGATGTGCAGATAGCCCACGGAAGGCCGCCGTCCCGGCAGCCGCACGTCCAGGGCATCCCGCTGCAGGGCTGCCTGGAGCGCCGTTTGCTCCAGCGCCGCCTCGCGCTCGTCATAGGCTGCCTGCAATGCATCCTTGACCTCGTTGGCGAGGCTACCCATGGCCGGGCGCTCCTCCGCCGGCAGCGAGCCCAAGCTCCGCAGAATGCCGGTGAGCGCACCTTTTTTCCCCAGGTATGCCGTTCGCCAGGCACCCAGTGCTGCCTCGTCATCGGCCGCAGCCAACGCCTCCAACGCCTTTGCCTGCATCGCCAGTAGCTCTTCTCGCATCGTCATGATCTTGTCCTTTGCATCGGCGGGACTCTGGCCAGAGTAACCCACAAAAAAAGCAGCCGTCCCTAGGGACGAAGCTGCTATAGTCTCCGCGGTACCACCCTGATTGGCCTCGCGTGAGGCCCACTCATCAGCGGCTGGCGGACCCAACTGGCCCGCGTGCCGACGCCCCTTAACGGAGGGCTACCGGAGCGACCTACGCGTCGGGGCGCTGGTCCCCGAGTTCAGCCGTCGGCTCAGGAGTGAACGTCGGTAGGCGTCTCCCAGGGGGACTCGCAGTCGGTGATCCCCCCTCCCTGAGGGTCCGCTCCCTACCCATACTCTCCATCATCGCCTGTCTACCTATGTGATTGATAGCGATTATATCCCTCCGCCCTGACCCCTGTCAAGCTTGTGCATTTGCCCACGAATGCAGAACTGGATAGAGTAAGCACATCGTGTGCGGCACCTGGCGAACCGTGCTGCGTTCGCGTCCGCTTGTGTTTTCTTTCGTTTCGTTGTACCCTCGGAACAATCGATCAATTCAAGGGAGAATCGCATGCTCGACAAGCTCTTTGCCCCGTCGTCCGTGGCCGTCGTCGGTGCCTCCGAGAACCCCGGCAAGCTGGGGAACCAGGTTCTGGCCAATCTGATCTCGAGTGGATTCCAAGGCGCCCTCTACCCCGTCAACCCAAAAGCTGACGAGATTCTGGGTCTCAAGGCCTATGCCAGCGTCAGCGACATCCCCGGCGACCTCGATGCCATTGTCGTCGTCATCCCTAACAAGTTCGTCGCCGACGTCTTGGAAGAGTCTGGCAAAAAGGGCGTCAAGGCCGCCATCATTATCACGGCGGGGTTCCGCGAAGCTGGCCCCGAGGGCGTGGCCCTGGAGCAGGAGCTCGTGCGAATCGCCGAACGTCACGGCATTCGGATCGTCGGGCCCAACTGTCTGGGCGTGATCGATACGCACACCCCCATGAACGCTAGCTTTGCCGCTGGCACGCCCGAAAAGGGCACCATCGCCTTCATGTCGCAATCGGGCGCCCTCTGCACGGCCATTCTGGACCATGCCCTGGCCGAGCATATCGGGTTCTCGCAGTTTGTCAGCCTTGGAAACAAGGCCGACGTCGATGACGTGGCACTGCTCGAGGTCTGGGGAGACGATCCCGACACTAATGTGATCATCGCCTATGTCGAGGGCATCACGGACGGCTCCAAGTTCATCGAAACCGCCCGCGCCACCGCCGCCAAAAAGCCGATCCTCGCCGTCAAGTCGGGCCGTACCGCCTCAGGCTCCAAGGCCGTATCTTCGCACACGGGCAGCCTGGCGGGCTCCGACGCAGCCTATGACGCCGCGTTCTTGCAGTCTGGCGTGCTACGCGCCGAGTCAGTGCAAGAGCTGTTCGATTGGTCCACCGCCTTTGCCTACCAGCCACTGATCAAGGGCAACCGCGTCGCCATCGTCACGAACGCTGGCGGCCCTGGGGTTATGGCAACCGACGCCCTCGAAAAGCAGGGCCTGGTCCTGGCCACCCTCCAGCCCGAGACCGAGAAGCGCCTAGCTGAGGTCTTGCCCGCAGCGGCCAACATCCACAACCCAGTGGACGTGCTGGGCGATGCCCGCGCCGACCGTTACGCTGCCGCGATGGACGTCGTCATCGCCGATCCTGGCGTCGACGGCGTCATTGTCATCGTCACGCCGCAGACCTCCACCGACATCGAGGGCACGGCCGAGGCGCTGGTCAAGGAAAGCGTCAAGTCAGATAAGCCGCTCCTCGGCTGCTGGATGGGCGCCAAAGAGGCCTCGCGAGGGACCGAGATCCTGGCCAAGAACAAGGTGCCCAACTATCCGTTCCCCGAGCGCGCTGTGGGCGCCCTCGGCGCCATGCTGCGGTACCACACCTGGAAGCAGCAGCCCTCCGTCGAGATCGAGACCTATGACGTCGACAAAAAGGCCGTGGCCGATCTGCTAGCGCAGGTTCGCGCCGAGGGACGCACCGCCATCGGCGATGCCGAGGCGCAGACCATCCTCAAGGCCTATGGGTTCACAACGCCCAAGAGCGATGTGGCCCCGACGCCCGATGAGGCCGTGGCCCTGGGCAAAGAGATCGGCTATCCCGTGGTGGCCAAGATCGCGTCGCCCGACATTCTCCACAAGTCCGATGTAGGCGGCATCATCGTGGGCGTCTCTAGCGCCGATGAGATGCGCGAAGCGTTTGACACGCTCATCGCTCGCGCCAAGGAGCACCAGCCCGACGCCACCATCTGGGGCGTTCAGGTGCAAGAGATGGTCAGCAACGCCCGCGAGATCATCATCGGCATGAACCGCGACCCACAATTCGGGCCGCTGGTCATGTTCGGCCTGGGCGGCATCTATGTGGAGGTGCTCAAAGACGTCACCTTCCGCGTGGCGCCCATGTCGCGGCTCCAAGCTAACGAGATGGTCAGCGCAATCCGCTCGTTCAAGCTGTTGACGGGCGTGCGTGGTCAGGCCGCCTCGGACCTGGACGCCGTCGTGGATGCCATCCTGCGCATCTCGCAGCTCGTCACCGATTTCCCCGAGATCGCCGAGCTGGATATCAACCCGCTGCTCGTGCGCGAGCAGGGCCAGGGCGCGGTCGCGGTTGACATGCGGCTGATCCTCAGCTAGTATGATGCTACGTTCGTGAGCCGCGCTCTCTCGTTGAGCGCGTCTGGCCAGCAACGATGCAGAGAGCCTCTCGAACCACGAGAGGCTCTTTTGTTGCAAGAGAGAAAGCTGTAAAGGAGCTACCCATGACACTGATCGAAAACATCCACGGGCGAGAGATTCTGGATTCGCGCGGCAACCCGACGGTGGAGGTCGAGGTCCTGCTGTCTTGCGGCGCCGAAGGCCGCGCCGCTGTCCCCTCGGGCGCGTCGACTGGCGTCCATGAGGCGGTAGAGCTGCGCGACGGAGACAAGGCCCGCTATGGCGGCAAGGGCGTCCTCAAGGCCGTCGAGAGCGTCAACGACGTCATCGCCCCGCAGCTCATCGGCACCGATGCCCTGGACCAGCTCGCCATCGATTCACTTATGTGCGAGCTCGATGGCACCCCCAACAAGGACCAGCTCGGCGCCAACGCCATCTTGGGCGTCTCTCTGGCCGTCGCCAAGGCCTCGGCAGAGGCTCTGGGCCTGCCGCTCTACCGCTACATCGGCGGCGTGAACGCCCACGTGCTGCCCGTGCCCATGATGAACATCCTGAACGGCGGCAAACACGCCATGAACAGCACCGACCTGCAAGAGTTCATGGTGATGCCCGCTGGCGCGCCAACCTTTGGCGAGTGCCTGCGCTGGGGCACCGAGATCTACCATAGCCTGGGCAAAGTGCTCAAAGACAAGGGCCTGAACACCACCGTTGGTGACGAGGGCGGCTATGCCCCTTCGCTTGGGTCTAACGCTATGGCCATCGAGGTCATCCTCGAGGCGATCGAGCGTGCGGGCTATCGCCCTGGCGAGGACGTGTTCATCGCCCTCGACCCTGCCGCCTCTGAGATCTATGAGGACGGCATGTATGTCTTGGCCCGCGAGGAGCGCAAGCTCACCAGCGACGAGATGGTCGCCTTTTACGCCGATTGGGCAGCCAAGTACCCCATCATCTCGCTGGAGGACGGCCTGGACGAGGACGACTGGGATGGCTGGGTCAAGCTAGTGGAGGCCATCGGCGACAAGGTACAGATCGTCGGTGACGACCTCTTGGTCACCAACGTGGATCGCGTCCGCAAGGCCATCGACCTCAAGGCCGCCAACTCGCTGCTCTGCAAAGTGAACCAGATCGGCAGCCTCTCCGAGGCCATCGCCGCCGTCGACATGGCCCATCGCGCTGGCTGGTCCAGCGTCGTCTCGCACCGCTCGGGCGAGACCGAGGACGCAACCATCGCGGACATCGTGGTCGGCCTGAACACGGGCCAGATCAAGACGGGGGCCCCTTGCCGCAGCGACCGCGTTGCCAAGTACAACCAGCTCTTGCGCATCGAAGAAGAGCTGGGCGAAGTCGCCGTCTATCCGCAGATGCAGGCCTTTCGCGTCAAGCGTTAGGCCTAACGGCTAGCCAACGGGGCGGGAGCAGACTCCCGCCCCGTTCTGCTTGGCGGCCTCGCTCCCAAGCCCTAGAATGCTTCCATCGTGCCGTATCCCGTCTGCATGGGGTTCCCCGATGACGGTTGCTCTGCTATGGTGGCTGCTGACCACCCTGCTTGGATGGGCCGCCTGGCCCTGGGCCAGACTGCTCTTTGCGCATGCCCCAGGCCGTGGATGGGCCGCGGGCCGTCTCCTCGGATTGGTGCTGGCCGCCTATCTCTACTGGCTCACCAGCAGCATGGGTCTTTTCCCTGCGGGCCGCGCTCTGGCCATTGCGGTGTGTGCCGCCTGCCTGGTGGCGGGGTCGGCTGCCTGGTGGCGCTTGTTGCGCAGCGCACCACACGCCCTGCGCGCGATGCGTCGCGAGATCCTCACCGTCGAGCTGCTGTTCGCTGGCAGCCTAGCGCTCTATCTCTTTTTCCGCGGCGGCACGCCTGCCATCCGTCACACCGAAGGGCCCATGGACCTGGCCATGCTCTCGGCCACCCTGCGCAGCACGTCCATGCCGCCGGCCGATCCGTGGCTGGCCGGCGAGTCGGTCAGCTACTACTATGGAGGCTACCTTCTGGTGGGCCTGCTGGCCCGGGTCACGGCCACGCCAGCGCCAACGGCGTACAACCTGGGACTAGGGCTCTATGCTGCCTTTACCGCCATCGGCACGTATGGCGCCCTCCACGCCATGCTGTCGCCCCGCGGGATCTCTCGGAAGGGCCGAGCGTTCGCCATACTGGGAGCCCTCTTTACCGTAGGCTGCAGCAACGGCGAGCCGCTCCTGGAGTTTCTACACGCGCGCTTGGGGATAGCGACGCTGGCGCGCTGGAGCGGCGTCCCCGGGCTGGCCGAGGCGCCCGTCACGGGGCGTTGGCTTCCCGAAGGTATATGGTGGTGGCGGGCCAGCCGTATCGCCACCGACATCTCTTTGGGAGGACGGTCAGGAACGCTGATCACAGAGTTCCCCACCTTTGGCTTTCTACTGGGCGATCTGCATCCCCACCTGATGGGCCTGCCGTTTCTCGCCCTCGGCGTGGCGGTCGCGATCGAGCTGCTGGCGCGATCTCGCCAAGGGGGCCGGCCCCATGCGGCCCTCGCGCTGGCCGTGCTGCCGCTGGGATATGCGGGCATGGTCAACACCTGGGATCTGCCCGTCATCATCGCCCTGATCGGCGTGGCCTGGGGATTGGGCCGATGGGCGTACACGCGTCGGCCCTGGCGATCATTGCTCGAGACGGCTCTGGTATCGGTGGTCGGTCTAGGCCTCTGCGGGCTGCTCTATGCCCCGTTCTATGCCCAGCTCGAGTCACAGATCCAAGGGCTTGGCTTTGTGATCCTCACCCGGACGCGTCTGCGGAGCCTGATCCTGCAGTTCGGCCTCTGGTACCTACCCATCACGCTGGAGCTGCTCCTCGCTCCGCGCCCGACCAAACGCTCGTGGCGACGTGTGGCCTGGTTGAGCCTGTCAGTGGCGTTGGCTCCATGGTTGGCGGTGCTAATCCTGGGGGGGGTCGGGGTCTGGGGCCTAGCGCTGGTAGGTGCGCTTAGCGCGGGCCCCTGGGTGGCGTTGCTGCTCTCGATCCTCGTGGGCATGCTGATCGAGGATCTGTGGGCGCGGATCGTAGCCGATGGGTCCGACGGGTCGCTCACGCAGCTATCGGGCCATCTGCTGGCCCTCTTGGCGAGCCTGGCCCTCATCGGCGTCGAGATCGTCTATATCCGCGACCTGTTTGGCACCCGCATGAACACGGTCTTCAAGGTGTATCAGCAAGCGTGGATCCTGCTGGCGGCGAGCGCTGGCTGTGCCGCCTATCATCTATGCCAGGCTCAGCGCCCTCGTCGCTGGGCCCTCATCCCCGTGGCGCTGCTCCTGGCCCTCTCGCTGCCCTACTTGCCCTTGGCCGCCGCCGGCCGATGGGCTGAAAGCCCCTCCGCTTGGACCCTCGACGGCGCAGCCTATTTGGCTGACGAGGACCCCGATACCTACGCCGCCTACCGCTGGCTGCTGGCGAACGGCCAAGCCGACGACGTGCTGGTCGAAGCGCCCGGCGAGACTTACGATCCAGCCACCAGCCGACTGTCAGCCCTCACCGGGATGCCCACCATCCTCGGCTGGCCCGGCCACGTCGTGCAGTGGCGCGGGCATAGCGCCATGTTAGCCCCGCGCCTCGAGGATCTGGAGGTCGTCTATGTCTCGGGCGGCGAGAGCGAGGTGTTGGAGACGCTGGCCCGTTACAATGCCCGCTATCTCTATGTCGGGGCGTGCGAACGGGATCGCTACGGCCTAGACGAGCGCCGCCTGGCCCAGCTCTTCGGGTGGCTCGAGCCGGCCATGTCCAGCGGAGACGTTCATATCCTCCGCGTTGCTAGCGTGGACTAGACCTCAGAAACGCAGCAAAAGGACGCCAGATGCTCCTGGCGCCCAAGAGGTATCCTGGCAGAGCTGGCTAGAGTGTATTCAGCCTCAAAGCCAAGCGCGACTTGGTTCGGGCAGCCGTGTTGCGATGGATTACGCCCTTCTGGGCCGCCTTGTCCAGCTCACGACAAGCCTGACGTACCACATCCTCAGCGGCCTCGCGGTCACCCGCCGAGAGGGCCACCCGCGCCCGACGCACGGTGTTGCGCATCCGGGTGCGAATCAGGCGATTGCGCATACGTCGTTTCTCAGATTGCCGCGCTCGCTTGGCGGCAGAAGCTAAATTGGCCAAGGTGATCCTCCCAAGCTTCCCACACGGGATGAATGCCGTAGCAAGACCCAAGTATACGTCAGGACCGCGCGGCTGTCCAATCGCGCAGCAACGCCGTCACGCCGTGCCATGCGCGCTAGCCCCCCTCCAGGCCAAGCAAGAGCAGGAACCTGGCGGGAAAGGTCTCGTTGGGCTCGTTCGGCTGGCGCGCGCTGCAGATCATAACGATGAGCGTGTCACTGGTGACCTCGCCATCGGGGAACCGCTCGCTCAGGTAGGCGGGGCGGTACAGATAGGCGCTAGTGGTCTCTGCGTCCATGCGGACAGCCCTCCGCACAACAAGGCGAGCCTCTTGATCGCTCTGGCCAAACACCAGAGGGTGCCCTTGCAAGCGCTCCAGATTGGCCTCAATAGTGGCCATGGCATACGGCGATGCCACCGTGCCCTCGATCAGGGCCCGCAGCGGCTCCGCCTCCAGCGGCTGGCGCGCCCAGTACCCATCATGGATGCTGAGAATCGGCACACCCGTCGGCCCGTCAGCGTACACAAAGATACGATGGCCAGGCCGCCACGAGCCAATGTCGTCAAAGATGCGCAGGCTCTCGCCCGTGGCATCCGAGAGCAAGATGCCGACCTGCTCCAGCGTCAACCAATCGGCACGGTCCCAATCGGTCGGGTAGGCGATGGTGAGGGGTTGAGACGAGGCCGCAAAGTCGATGCCCCCGACGACCAAGCCACCCGTGCTAGGACCCGCCGTCGGCCAACGCGTCGCTGGGGGCGATGTGGGCGGGGCGGGTTCGGTGGTCGGTGTGGCCGTCTCTGCGGGAGTGGTCGTTTCGGTCGACGCTGTCGTCAGCGTGTTCGTAGGCCTCTCCTCGCTCGGTGACGGGCTCGGGACGAGGCTGACTGTCGAGGTAGGGCTCACGGTGTCCGTAGGAGTGGGCTCCGCCGTAGCAGTGGATGTGGGCGCTGGCGGCACGGTGATGGTTGGGCTAGGAGCCTGCGCCACCCGACCGTTGGACGGTCGCGTGAGGCTAAGCGCCACCCCAAGGGCCACCGCCGCCAAAAAGACCCCCGCAATCAGCCGTCCCTGTCCTCGCATCCGAACGTCCCCGCCCACTATGTTGCCAGCTTGTCCAACACCTCTGCTCGGTCCGATTCGCTGGCACAGTCTACTCAGCGGGACAGGCAAAGTCAAGCGACTTGGTTAGAAATACGATCTCCTGCCAACGCCCTTGCCAGGCCTCGCTCGCCCTCGTAGACTGTATCAGCAGACACCGAGCAGAGGGAAGGGGAATTCCATGCGCATCAGTGACATCAAGGCCTATCCTGTGTGGGTAGGCAGCCGAAACCAACTGGTGGTCAAGGTTGAGACCGATGACGGCGTGTATGGCTGGGGCGAGTCGGGCGTCTCGGGCCGCGAGCTCGCGGTGGTGGGCGCCGTCAAGCATTTTCGCGAGTTCCTCCTGGGGCGCGACCCATTTGCCATCGGCCGCCATTGGCAGGAAATGTATCGGAGTGCCTACTTTGAGGGCGGCCGCGTGCTCACTGCCGCGATCTCGGCCATCGACTTGGCTCTGTACGACATCGTCGGCAAGGCCCTGGGTGTCCCTGTGTACCAGCTGCTGGGCGGCAAGCAGCGCGACTATGTGCCCGTGTTTGCCACCATCGGGCTGAGCAACCTGGAAAAGGCCGAGGCCGATGCCCGCCTCTTGCTAGAGTACGGTTGGCAGGCCATCCGTACCAGCATCGGCTACCGCGGTCGCTCGGAGGATCCGCGCACGTTCGAGCCCTGGCGCTCCATAGGCGCCACGGCCGAGCTGCTGACCCAGCTTCGCCAGACCTTGGGTCCTGACCCCGTCTTGGGCATCGACTACCACCACCGCCTCAGCGTCGCCGAGACGGCCTCGTTCTGCCAGCGCATGCCCAGCGGCACGCTCGATTTCTTGGAAGAGCCGATCCGCGACGAGTGCCCCCCAGCCTACCAGTCACTGCGCACCATGATCGACGTTCCGCTGGCCATCGGCGAGGAGATCTCGAGCAAGTGGGAGTTCCTGCCCTATATCGAGCAGGGGCTCACCAACTATGCGCGGGTCGACGTCTGCAACATCGGCGGCCTGACCGAGGCCATCAAAGTCGCGGGCTGGTGTGAGGCCCACTATATCGACCTCATGCCGCACAATCCCCTGGGCCCCGTCTGCACGGCCGCCACGGTCCACCTGGCGGCAGCGGTCGCCAACTTTTCCTGGCTCGAGTGCCGCGCCACGCCCACCGAGCAGCTCGGCGCCGACAATGCCGATCTCTTTCCGCAGCAGGTGCAGCTGGATGGACCG
Source organism: Chloroflexota bacterium (assembly GCA_036803245.1). GTDB lineage: Bacteria > Chloroflexota > Anaerolineae > UBA1429 > UBA1429 > DAIRUQ01. The sequence continues at coordinate 3,925 of DAIRUQ010000019.1, read as the reverse complement.
CGCTACATCGTTCCCGACACCCCTGGATTGGGCGTCGACGTCAACGAGGAGATGGCGGCGGCTGGCGAGTTCCGCTTCTCAGAGCCGCCCCACCTCCACAAAGAGGACGGGTCCTACACCAACTGGTGAGCCAGCGCGACGACCAGAGAGGAGAACAGGGCCATGGCCGATAGGCTACTGCGCGATAAAGTCACCCCCAACTGGGAGGAGCTGCGTGACTGCTGCATCCTCCGCCAGGGCACGCCGCAACGCGTGCATCATATCGAGTTGTTCCTCGACCAAGAAGTCCGCCAGGCCGTGGCTCGGCGGTTCCATCTCTGGGATGGGCTCGATGCCGACGATCCCTTTTTTGACGTCAAGTCCGAGGTCATCATCCAACGCTTCCTGGGATACGACCATGTGCGGGCGGGCGTCGAAGGGCTGACAATGACATTCAACTATGGCTCCGCCGCCGACACGGCCGACCTGGGGCGCACGGGCGGACGCCAGTTCATGTCGGAGGGGCGGGGCCCCATCACATCCTGGGAAGAGTTCGAGGCCTACCCCTGGCCCCAGATGACCGATGCGCACGCGCGGATGCTCGATTGGTACCAGGCGAACCTGCCCGACGACATGTGCATCATCGGCGGTGGTGGTTTCGGCCACTTTGCCGAGTACCTCACCTGGCTGATGGGCTATGAGACGCTCTGTTATGCCTTGTTTGATCAGCGCGAGCTGGTCCGAGCCATCGCCGACCGCATCACCGAGATGTTCTGCCAGGCCCTGGAGCGCATCCTGCAGTTTGATCGCGTCAAGCTCGTCTGGGGCAGCGACGACATGGGCTTTCGCACCGCCACGCTCATCGGTCCAGATGACCTCCGCGAATTCGTTCTGCCAGGTCACAAGCTGATGGCGGAAATGTCACACGCCGCGGGGCGCCCCTATCTGCTACACTCGTGCGGCAACCTGCGCGAGATCATGGAGGATCTCATCGAGGATGTGCGCATCGACGCCCAGCACTCGTTCGAGGACACGATCATCACGGTGATCGAGCACAAGCGGCTCTATGGGGACCGCCTCTCGGCCCTGGGCGGCATCGACGTCGACTTTCTCTGCCGCGCCGATGAATGTGCCATCCGCTCCCGCGTGCGTGAGACGCTCGAAGCCTGTATGCCTGGCGGAGGCTACTGCCTGGGCACGGGCAACAGCGTCGCCAACTATATCCCGCTGGAGAGCTATCTGACCATGCTCGACGAAGGGCGAAACTGGCGCCCCTAGAGCGCAACATGCCGCGCCAAAGGCCGTATAGCCTGCGAATGGCAGACGGACCAACGAGGAGGCACCATGGCTGGAGCACAGAACCGACGCCCGCAGGGCGTCACGCTACTGGCGATCTATCGCTTTTTTGTGGGAGCGGTGTCCCTCGCGGCCACAGGGCTCTTGCTGCTCTTGGCACTACCCGTCCTGCTGACCGCGGGCGACCCAACGGGCGTCGCAGTTGTGACGGTGCTGCTGGGCATGGTGGCCATGGTTACCCTGGTCTATGCGGCACTGTCCATCGCCGTGGGTTGGGGCCTGCTCAAGATGCAACCCTGGTCGCGCTGGGGCGCCCTGGTGTTGGCCATCCTGTCTCTCTTGGACTTTCCCACGGGGACCGCTGTCGGCGCCGTGACCATATGGTACCTGACGCAAGAGAGCTTGGCAGCCCAGTTCACGCGGGGTGATGATCTGCCGCCCGAGACGGCGGCCGAGTAGCTCGGCACAGGCGCTGGCCGCGCCAGATATGCTCGCACGGCCAGCGTTTCCGTCTCATCCTAGAGGCTGACGGGCTCGCCGCAGTCTGCCGAGCGGATGATGGCATCGGTGATGCGTGTCTGCGCCAGCCCATCCTCGTGGGTCGGAAGGGGGCCCAGCCCCTCCCAGCCGTCGGGCTCCAACGTATCACCCAGAATGGCCGCAATGATCGCGTCCGAAAGCGCCATGGGGCGACCATAGCCCAGCCCGCGATACTCGAGCGCGGGGACACGCCCCATCGCACCCGCCTGGAGCGTCCCGGCTATCGGCTCGGGCCGGTGGAACATGGCGCGCACGTTGGCCCCCAGCGTCGACAGGGCCTCTTGGTGACCGAGCAACGCCTCCGCATCGATCTCTTTGGGCAGATTGGCCCGCCAGCCCGGTTCGGTACCGAACCCGCCCCGCTTGTTATAGATCAGCGTGCCCTTGTGCCCCGAAAAGCACATGTAGAACTCGACCAGCTCATCGATGTGCTTGATCCATTCAGCCTTGACCCGCACCTTCATCCCCGAGTCGAACGTCAGGAACGCGTCATAGACGTCTGGGGTATAGCCCAAGACCTGTTGCTGGCTGATGGCATAGACGTCGGTGACCTCGGCCGGCCTAAAGTAAAAGCGGAGCAGGTCCACCACGTGGCTCAGCAAAAAGTGAACGGTGGACGACCCGGCCGCCCAATCGCGGCTGCGCCCGCCCCACATCTGGGTAGGCACACAGATATTGTCATCCAGCCGCGATTCGCCATAGGCCACCGGCCCCAATAGCCCCTGCTGCATCACATAGCGGGTGGCGATATCCAGCGGCGCCGCGCGGTTGGCATAGTTCACGAATAGCCGCGCTTTGCGAGCCTCCACCTCATCATGGATCTCCTGGGCGTCGGCCAGCGTGGTCGCCAGCGGCTTTTCCTGCAGGATCGTAGGCACGCCCGCCTTGAGGGCGGCCAGCGTCGGCTCCTTGTGCAACGGATCTGGCGTCGCGACGACGACCAGGTCCAACGCATGTTCAGCCAGCATCCGCCCATAGTCGGTGTAGCTCTCGGCGCGCAACCGGCCCGCCACCTCGTTGGCCGTATCGCCGCGAATATCGGCCACCGCCACCAGATCCACTTGGGCGTGGTTCGCCATGAACTCGGCATGCTGAGAGCCCAAAATCCCCAACCCGATAACACCAGCGCGTAACTTGCCGCCCATTTCCCCCTCCCATCTTCTGGCACCGATGATCAGCAGCGATCATAGCCCCACGGAGCGGCAGTGTCCACCCCACCGTCTGCCGATCAAAGAGGCAGCCTGGTTTGGCAACGTCGCGAGCACTGCATAGACTGTCGCTAGTGAACCTCCCGCATTCCCAGACGCCGCGCTCGGTGACGGCGTGTCTGGGCGCCGCAGGAGCTTGGGTGAAGTAGAGCGATCCAGAGGGGTATCATTGCTGTGTTGGGAAAGCTTGTTCGCAGACGCGGCCGCAACAAGGTGTTTGTGATCGGCCTAGACTGTGCGGAGCCCAGCCTGGTGTTTGATCGCTATGCCGACGATCTGCCGAACCTCTCGCGTCTGGTTGCTCAGGGGAGACACGGCCCACTGGAGACCACCATCCCGGCCATCACGGTGCCCGCCTGGTCCTCCATGTTCAGTGGGCGCGATCCGGGTGAGCTGGGTTTCTATGGCTTTCGCAACCGGGCCGACTATTCCTACGACAAGATGCGCATCGCCACCGGAGCTGCCGTCGCCGCGCCGCGTGTGTGGGATATGGCCGGCGACGCCGGCAAGCGCGTGGCGGTAGTGGGCGTCCCGCAGACGTATCCCGTTCGCCCCGTGAACGGGCTGATGATCAGCGGATTCCTGACGCCGAACACTCGCTCTACCTACACCTGGCCGGCCGAGCTCAAAGACGAGGTGCAGGAGGTGGTGGGCGACTATGCCCTCGACGTACAGCCTTTCCGCACCGACCGCAAAGAGCAGCTCCTAGGGCAGATCCAGGCCATGACGGCACAGCACTGCGCCCTAGTAAAGCACCTACTAGACAAAAAGCCCTGGGACCTCTTTGTCTGGGTCGAGATCGACGTCGACCGCATCCACCACGGCTTTTGGAAGTACGGCGATCCCGACCATCCGATGTACGAGCCCGGCAACCCCTTTGGTCGCGCCATGCACGACTACTA
>DAIRUQ010000018.1:0-40328 GCA_036803245.1 Chloroflexota bacterium | reverse complement strand
GCGGTGCGCTGGACGTGCGGGCGCGCACCATCTCTGACGAGATGTGCCTCGCGGCAGCGGCCGAACTGGCAGCCTTTGCCGAAGCCAAGGGCCTGGACCCAGATCACATCGCGCCCGATATGGAGGATCGCGACATCTTTGAGCGAGTAGCCGTGGCTGTTGGCATGAAGGCGCAGGAGCAAGGGTTGGCACGGCTCGCCATCGCCCGCGATGATCTCCTGGCCATGGCCCATAGCCGCATCACCGAGTCGCGCGAGATGATCGATCTGCTCATGCGCGAGGGGGCCATTGCGCCAGTGCCCGAGGTCGAGGGCTAGCGTCTGCTGGAGGACGATCAATGGCGGAAGCTACCATCCTGTACCACGATCAGAGCTGGCGCGTCCGTAGCGGCATGACGGTGCGCGACGCCATCCTCAAGCTCGAGCTGGATCCTCAGACGGTGCTGGCGGTGCGTGACAAGCGGCTGATCAACGAGGAGACGCTCATCCAACCCGAGGACGAGATCCGTCTGGTCAATGTGATCTCGGGTGGCTAGGTGGCGGGGGATCCGATGACCCACGTGATGCGATGCACCCAGTGCGGGGCAGAGGCGGTCATCAACATGCCGCAGCACCGCCTCAAGCTGTGTGGCGAGCATCTGGTGGCTTGGGCCGCCAAGATGACGCAAAAAGCCATCGATCGCTATGGGTTGTTCACCCGAGATGAGCGGATTCTGGTGGCGGTCTCGGGGGGCAAGGACAGCCTAGCGCTGTGGGATATCCTGCAGCAGCTCGACTATGCGAGCGAGGGCCTCTATATCCACTTGGGTATCGATCACGAGGGCTATTCGGACGTCTCGCAGGAGGCGGCCCAGCGGTTCGCCGATGAGCGCGGTCTCACCCTGCACGTCCTGAACGTGCAGGCGGCCTATGGCAAGAGCGTCATCGAGGCAGCCCGTCGGCGACGGGGCGGACGTACCTGCTCCGTATGTGGCCTGGTCAAGCGGCACATCATGAATCGTATGGCCTACGAGGGCGGCTTTGCGGCCATCGCTACGGGGCACAACCTCGATGACGAGGCCGCCGTCCTGCTGATGAACACGCTCCATTGGGAGGGACGCTACCTATCTCGGCAAGCGCCGTTGCTGCCCGCCATCCATCCTCGGCTGGCGCGCAAGGTCAAGCCGCTAGTCTTGCTCTATGAGCGTGAGATGGCCGCCTATGCGCTGGTGCGGCAGATCGACTATGTGATGCAGGAATGCCCCTATGCCCAAGGTGCTAGCTCGATCCATGCCAAGGGCATCCTCAACCAGATCGAGAGCCAGTCGCCAGGGAGCAAGCACCAGTTCTACCTGGGGTTTTTGCGGGCGCGAGAAAACGGCCTGATTGCCAGCGATGGAGCGGCCGACATTCCTCCCGAAACCTGCGCTCGGTGCGGGCAGCCGACGACAGCGGGAGACCTGTGCGCCTTTTGCAGGTTGTGGGAGATGGCCGAGTGAGCGCGAAGGATCGCGCGGGCTACCGCTACCTCGATCTGGTCACGGTGGGCTTTGTGGCCGTTCTGATGATCAGCAACATCGCCTCGACCAAGTTCGTCGCCATCGGGCCGCTCTCCTTTGACGGGGGCACGCTGCTGTTTCCCGTGGCCTACATCCTGGGCGATGTGGTGACAGAGGTGTACGGCTTTCAGAGAGCCCGTCGGGTGATCTGGATGGGCTTCGGCGCCACTGCGCTGATGGCGGCCACCTTGGCTTTGGTGGGGGCGTTGCCCTCGGCCGAGGGCTGGGAGCACCAGTCGGCCTATCAGGCCATCCTTGGCGCGACGCCTCGCATCGTGTTGGGCAGCTTGGTGGCCTACTGGGTGGGCAGCTTTGCCAACGCCTGGCTGATGGCCAAGCTCAAGATCGCCACCGAGGGGCGCCTCCTGTGGGTGCGCACCATCGCCAGCACCATTGTGGGCGAAGGGGTGGACACGGTGCTCTTTGTGCTGGTAGCCTTTGCGGGGGCGTGGCCCGCGGCGCTCCTGTGGTCGGTGATCGCCTCCAACTATATCTTCAAGTGCTTGCTAGAGATCGCCGTTACTCCGCTGACCTATCGGGTGGTGAACGGCATCAAGCGGGCCGAGGGCGAGGACTTTTTCGACTATGACACAAAGTTCACGCCGTTTAGACTGGGGTCTTGACCATGGATGATCTCTCTTCGCTTCTCAACCCCGAGGTTGATCCCGCGGACCTGATGCTCAACGAGGATCTACCGTCGGATCATCGCAGCGGCTTTGTGGCGTTGGTGGGCAAGCCCAACGTGGGCAAGTCGACCTTGCTGAACACCTGGCTGGGCACCAAGCTGGCGCCCGTCTCGCCCAAGCCGCAGACTACGCGGAGTCGCCTGTTGGGCATTCTCACCCGCGACGACGCGCAGGTGATCTTTGTGGATACGCCTGGCATTCACGATCCCCGCCACAAGCTGGGCGAGCTGATGGTGGCCACCGCCAGGAACTCTCTCTCTGAGGCCGATGTGATCCTGTTCCTGGTGGATGGGGCTTTTCCTCCCACCCAAGGCGACGAGCGCGTCGCCGAGCTGATGGACGCCGCGCAGGGCGCCCCTGTCTTGCTGGTGATCAACAAGCGCGATCTGGTCACAGGGGGGCAGCTGCACGACAACTGGGCCCCCTTTGTTGCTGAACACAGCTATGCCCAGTCGTTTTCCATCAGCGCACTGGAGGGGGACGGCTGCGACGAACTGCTCGGTGCGGTGATCGAGGCGCTGCCGTTTGGGCCGCGTTTCTTTCCCGCCAACCAGATCTCGGACATCAAGGAGCGGGTCATTGCGGCAGAGCTTGTGCGGGAGCAGCTCATGCGCCATCTGGATGAGGAGGTGCCGCACGCCACCGCCGTGGTGGTGGACGAGTACAAGCGGCGGGCCGATGACAAGCTGTTCGTCGCGGCCACCATCTATGTGGAAAAGGACTCGCAAAAGGGGATCGTGATCGGGAGCGGGGGCCGAATGGTCAAGCGCATCGGCAGCGAGGCTCGCCGCGAATTGGAGCGGTTCACTGGGCAGCACGTCTTCCTGGAGCTGTGGGTCAAAGTGCGCAAGAACTGGCGGCGAAACGAGCGGTTCTTGCGCCAGTTGGGCTATGACCCCGCCGCTGGGAAAAGCTAGGATTCCTGGACGGGTGGATGGCTGCCGATTATAATGCAGCCAGATGGATGTCGGCTGATCGCTGGAGAAGAGCGACCCGAGATCGCGGGCAACCACGCCTCGCCCGAGAGTAGGAGGAACCCATGTTGGTCCGTGAGCGCATGACGGCCCATCCCGTCACAGTGACGCCAGAGACTTCGTTACACGATGCCTTGCGCGCCATGCGAGAGGCCAAGGTGAGACGTCTACCCGTGCTCAGCAAGGCAGGCAAGCTGGTAGGCATCGTGCTGGAAAAGGACCTGCTCTACGCTTCGCCGTCGCCCGCCACCAGCCTCAGCATTTATGAGCTGAACTATCTCGTGTCCAAGATCACGGTGGGCGAGCTAATGACCCGCGATGTGGTCACCGTAAGCGAGGATTGCCCGCTGGAAGAGGCGGCGCGCATCATGGTGGATAACAACATCAGCGGCCTGCCCGTCATGCGCGGCGAGACTCTGGTGGGCATGATTACCGAGAGCGATCTGTTCAAGATCTTTTTGGAGCTGCTGGGCGCGCGCACCATGGGGATGCGGGTGACCATCAAGGTTCCCGAGGGCAAGGGCGTCCTTGCCAAGCTGACTCAGGTGCTAGCCGACAATGGCGCCAACATCATCTCGCTGGGGACGTTTTTCGGGGACGACCTCTCCAACCGAACCATCGCCTTCAAGGTGCAGGGGATCGACGAGGAGACCATGCGCGACGCCGTCAAGCATGTCGGGGCCGAGTTGGTCGATCTGCGCGTCACCTAGCAGCGGCTGTGGTAGGCGACGGCGGGCGGGGGTTTCATCCCCGCCCGTTTCCTTTTGCGTGATCTGTATGCCTTCAGGCTCGCGGCTCTGCTAGACAGGCCCGCGCCTTGGCCGCCGCATGTGCTCGGTGGCTGATGCGGTTCTTTTCGTCGGCCGAGAGCTCTGCCATGGTGCGGGAATCACTGGCTACCAGAAAGATCGGATCGTAGCCGAAACCTTGGCTGCCGCGCGGCTCCTCCACGATGATCCCCTCGCAGGTGCCCTCCATCAGCTCTTCGCGCCCCTCTGGCCACACCAAAGCGATCACGCAGCGAAAGCGGGCGGTGCGTTCGGCTAGCGGCACGTCGCGCAAACGCCGCAATAGATACTGGACTCGGCCCGCGTCATTGGCATGATCGCCAGCGTAGCGGGCTGACCGCACCCCTGGCGCGCCGTTCAGGGCGTCCACCTCCAAACCCGAGTCGTCGGCCAGGGTCAGCAGGCCGCTCTGCTGCGCATAGGCACGCGCCTTGAGCAGGGCGTTCTCGGCATAGGTGTGGCCCGTCTCGGGCACATCATCAACGATGCCCACATCATCCAGAGATAGCAGCTGGTGAGGCAGCCCGTATAGGAGCTGGCGGTATTCGCGCACCTTGCCGTGGTTGTGCGTGGCGATGAGCAGGCGCATGGGACTATTCCTTCGCTTACGGTTGTTTGCGGCTGGCAGGCAGATCGGTCGCGCGAGCAAGGGTCAAAGCGGCAACGGTGCGAGCGCCAGCGCGGCGCAGGCTCTCGGCGCAGGCACCCAATGTGGCTCCCGTTGTGCACACGTCGTCGATCATCAGCACGCGTTGCCCAGTCACAGCGGCGTCAGTGACGGCAAAGGCGCCGCGAACGTTCGCTAGCCGCTCAGCGCGGCTCAGCCCAACTTGGGCGGGCGTGTCTCGCAGACGGCTGACGGCCTCGACAACGGGCCAACCTAGCCGCGACGACATCTCACACGCCAATAGGCGCGATTGGTTGTACCCGCGCTCTCGCTCCCTGGCACGATGGAGCGGCACCGGCACGAGCAGGTCGACGTCCAGTCGCAGGTCCATGGCATAGGCTGCCATCAAGGCCCCCAGAGGCGCGGCCAGCACACGCACTCCTTCGTACTTGAGGGCGTGAATGGCCTTGCTCAGCGGGTACTTGTGAGGAGCCACGCTGCGTAGGCTATCGACCGGCGGAGGATGGTGACGGCAGCGAGCGCATAGCGCCCCCCGCCCGATCGGTCGTCCGCAGCGCTGACAGAGCGGTGGGGCCTGGACCTCTATCTGGTCGTGGCAGTCGCGGCAGAACCAAGAGCCGATCGCCCCGCACGCAACGCAGTGCGGAGGGAACACGAGATCCAGGGCCGGCCTAAGCAAGCGCTGACTGGCCAACGCTAGCAAGCCGTGCCGCGCGGGCTGCTGAGCCACCTATGGCCCCTAGGGCAACACCAGGGCTAGTGTCGCCAGGACGGCGAACATGGCCGCGGCCAGGATGCCCACGTGCTTGAGGTCTTGAAGCACATAGCGGTACTCGCTGGCAAAGTCGACGGTGCGGTCCTTGGTTTCTTGGGGGCGTTGGCTACGGGCTCGCCTCGCGGCCGCCGAGCGCGCCTTTTTGCTTCTGGCCATGTTCTCCTCGTGTTCGCGGCGCTAGTCCACGGGTGCATAGCGCGATTATACGGTGAGCCGGCGTGGTCTCCAAGGAATGGCCTGCGGCTACCCCTTGATCACTCCGATGGGTACGGTTCGAGCTACCTTGCGGGCCAGGCCGACGCCTTCCACCACGGTGACGACGTCGTCAACCATCTTGTAGGCCTCGGGAGCCTCTTCGGCCAGGCCGCGCAGGCTGTCGGTGCGCACCGAGATTCCGCGCTCTTGTAGGTCTCGCCGGACTTGCTCACCATGTACGTCGCGGCGAGATTGCGTACGGCTCTTGACGCGGCCGGCACCGTGGCAGCATGAGCCAAAGGACTCTAACATGGCGCGGGTGGTGCCCAGCATGATATAGGAGCAAGTGCCCATGCTACCCGGAACCAGCACGGGCTGGCCTAGGTCTCTGAGGGGCGTTGGCACCTCTGGCAGGCCCGGCCCAAAGGCGCGGGTGGCGCCTTTGCGATGGACGCATAGCTCCCGCCGGCGGCCATCCACCTGGTGGGTCTCAATCTTGGCGATGTTGTGGCAGACGTCATAGACCAGCCGCAGGTCGTCCTTTTCCAGGTCGCTCCCCAGCACCTGGGAGAAGGCCTCGCGCACCCGGTGGGTGATGGCCTGGCGGTTAGCCCAGGCATAGTTGGCGGCGCACGCCATGGCCGCCAGGTACTGGCGCCCTTCGGGCGAGCTGAGGGGGGCGCAGGCCAGCTCGCGGTCGGGCAGATCGATGCGATAGCGAGAGACCGCCTGCTGCATGCTCCGCACGGCATCGGTGCACACCTGGTGGCCGAGACCGCGCGAGCCGCAGTGGATCCAAACGGCCACGCACCCCTTGACCAGCCCCAAGGCCGCGGCGGCGTCCTCGTCAAAGATCTCGGTGATGGCGTCGACTTCGAGAAAGTGGTTGCCCGATCCCAAAGTGCCGACCTGGTCCAGTCCCCGCTCCTTGGCGCGTGCGCTGAGGGCGGCGGGGTCAGCCTGAGGCATTTCACCGTGATCCTCGGTGTGCTCTAGGTCCTCGGGGCGACCCCATCCGCGGGAAAGGGCCCACCGCGAGCCTTGCTTGAGCACGCGATCCAGCTCCCGGGCGGAGAGCGCCCGATCGCGAGATGAGCCTACCCCTGAGGGTACGGCCTGGAAGAGCGCCGTCAGCAGTGCGTCCATCCGAGGACGGATGGCATCTGCATCGAGACGCGTCGCCAGAACACGTACCCCGCAGTTGATGTCATAGCCCACGCCGCCAGGAGAGATGACACCGTCGGGCGTTGCGGTGGCTGCCACTCCGCCAATGGGAAACCCATACCCCTGGTGCATATCGGGCATGGCCAGGGCATGGCCAACGATGCCCGGCAGGGTGGTGGTGTTCTGGAGCTGATCGATCGATCGGTCCTCGAGGGCATCGGCCAGGATGCTTTCGTTGGCATAGAGCCGTCCGGGCACCCGCATGTCTGGCCGCAACGATGTGGGCAGGTCGTGGGTCCAACGGTCTCTGCGCACGAGATCGCTTCTAGTGACCATGTTACTTGCCTCCCCAGACTATCGTTCGTTCATGCTATCGCCTACACATCAAAGGTGATGCTCGCCTCCCAATCTGAGCCATGCTGCTCCACCGCTAGCCCGTGAAAGGTCGCTGCTTTGATCTCGCGTTGCGGAACCCAACCGACATAGCCACGCAACGTGGCGGTAAGCGAGGTGGCGTCGGCCGTGAGCGTTAGGTCGGTATAGTGCTCATGATGCTTGGCGGAAAGGTAGAGCAGCTCGTTGAGCCAATCCACCAGTAAGGCCTCGCGGTCAGCGGCATGGAGATGCACCGTCCGCGTGGCACAGCCCCGGGTGCCGGCTTGGGCTGTCTCCATCAGCGCAAACATGCCCGTAGCCGCCTTTTGTAAGAGCTCTGGCATGCTGCCGGCCTGCACCCGCAGCCTCAGATCGGCGGTGTGTTCCAGCTCGGTGACGCCTTCGGTCTGGTGTTGGCTGGCACGAGGGGCGGCGACGCCCTGCAGCAGCCTACGGGTGCTCTCTACGTCTTGGGCGATCTGCGCGATGAGCGCGCTTACATCGGCAAAGCGCATTTCGGGGCGGAGATGCTGGACCAGGTGCAGCTCAAGTTCCTTGCCGTAGAGGCTCCCCTCATAGTCAAGAACGTGGACCTCGAGCAAATACTCTTGCCCCTCAAAGCTGGGTCGATGGCCGATATTGAGCACCGACGCGCGACAGCTTCCTCCCCAGGCCGCCCAGGCCACATAGACGCCGTCGGCGGGCAGCACGCGCATGGGATCGGGCCTTAAGTTGGCCGTAGGAAACCCGAGCTTGCGACCCCTTTGGTCGCCTGAAATGACCTGGCCCGAGAGCCGGTAGCAGCGCCCGAGTAGCTGGTTGGCAGCGGCGACGTCACCCCGGCGGATCAGCTGCCTAATGCGGGTGCTGGAGATGGGGGCTCCGTTGTCATAGGTAGGGCTGATGCTCTGCATCGCAAAGCCCAGCTCTCGGCCCAGCTGGGTCAATCGGGCTGGGTTCCCCTCGCGGCCGCGGCCCAGCGAAAAGCCGGCTCCCACCCAGAGCTCGACCATGCGCAGCCGCTGGCGCAAGAGCCGGACGAATGCGTCGGCGGGCATGCTGGCCAGCTGTTGGTCAAAGGGAGCCACGATGACCATGTCGGGCCCCAGGTCTCGGAGCAGATCGATCCGCTCCTGCAGCGTGGAAAGGTATCCGGGGCTGTCATCGGGATAGAGCACCGCGCGAGGATGCGGGTCAAAGGTCAGCACCGCCGACAGTCGCCCCGAGGCCTGGGCGTGGCTTACCAGACGGGCCACCAGCGATTGGTGTCCCCGGTGAACGCCGTCAAAGGTGCCGATGGTCACACAGGTGTCGGCTGGGGCCTGCATCGTGTCGAGGTTATGATACAGTTCCATGGTTCCTACGGTCTTGCTCCAAAGCCATGGCTTGGCTATGGGTTGGGTGCCAGCACCTTGGTGGGATGCCACTGGTTGCCGCTGTCTCGCACCAGGACTGCGATGACGGTGCCGCGCTCATCAAGGGCCAGCGCTGGCTCGCGAGGCGGCGCTGGCTCGAGCTCCAGCGAACGGCCCTGACGCAGCGCTGCCGCCTGTGCGTCAGTGGCAGCGATGAAAGGCAGATGTGCCAGCGCCTGGCCGATGCTGAGCACCATCGTCGTGGCATAGTCGGGGCCGCCGGTCTCTAGCGCGCTCAAGCTGATCGAAGTGCACAGCGTGTGGTCACCGATGGCGGTGCGGGTCAGCGAGGCTAGATGCGCCCCGGTGCCAAGGGCCTCGCCGAGGTCCCGTGCCAGGGCGCGGATGTAGGTGCCCTGAGAGCACTCGACGTCGAGATCCAGGTAGGGGGGAACCCACGCCAAGGCCTTGAGCGCGTGGATGCGCACCGGCCGCGCTTCGCGCGGCACGATGATCCCTTGCCGAGCTAGTTCGTGAAGCGGTTGGCCGTTGCGCTTGATGGCGGCATACATGGGAGGTACCTGAAGGATATCACCCCAAAAGCGGCCCAGCGCTGACGAGACGTCCTCCCAGCGGATATGCTCCCACGCTGCCCGGCCCGTCACTGCTCCCTCGCCATCCAACGTGTCGGTGGTGGTGCCCAGTACCACGCGGGCCCGGTAGGTCTTGGGCAACTCTCCCAGGTATTCGAGCACGCGGGTAGCCTTGCCCAGGCCGACGAGCAGCACGCCGCGTGCCGCTGGATCCAGCGTGCCCGCGTGGCCGATCCGCCGCTGATGAAACACCCGCCGCAAGCGGCTGACCACATCGTGTGAGGTGATGCCCGCCGGCTTGAGGATGTTGAGCACGCCGTCGATCTGGCTAGTAGCCATGGTCGTCGCCGTATTTCGCCTCGGATACCCCGCTAGGCCAGGTCGTCGTCGGTGTCATCCGACTCTTTGTCGACTTGGTCGCTCTCGCCGTCGCCATGCCCCTCCGCGATCTGCTCCAGCAGCGCCTCGATGCGTGCGCCCTGCTCCCACGAGTGGTCAGCCCGAAACTCGATATCGGGGGTAAAGCGCCAGTGGAGATGCTGGGCCAGATGGCTCCGCAGGAAACCCTTGGCGGCTTCTAGCGCGACGAGGCCCTCTTCGAGCGCCTCGTCGCCGCTGTAGCAGGCCACAAAGACGCGCGCCATGCGACGGTCGGCGGTCAGCCGCACCTCGGTCAACGTGAGCGGCTCGACGCGCGGGTCTCGCGCCTGGTTGCGTAGCGCCAGCGTCAGTTCCTGCAGGATGAACGAGTTCGCCCGCTCGATGCGATGGCTTGTCATGGTGCGAATCCTACCGCTATGCCGTCCGCTCGACCGTCTCGATCACATAGAACTCGAGAATATCGTCGGCCTCAAAGTCGTTGAACCCGTCGACGCCCACGCCGCACTCCATGCCGGTAGACACCTCGCGGACGTCCTCTGTGTAGCGCTTGAGCGAGCTGACGCCACCTGTGTGCAGCTCTTTCTCGCCGCGTAGCACACGGACGCGGGCATTGCGCAGGGCCTTGCCCTCTCTCACCTGCACGCCAGCGATCTTGCCGGCGCGGGGGATCGAGAACACCTGGCGGACCACTGCCCGCCCCTGCACCACCTCGCGCTTTTCGGGCTCGAGCATGCCTGTGAGTGCCTTTTGGATGTCCTCAATCAGGCGGTAGATGATGTCATAGGTGCGGATCTCGATTCCCTCGGCTTCGGCCATCCGCTGGGCGGAGGCGTCGACGCTGACGTTGAATCCGATCACGACGGCCTCGGAGGCCACCGCCAGATTGACGTCGGACTCGGCAATGTTCCCAACGCCCTCGTGGATAAAGTCCACCGAGAGGTTCCCGACCTTGAGCTGCTCCAGAGACGAGCGGATCGGGTCGATGCTGCCTTGTACGTCAGCCTTGAGGATCACGTTGAGGGACTTGGCCCCGTCCTGCGCGCGGGCATAGATGTCATCGAGCGAGAGGGCCTCGGGGCGCCGGTTGGCGGCCTCGGTGGCCTCTTGGGTGCGCTCCTCGGCGATCTGTCGGGCGATTCGCTCGCTACCGACCTTTTCAAAGCGATCGCCGGCTTGGGGCACGTCACGCAGGCCCATGATGACCACAGGTTGCGAAGGGGTGGCCTTGTCGATGGTCTGTCCGCGGTAGTCAAACATGGCGCGGATGCGCGCTGACGTGTTTCCGATGACCAGCGCGTCGCCCACCTCCAGGATGCCGTCGTGCACCAGGAGGGTGGCGATGGGCCCCCGCGCTCGGTCCAGGCGGCCCTCAATGACCGTGCCCTGCGGATTGCGTCGTGGGTTGGCCTTGAAATCGGCCATCTCGGCGACGAGCAGGATCATGTCCAGCAGCGTGTCAATGCCCTGCTTGGCCTTGGCAGAGACGGGCACGACGATGGTGTCGCCGCCCCAATCCTCGGGGACCAAGCCTACGTCGGCCAACTGCTGCTTGACGTGGTCTGGGTTGGCGCTGGGGAGATCCATCTTGTTGAGCGCGACAATGATAGGGACGTGGGCCGCTCGTGCGTGGTTGATCGCCTCGCGTGTCTGCGGCTGGACGCCGTCATCGGCGGCCACCACCAGAATGGCAATGTCTGTGACGCTCGCCCCGCGGGCTCGCATCTCGGTAAAGGCCTCATGGCCGGGCGTATCTAGAAACGTGATCTGCTTGCCCTGCGCCGCGACCTGGTAGGCGCCGATATGCTGCGTGATGCCGCCCGCCTCGGAGACCTGCACGCTCGCCTCGCGGATCACATCCAGGAGAGAGGTCTTGCCGTGGTCCACATGCCCCATGATGGTGATAACTGGGGGGCGACTGGCCAGGTACCGCTGCTCTTCCTCGGTATAGACCGTGCGCCGTACGTTGGTGTCGATCTCGGCTTCTTCCTCGGCCTCAGCTTCGGCCTCGGCTTCTGGCTGTACCTCAGAAACCTTGAACCCCAGCTCTTCCGACGCAATGGCTGCCGTCTCATAGTCAATGAGCTGGTTGATGTTGGCCATCACGCCGAGATTCATGAGCTGCTTGATGAGCTCGATGGGGCTGGTTCCGAGTGTCTCGGCGAGCTCACGAACAGTGATCTGCTCTGGGAGCTGGATAGGCTCGGTGGACTCGGGCTTGGGCTCGGGCGCCGCCGGGGCGGGCGCGCGCGGCGTGGACGGGGCCTCGCCGCCTCGGCTTCGAGGGGCCGACGAGCCAGATCGCCGCGAACGAGCCTGGCGCGGCAGGGCCTGGCTCGGGGGATCTCCAATGGCACTGCGCCGCGACCCCATGGATGGCTCTCCCATGCGTCGCTGTGTTGGGTTGCTGTCTCTCTTGCTCATGGCATATCCCCCTCTGTGGTCTGGCAGGCGCCAAGCTGTGCCCCCATCGGCGCGCGAACAGCCGCCGGCAATGCGCCGTGACCGTGGGCACGCGGGGCCCTAGCTGTCCGTAGGTAACGATCGGGAGTGCGAGTTCCGGTTTCCGGGGAGGCGTCGAGGGGATCGAGCGGGGCTGCGAGCGTCTATATCACGCAGCCATAGGCTCTTCCCTCAAGGCATCCCGCGCCGAGGCGCCCCTCATGCCTACCATCCTAGTTCGCAAGATATTGGCATTGAACCTGCTCGTACCGACTCTGGCATGGTCGACCGGATCCACGAAACCTGCATCTACCTAGATTTTGTCACTCAACTGCTCACCATATTCGGTGAGCATCTGTCGTTGCTCGGCGGTCAAGGTCGTTCGCAGGGCTTGGGCGAGACGGTTGCCTCGTAGGGCCTGCTCCCAGCAGTCGCTGACCGGGCAGATGTAAGCTCCGCGCCCCGGTCCCTTGCCACTGGGATCGATCTGGATGTCGCCTTGGTCGCTGCAGCCGACGCGTATCATCTCTCGCTTGGGCCGAGTGGTTCGGCAGCCAACGCAGGTGCGCTGTGGCTGCCGGCGAACGCGCGGACCCGCCATCATGGCCCTCCCGTGAGTCCCGGCCCGCAGGGCGGGCCTAGAGGACCTCGTCGTCTTCCCAATCTCCCCAATCGCGATTGCGCTTGTGGCGTTTGCGCGCCACTACCTTGCCAACGCGCTCGTCATAGACCAAGCGTCGCTTGCGATCCTTGGCTCGGCTCTTGCGCTCATCATCGTCTAGATCGTCTTCGTCCTCGGCCCATTCCTCGGGCTCATCCTGGACGGTCTCCGGCTCCTCGGCCGGCATCTCCTGCTCTTCGACGGTCTCGAGAGGCTCCTCTTCCTGGATGGCCTCATCCAGAGGTTCGGGCTCGGCTTGGGCTTCCAGGGGCTCGGGCTCAGCCTCAACCGTTTCGTCCTCCAAGACGGGCTCTGAGACCGGCTCCAGCTCGGCTTCAGTCTCCGCCTCATCCTCGGCCACGAGATCTTCCTCCGGCTCTGGAACGTCTGGCTGCTCGGAGACTAGTGTCTCGTCAGTCAGTTCCAGCTCCTCGGCGGGCTCGGTCTCGTCCGCGAGCTCTTCGATCAGCTCGGCCTGCTCTTCGTCGAGACCTTCTAGGCCCTCCTCAGCTTCGGCCAATAGAGCGGCGGCGGCTTCGCGAGCGGCCTGGAGTTCGGCGGCCTTGGCGGCGGCCTCTTCAGCCTCAGCGGCCAGGCGCTCGGCGTCCTCGGCAGCTTCTGTCTCGCTGCGGATATCGATGCGCCAACCTGTCAGCTTGGCGGCGAGGCGGGCGTTCTGCCCCTCCTTGCCGATGGCTAGCGACAGTGCCTGGTCGGGCACGATGACCGTTGCCGACTCGGTGATCGGGTTCAGAATGACGTTGGTCACCTTGGCTGGGCTGAGGGCGTTAGCGATGTAGGTGCGCTCGTCCTTGGACCACTCGACCACATCGATCTTTTCGCCGTTCAGCTCGTTGACGATGCTCTGAATGCGAACGCCGCGCATCCCGACGCAAGAGCCCACGGGATCCACTCCTGCCTGGAGTGCGGCGACGGCGACTTTGGAGCGGGACCCGGCCTCGCGAGCGATCGACTTGATCTCGACCGCTCCGTTGAAAATCTCGGGTACCTCGAGCTCTAGCAGGCGCCGCAAGAGGCCCTTGTCTCGTCGCGAGACGATAATCTGAGGGCCGTGGCCAGAGCGATCGACGGCCATGAGATAGATCTTGAGGCGCTGGTTGAAGCGATAGTACTCGCCCGGAATCTGTTCGGCGCGGGGGAGAAGACCCTCGGCCTTGCCCAGCCCCAAGGTCACGTTCTGCGAGCGCCCATCCACGTTCCGCACGACGCCGTTGACGATCTCGCCGACGCGGTCGACATACTCAACATAAACCGAGTCGCGCTCGGCCTCGCGGATGCGCTGCATAATGACCTGCTTGGCCGTCTGGGCGGCGATGCGCCCAAAGTTGCGTGGGCGCAGCTCGAGCTGCACCGCGGATCCGATGGTGGCGTCCGGATCGTGCTCGCGCGCCTCGTCCAGGGTCATCTGCTCTTGGTCGTCCTCGACGGTCTCCACCACCTCTTTGAGGACAAAGACCTTTGCCTGACCCGTGTGAGGATCCACCGTGACGCTGACGTTCTCGCCGGAACCATAGTTGCGCTTGTATGCGGAAACCAAAGCAGCCTCGATCGCCTCCAAGATGATCTCGGGCGAGAGGTTGCGGTCGGCGCTCAGTTGGGTAATCGCGATTTCGAACTCGCTCTTCATGGCGCTGTGCACCTCCAGGCATGCGTGGCTCGGCGCCACAACAGAAAAAGTGGGAGCACGCCCACTTCTAGTCGCGCAGTTTCTTTATGTCAGTATATCATGCGCGATGGTGGGACGCAAATAACAGGGCGCTCTAGCTCTCTGACATTCCGCCCTCTTGCGCTAGTAGGGCGTCTATGGCGCCCTCGAGATCCGCCTCGGGCACCATCTCGCGGTCCTTGGCCCAGCGTGCCTTGATCTCTACGCTCTCTTGGGCCAATGTCTTGGCGCTCACCGTCAAGCGGACCGGAATGCCTATCAGGTCGGCGTCGTTGAACTTGACGCCAGCGCTCTCCTCGCGGTCATCGTACAGCACGTCATAGCCAGCCGCCCTTAGGCGGGTGTATAGGGCATCCGCCGCGGCCACGATCTCGGGCTTGTTGGTGCCGATAGTCACCAAGTGCACCTGGAAGGGGGCCACGCTGACCGGCCAGACGATGCCATAGTCGTCGTGGTGTTGCTCGATGATGCAGCTCAGGAGACGGCCCGTGCCGATCCCATAGCATCCCATCACCAGCGGCTTGGCGACGCCGTCCTGGTCGAGGAAGGTGGCATCCATGGCGGCAGAGTACTTGATCCCGAGCTTGAACACGTGCCCAGCCTCGATGCCGCGCACGCTCTGGAGCGTGCCGCCGCAGTGGGCGCAGCCATCTCCCTCACGCGCCAGGGCGATATCGGCGATCT
Source organism: Chloroflexota bacterium (assembly GCA_036803245.1). Classification (GTDB taxonomy): domain Bacteria; phylum Chloroflexota; class Anaerolineae; order UBA1429; family UBA1429; genus DAIRUQ01. The sequence continues at coordinate 25,406 of DAIRUQ010000018.1, read as the reverse complement.
GGTCCACGGCAAAGTCCCGGGGATAGTTCGCGTTGGTCCAGTGGTAGCCTTCCTTGTTGGCGCCCGTGACCATGTTGACGCCCGATCTGATCGAGTCGTCGGCCACTACGTGTACGCCATCCAGGCCGATGGGCGAGGCATAGCCAGGCACCGCCCCGACGGCCCGGATCTCTTCGTCGGTGGCGGGACGGAGCTCGGCGACGCCAACCAGGTTGGCCAGCTTGATCTCGTTCACGTCCAGGTCGCCCCGGATCATGGCAAAGACGAGCTTGCCCTCGGGCGTGGCGTAAAAGACCGCCTTCAGCGTCTGCGCCGGCGACACGCCGAGCAGCTCTGATAGGGCGGCGATGGTCGTCGTGTGGGGCGTGGATACCATCTCCAGCGGGAGGGGCTCGCCAGTTGCCCCGTTCGGCTTGGCCAGCTCGGCCGTCTCAGCGTTGGCAGCATAGCGGCACTCGGGGCAGAGGATCAAGGTGTCCTCGCCGGCCTCGCTCACGACCATGAACTCGTGCGAGGCAGCGCCGCCCATCATGCCGGTGTCAGCCTCTACGGGCAGAGCTTCGACGCCGCAGCGCGCAAAGATGCGCTGGTAGGCTTGATAGACCTCTGGGTAGTAGCGATCGAGACACTCGGGCGTGGCGTGAAAGCTATAGCCGTCCTTCATGGTGAACTCGCGCACACGGATGAGCCCGCCGCGCGAACGGGGTTCGTCACGGAACTTTGTCTGGATCTGATACACCATCAAGGGTAGCTGTCGGTAGGAGCGGATCTCTTGCCGGGCCAGGTCGGTCACGACCTCCTCGTGGGTCATGGCCAGCACCATGTCGTGCGCGCCGCGATCCTGGAAGCGCACCAGAGCTGGCCCTGGTGCGGGGGCATCGTAACGGCCCGAAGCCTTCCAAAGCTCGGCTGGCTGAACGACGGGCATTCGGATCTCTTGTCCGTCGATGCTGTCCATCTCCTCGCGGAGGATGCCCTCGATCTTGTGTAGCACGCGCCAGCCTAGGGGCAGGTACGAATAGATGCCCGCGGCCAGCTGCCGGATCAGGCCGGCACGAAGTGAGAGCTGGTGGCTGGCGAGCTCGGCATCGGCCGGCACTTCGCGCTGCGTACGTCCAAACAAGGCACCGAAACGCATAGATCCTCCTCCCGAGATACACCCATCAGAGTATAGCGGATTGGGCCCTTGCGGCAACTTGACGCTGCGCCGACCCTCGGTAGGATCAGGCGATGGCGACTGGGGAGAGGAGGACAGCGTGATCGTCGAGACGCTGGTGGTGGGCGATCTGCAGACTAACTGCTACCTGGTAAAGGATCCGGCCACGGGCCAGGGTTTGGTGATCGATCCGGGCGATGAGGCCGAACGCATCCTGAGACGGGTGGCCGATCTAGGCATTGACGTGGCGGCGGTGGTGCTTACCCATTTCCACTTTGATCACGTCCTGGCTGCCGAGGAGGTCGCGAGCAGCGTTCAGGCGCCCCTTGCCATCCACCGGGCCGATTCACGCTGGCTGGAGGAACCTCCAGCGCTGTTCAGGCAGTTCATTCCGCAGCCGCCCAGTCTCCGAGCAGGCCTCCTGGTGGAGGACGACGGGACGCTGGCCTTTGGGACGCTAGAGCTGCGGGTCTTGCATACGCCCGGGCACTCGCCGGGCGGCATCTCGCTCTGGTGCGAGGCGGCCGCGACCGTCTTTACCGGGGATGCGCTCTTTGCTGGCAGCGTGGGGCGGTCTGACTTGCCTGGGGGCGACCACGATGCGCTGATCCGGGGCATTCGCGAGCGGTTGCTGGTGCTGCCAGACGAGACCATCGTCTACCCGGGGCACGGCCCGTCAACGACGGTGAGGGCAGAACGGGAGGGCAACCCGTGGCTGCAGGCTTGAGCTGGCGGCCATCGGCACGCTAGGAGGCCGGGGTGTACCGTCGCGCCACCACCCGCTGACCTGGGGCTGAGGCGGCCCACTGGGCCAACGCGCGAGCCTCGGGGGCGGCGTGCGGGGAGACCACGATCACCACAGCCAGCCGTGGCCCGTAGGCGCCCGTTTGAATCGCCCGGGCCGTGGGCCGGAAAGCGTCCAGCGACAAGGGCTGGCACTCATCGGTGAGCGACGAGAGGCCGATCCACCCCAACGATAGGGGCCGCGAAGCGACCTGGCGGCAGATCTCGGCGTCGTTGGGCCAGAGCTCTACCCGCGAGCTCAGGCTGCCCAGGCCGAGCCATCCCATCAGCGCCTCGCGGGAGGGCGCGCCCTCACCCCGTCCGAGCAGCTCGATGTTCCCCTGACCCGATCCGAGCTGCTCCCATGTCTGAATCTCGCCGCCAAGAACCTGGGCGACGGTGTCGCTATCCAGGCCCGGCATCTGGCGGAGGGGATGCGTCACCAGGACCACCGCCTCCCACCCGATCACGATGGTTTCAGCCTCTCCCCAGGCCGGCGGCGGGCTGAACGGCGCGCTGGCCTGGGCGGGCAGCAACACAATACCCAGATCGGCCTGAGATGTCAGCACCGTGTCGGCGACCTGGGCCGGGTTCAGAGGCGTGACCTCAGGCGTCAAGGGATGCCCCGCCGCGGCGTAAGTGTCCGCGAGCTCGTGAGCTAGAGGCTGCGCATCCAGCGACGTCGCGATCCGGATGATCTCGGGGTTGGTGGTGGCCGGCGCTGGGGTAGCCGCTGCAAGGTCCAGGTATGGAGGCGGCGACTCTCTGGCCAGCATGCTAGCAGCGGCGACCAGGAATGCCGCCGCTAGCATGGATCCCCACCCAGAGCGCGTCATACGCCCTAGCGGACCAGCGCCAGGACTAGCCCTGCCAGCCCTACCGCCCAGCAATAGTAGGCAAACGGCTTCAGGCTGTGCTTTTTCACGAGGCGCATCAGCAAGCCGATGGCCAGCAGCCCGCTGACCGTTGCTGCCACAAAGCCAAGGCCCAGCTCCAGCGAGGCGCCCTGCAGGCTGCCCGCGCTCAGGGCCTTGAGCACCTGAAGAGCGCCCGCGCCCAGGATGATTGGCACCGACATGAGGAACGCGAATCGCGCCGCGCTCTCGCGGTCGAGCCCACGAAAGAGGCCGGCGGATATGGTCGTGCCTGAGCGTGATAGGCCCGGGGCGATCGCTGCAGCTTGCGCCAGGCCGATCCACAGCGCGTCGGGCCAGCGAATGCTGTCCATCGTGCGCTCGCGGCGGCTGAGACAGTCGCTAACATAGAGCAGGACGCCGGTGACGAGCAGGAATCCCGCCGCATAGGGAGGGGTGGCGAAAAGCGCCTCAAAGAAATCCTCGAGCAGGAACCCGATGATGGCCCCTGGCACCGCGCTCAAGATCAAGAGCCAGCCCAGGTCATCCTCGGGGCCGCGGCGTTTTCGGGTAAGCCCACGCCAGGCGCCGCGCACCAGTTCCACCAGGTCTCGCCAAAAGTAGACCACCACGGCTATGCAGGTGGCCAAATGCACCATCGTGTCATAGAGCAACGAGGTATCGGGCCAGCCCAGGGCCCACGGCACCAGAACGAGGTGCCCTGAACTGCTCACGGGAAGGAACTCGGTGGCTCCCTGAAGGATGCCAAGTAGTACGGCGTGCCAAGGCGACATTCGCGATCCTCCTATGCGTCGGCGTTGCGGCTTGCCCGGAAAGCGTCGCGGTTGGCGCGGCGCGCACGGGCGTCGGCGGTCTGGTACGTGGTGAGAAAGCCGTCGTGAAAGGCGCCGAAACGATCCTCCAGGATGGCCTGGCGCACGTCTCTGGCCAGCCTGAGCATAAAGGCCAGGTTGTGGATGGTGTTCAGCCTGGCGGCCAGGATCTCTTTGGCGATGATGAGATGCCGTAGATAGGCTCGGGTAAAGGTGCGGCAGGTATAGCAGTCGCAGTCAGCCTGGATCGGCCCGGAATCCTCGCGGAACTGGGCATTGCGTAGGTTCACGCGTCCTTCTGGCGTGAATACCGCGCCATTGCGGGCGAGGCGGGTGGCCAGGACGCAGTCAAACATGTCGACGCCGAGGCCCACGCACTGGACGATATCCTCGGGAGAGCCGACGCCCATCAGGTAGCGCGGCTTGGCGGCGGGCATGATGGGGTTCAGCACCCGCAGGATGCGGTGCATGTCGGCCTTGCTCTCGCCCACGCTGAGCCCACCGATGGCATAGCCTGGAAAGCCCAGCGAAGCCAGATGGGTGGCGCTTTGGGCCCGCAGATCGGCATGAATGCCCCCCTGCACGATGCCAAACAGCGCCTGGTCGGGCCGCTGGTGGGCCTGGAGGCAGCGTTCGGCCCACAAGTGGGTGCGGCGCAGGGCCTCGCGGTTGTAGGCATGGTCCTCGGGCTCGGCGCACTCGTCGAGCACCATGGCGATATCCGAGCCCAACTGCTCCTGAATGCGCACCACGCTCTCGGGCGTAAAGCGGTGGGTGGAGCCGTCGATATGCGAGCGAAAGGTGACGCCGTCGTCGTCCACCTGGCGCAGGTCGCGCAGGCTAAAGACCTGGTATCCCCCGCTATCGGTGAGAATGGGGCGGTGCCATCCCATAAAGGCGTGGAGGCCGCCCATGCGCTCGACCAGATCGGCCCCTGGGCGCAGGTAGAGGTGGTAGGTGTTGCCAAGGATCATGGGGGTGTCCAGCTCAGCCAGGTCACGCGGATCCAACGACTTGACCGTAGCTTGAGTGCCCACGGGACAGTAGACGGGCGTGGGCACGTCACCGTGCGCCGTGTGCAGAATCCCTGCACGGGCGCCCGTCTGTCGATCGGTGTGGATCAGCTCAAAGCTGAAAGGTGTCGAGCCCCTATGGGCCAGGTGGTCTGGTTGCATGCGGCGATTATAGCACGGTGATTATGGCTGTTGAAATCTACCAGGCTGCCTACCGACGGCAGCCAGCGCAACTGGACGCCGCGCAGCCCGCGCACCCGCCGCCAGAGCCAGCCGAGGAGCGCTCTCCGCCCGTGCAGGCAAAGGTGGAGAGCAGGCGCTTTGAGCGTGTGCTCTCGCAGTCTGGGCAGGGGGTGGGATCATCGGCCTCGGCAAAGGGGCGGCGACGATCGTGGCGGCGCCCACAGTCCTGGCAACGGTATTCATAGAGCGGCATGGTATAGGCTCCTTGCTGGATGCGTTCGATTCCGGGCCGAGCGTCACGTCGCGGCTAGGGCCTGGCGGATCACGCCGCCCAAGGCGCGAACTCCCTCTCCGATCCGCTCAGGCGTCAAGGTGGCAAAGGTCAGTCGCAGGCAGTTGCATCCGCGGCCGTCGACGTAAAAGGGGGCGCCGGGTACAAAGACGACCTTTTGCTCAACCGCGTTGGCGAGCAGCGCGGTGGTATCTACCTGCTCGGGCAGTCGCAGCCACAAGAACAGCCCCCCTTGTGGGATGGCAAAGGTGACGCCGACAGGCAGCTCTTGCTGCAGGGCGGTTACCATGGCGTCGCGGCGTTGGCGATAGGTTGCGCGGATGCGGTCGATCTGCTCGTCAAGCCAACCGCGTTCCATGAACCCGATGGCGATGGCTTGCGACAGGCTGCTGCTGTGCAGATCGGCGCCCTGCTTGGCCATCACCATCTGCTGCGCCACGCCGGGTGGGCACACGGCCCAGGCCAACCGCAAGCCTGGGGCCAAAGTCTTGGAAAAGGTCCCCAGGTAGATCACCGCATTGCGCGAGGGGTCGAGGGCCGCAAGAGGCGTGGCCGTCGCGCCCTCGTAGGCCAGTTCGCCATAGGGATCGTCCTCGATGAGCGGGGTGCCCGCCTCGGCCAGCAACTGGAGCACCTCGTGGCGGCGTTCCAGAGGCATGGTCGCTCCGGTAGGATTCTGAAAGGTGGGGATCAGGTAGGCGAACTTGGCCTCTGTATCTCTGGCCGCGGTCGCCAGGGCATCGGGCAGGACGCCATCGTCGTCCATCGGTACGCCGGTGAATTGGGCCCCATAGGCGCGAAACGACTGAAGCGCCCCCACAAAGGTGGGGTTCTCGACCAGGACGCGGTCGCCGGGGTCCAACAGAATGCGCCCGACCAGGTCCAGGGCTTGCTGCGATCCCGTGGTGATGACGATGTCGTCGGCATGGCAGGCGATCCCCTTGGTGCGCATGCGCTCCGCCAGCAAGGTGCGCAACTCGACCAATCCTTGGGTGGGCCCGTATTGCAGCGCCAGCTGCGGACGCTCTGCCAAGGCTTCCTCGGCAATGATGGCCATCCGTTCGGTGGGGAACAATGCTGCGTCGGGCCAACCGCCGGACATGGAGATAGCATCCGGCGACTGTGCGGTCTTGAGGATGTCGCGGATCACTGACGTGCTCATGCTGGCCAGGCGGGTGGCGTAACGTGTGTTCCAGTTCATGCTCATGGTGTGGGTACGCTCCTTGGTGCGGATCCGCGCAAACTCTTGGTGATATGGGGCGACGCAACCGCCATGCCGGCCAGGATCAAGAGCCCGCCGACGATGGCCAGGGCGCCCGGACGTTCTCCTAACACGGCCCAGGCCAGGAGCGTCGCTCCGATGGGCTCGCCCAGCATGGCGACCGCCACCAAGACCGGCGCCACGTGTCGCATTGCCCAGTTGAACGACGAATGGCCGACGATCTGTGGCAGGAGCGCTAGGGCGGCCAACCACAGGTAGGTTTGGCGCGAGTACCCGAACAGTGGCTGTCGCGCCACGAGACAGACGGCGACGAGCGTGATGCCCGCGATGCTATAGCAGGGCCACACATAGGCCCACGTCGACAGACGCTGGCGTAGGCGACGGCCGATCAGCATGTAAACCGAAACGGCCACCGCGCCGACGAGCGCCAACAGATTGCCCCACAAAGCACTGCCGGCCAGGGCCAGGTCGCCATATCCCACCACGGCGCTGCCGACGACCGCTAGGGCGATGGCGGCCACCGTTACGCCGCTGATGCGCTCATCCATCAGCCAGTGCGATGCCACCGCGAGGATGATGGGGCTGCTGCTAACCAGGATGACCGAGCTGGCCACCGTGGTATACGACAGCGATGTGATCCAGGCGGCAAAGTGGGCCGCCAGCGCCAATCCGGAGGCGACCAGAAGCCAGCGGTCGCCGCGCGGCAGGTCGCGCCAGCCCTGTAAGCTCGCCTGCCAGGCGAACGGGGCCAACACGGCTCCAGCCAGCACCAGCCGCCAGGCCCCGATAGCCAGCGGCGGGGCCTGGGCGAGGCGGATCAGCACCGAGGCCGACGAGGCCGCGAGGATCCCCACGGTCAGAATCAACCATCCGTACGTTTGGTGCCCGCGTTCCACTGGATCCGTCGTTGGTGCCATGGGGCGATTCTACGCCCGTCGCCTGTGATGGGCAAAAGCGGCGTCCATGGTACAATGACAGCGAATCCTCTGGACGAGACCAAGGAGCCTATCGGTGCCCATCCGCCTGCTTCCGCCCGAGATAGCCAGCAAGATTGCCGCCGGTGAGGTGATCGAGCGCCCGGTATCGGTGGTCAAGGAGCTGATCGAGAACGCTATCGACGCCGAGGCCACCCGCATCGACGTGACCATCGAGCAGGGCGGCCGGCGGTTGATCCGCGTGGAAGACGATGGCTTGGGCATCCCAGCTGATGAGGTGGAGCTGGCATTTCATCGGCATGCCACCAGCAAGCTTGCCTCGGCCGACGAGCTTTACGATATCAGGACCTTGGGATTCCGTGGTGAGGCGCTGGCGAGCATCGCGGCTGTTTCCCACGTGACCCTCTCGACCAAATCGGCCGGCGACGCCGCCGGCACGCGCGTCCGCATAGAAGGGGGCAGCGTCGCGCGCAGCGAGGCTGTGGGCCGGCCGAGCGGAACTAGCGTCGCTGTGGAGCATCTCTTTTTCAACACGCCTCCCCGGCTCAAGTTCCTGCGAACCGACGCGACCGAGGCCGGCCATGTGGCGCGCCTCGTCAGCGCCTATGCCTTGGCGTTTCCGTCTTTGCGGTTCAGCCTGACGCATCAGGGGCGTTCGGTGATCTCAACGACCGGCACGGGAGCGCTCTATGACGCCATCGTGGCCGTGTATGGGCTGGACGTGGCCGAGGCAATGCTCGAGATTCCGGCCGATGATCACCACGAGATCGCCGTGTGGGGCTATGTCAGCGGACCGTCCGTCCATCGCTCGAGCCGGCAGGATATCACCCTGTTGGTGAATCGTCGCTGGATTCAGGACAACTCTCTCTCCTATGCGATCAGCGAGGCCTACCAGTCGCTCTTGCCCCAACGGCGCCATCCAGTGGTGGTTCTCAATATCACCTTGCCGCCCCGTGATGTGGACGTCAACGTGCACCCGACCAAGCGTGAGGTCCGGTTCCAGCGGCCACGGGATGTGTTTGTGGCAGTGCAGAGGGCCGTGCGGACCACGCTGATGGCCCAAGGCAATGTGCCGATCATCGCGCACATTGGCGGGCGCGACGACTGGCAGGCTCCCCGCCATGACGCCGATCGATCGCCATCGCTGTTGCTGCCCGATGACGGACGGGACGGCGGCCTGACGCGCGGGTCTTGGGAGGCGCCGAACAGCCAAGGTGAGCTGGTTGGCGGCGAACGGCTGCCCATGTTACGTGTCATCGGGCAGCTGGCCCAGACCTATGTGGTGGCCGAGGGTCCCGGCGGGCTCTATCTGATCGATCAGCACGCAGCGCATGAGCGCATTCGCTACGAGGAGCTGTCCAAGCAGGCCGAGCGGGCGGCGGTCGTGACGCAGGACCTCCTGGAGCCGCGTGTCGTCGAGCTCGCTCCGCGGTTGGCCGAGTTGGTCGAGGCGCATCTGGACGAACTAGCTCGCGTCGGGTTGGTGCTCTCGCCCTTTGGCAGCGGCACCGTGTTGGTTCGTAGCGTCCCCCAGCACCTAGTGGATGGCGACGTGGTTGCTGCGTTGACCGAGCTGGTCGAGGCAGCCGAGGAGGGCGGCGAGGCCTTTTCCTGGCTGGATCAGGCTCTGGTGACGCTCTCTTGCCACACCGCCATTCGGGCTGGGCAGACCCTCTCTCTGGACGAGATGCGTGATCTCGTCCGCAGCCTGGAACGGTGTGACCTCCCTCACACCTGCCCGCATGGGAGACCGACGCTGGTGCAGATGACCCGCGACCAGCTGGAACGTGAGTTCGCTCGGCGGTAAGAGCGGAACCTCCTCATCAGCTCTGCGTATAGGGGCTGAGGAATGGCAAGGCGGCCAGCATCTGAGGCGCCGCTGATGAGTGAGGTGACACGATGAAACTGACCCGAAGTGACGACGACAAGATCCTCGGTGGCGTGTGCGGTGGCATCGCCCGCTATCTGGGGGTGGACCCCCTGCTGATTCGCATCCTGTTCGTGCTTTTGGCCCTAGCCAATGGGTTGGGGGTGCTGCCCTACTTTGTGTTGTGGGTGGTGCTGCCTGTCGGCGAGCCGAGCGAAGAGGCTCACGCGATGGAGCCGTTTGACCGTCGCGAGCCCGTGAACGCCGTCGCCCAGCCCGCCAATCGGGCTATGGTCGGCGGAGCCGTCCTGGTGGCCGTAGGCTTGCTCTTGCTGCTCAAGAATCTCGGGGCGCTCTGGTGGTTCCGCTGGGACATGGTGGCGCCGCTGATGCTGATCGTGGTGGGCGCGATCGTGGTGATGGGTGCGTTGCGAGACGACGACTAGACCGGGTTCCGGCTGGAGAGCGGCGCTCACACGAGCGCCGCTTTGTGCTTGTGTCATAGGTTGCGTTGACGATCGTCGGGGCCTGGGCTAGACTCTGGTCACCGGGCTGGTGTGCATCAGGGGATAGGCGGTAAGTGTGGAAGAGACGCGTGAACAGCTACGCGCCAAGATCCAGGCCAGGCTGCGCCGGGTTGAGGGCCAAATCCGTGGGATCCAGAAAATGGTCGATGAGGGCCGCGAGTGCGAGGCGGTGGTCACCCAGTTGATGGCCGCCCGTGCCGCGCTGGACAAGGCCAGCCTGCTGATCCTCAAGCACCAGTTCGTCTACTGCCTCAAAGAGGCGCCCGACCAGGAGGCCGACCTCGATCGGCTGTTGGGATTCCTGCTGCACCTCACATCCGAGGGCTAGAGCAGTGGGGGTTGACCCTCGTGATGATCGCTGGCGTCGATGATCTCGCCCAAGAGCGGCACCCCCCGCTGGAGTGCCAGGCGGGCGACCTCGTCTCGGGCTCTGGAGTCTTCGCCATAGCCCACGACGATCAAGTAGCTGGCCGCCTCGGGGTGACCCCGGGCTACGGCGGCCAGGCCCTCTAGCACTCCTTTTAGCTTGCCGACCTCGCCATAGCCTCGCCGCGCGATCGCGAACAGCTCGACCGATCCCTCCCAGCCACCAGCTTTGTGCACCCGTACCGTATCTGGATGGAGCAGTGCGATGTCGACCACCATGTGCCGAGCGCGGTATCTCGCGTCCGGCGTGGGACTGGTGGGGAGAGCGAGGCCGGCGTGCAGACAGCAGCGCGAGAGACCGTGGGCGGGGAGCTGGTGTGCCAGGATGGCATAGAGCAGGCTGGCCAGATCAGCGTCGCTGAGCCAGGCTAGGGGATGGCGCCGGCAGTGCTGGAGCATCTCGTGGACGCTGGCTTCAAAGAGAGCTCGGAGGCCCTCTGGTCCCGGCCAGGAGCGGGTCATCGGCGGCGGATCAAAGCGGGCAATGGTAGAGCCGAACCGGCTGAGGCTTGCCATGGTCGCGCACCTCCTCCCGGCCAAAGCCGGGGCCGCGCTGCAGGGGATCTGCAGACAGGCCGATTGTAGGCAACGCTTGCCCGGCTTGTCAATGGCTAGCGGGCGGATTCAGCCTGGGGTGACGGCCTCGCCCGGCGCCTCGCCATACTCGGCCAGGTCTAGCGGGGGGATGTCGGCATCCGGATCCGGCTCTCGGGCTTCCAGGTGGATCTCGCCAAAGGGGCTGTCTTGCGCCACGCGCAGGCGCTGCCGACGGATCATCTCGAGCATGGCCAGAAAGGTCACGATGATCTCTAGCCGCGATCGAGCGCGCCTCATCAGGGTGGAAAAGCGCAAGCGCCGATAGCGAGCCAACAGGCGCTCGATGGTGTCGACGCAGTCTTGGATGCGCACGGGGGCGGGCGCCACGACCTCGTCCACCTCCGGAAGGGGAGGGTGGGCCTCCAGCGCCTGTGCGAAAGCCATGAGCAGGTCGGTCAGGGTGGCGTCTCCCGGGTGGAGGCGTGGCTCGATCCGGGGCGGGGGCGCCAGTCGCGGATAGACCCGCTGGCCGCGTTCCTCGATCTCGCGGAGCTCGCTGGCGACCTCTTTGAAGCGCTTGTACTCCAAGAGCTGCTGGGCCAGCTCTTCGCCAAGGTCCTCCTGCTCTTCATCCGGCTCGTCCTCAGGCTGCGGCAAGAGTGAGCGCGACTTGATCACCAGCAGCTTGGCAGCAATCACCATAAACCCGGCCAGATCGCCGGCGGTTACCTCGCGCAAGGCCGCGATGTGGGCCAGGTACTGGTCCGTCACCAGAGCCAGCGAGACCTTGGTAATCTCGAGCTCCTCGCGCTCGATCAGGCGCAAGAGCAGCTCCAGTGGCCCCTCGAACACTTCTAGGTGCACCCGATAGGCCTGCAGCGCCGCGCCGCGTAGGGTTGCCATCAGCGTGTCGCGCCCGTACGTTCGCCGTGCCCCACCGGCAGGCCCAGTAGATGCCGCCGTACCAGATCGAGGGCGGTGTGTACCAGCCAACCCTGGGCGGCGGGGCCGGAACGCCACGCCGTGGGCGCGGCCGCGGAGGATCCCCCCTCCCAAGCCAGGGCAAAGTGAACCTGGCGCTGCTCATCGGGCGAGTTGCCCAGGCCGTCGATGGCTGCCAGGCCCAGGCTGGCTCCATGGCGCTGGCGCGTCAGCTCGGCCAGTATGTCCGCTGACGGCGCAGAGTTCTCAGCGCTGAGCAGGGCCGCCAGCGCCGGCGTGGAGCGAATGCTGCAGCCTCCCGCAAAGCCATCGGCATGACTCTCCTCAGACAAGAGCGCGCCGGCAATGCCCGCCTGGGTGGCTGTCTCCACGACGGCCAACGTCAAACCCTCTTTCGCCAATAGCTCCAGCACGGTCCCGGCCAGTGTTTCGTGATCTACCCCAAAGACAAACTCGCCCAGGCGCGCGCGGATCTCTTTTTCCACCGGCGCGATGAGCTCGTTTGCCGCCTGGCGGGTGGATGCCTTGGTCGTGATCCGAATGTCGACCTGGCCCGGGTGGGCGGCGGTGCCCACGGTGGGGTTGCTCATCTCCATAAGGTCCGGGATCACTGCTCCGAGGGTGCTCTCGCCGATGCCGCAGGTGCGCACGGTGCGGCTGGCGATGACGGCTTGCAGGCCGTAGCGTTCTTGAAGGAGGGGCAGTACCGCGTGTTCCATCAGGTAGCGCATCTCGTGGGGCACCCCGGGCAAGGCGATGACGAGGCTGCCCTGATGCTCAACGGCGAACGCGGGGGCGGTGCCCACCGGATTGCGGATCACCTCGGCGCCGGCTGGGATGGTGGCTTGCTTGCGGTTGCTGTCGGTCATCACGCGACCGCGGCCGGCGAAAAAGGCGGCGATCTCTTCTAGCAAGCCTTCGTCGAGCACGATAGCTCGCCCTGTGGCACGCGCGATGCCCTCACGCGTCATGTCGTCCACCGTGGGGCCGAGGCCGCCAGTGGTGATAACGAGGTCGGCGTTGGCCAGGCCGTCGCGCACGGCGTTGCCGATGCGATCGAGGTTATCACCCACGGTGACGGTACGGTAAACGTCGAGGCCGACATAGGCCAGTTGTTGAGCGATCCAGGCGGAGTTGGTGTCGACAATCTCGCCAAGGAGGAGCTCGGTGCCGATGGTGATGATCTCTGCTTGCATGTTGCCTCGCTCTAAAGTTGCTCTTGGTGGCCGCGGGCGCGCAAGAGCTTGACTAGCTCACTGACCTGCTGAGCGCGGTCGCGCGGCATGACCAGGAGCGCATTAGGGGTGTCGACGATGACGAGATCATGGATGCCGATGGTGGCCACCAGCTTGCCCTCGGCGTGCACCAGGTTGCCGCCGCTGTCAATGGTCGCAAGCTCGCTGCAGGCCATGGCGGCGGTTGCGTCCTCGTCGCGGGCCAGCATGTCATAGACGGCTGCCCAGCTGCCCACGTCGTTCCAGCCCATGTCGCAGGGCACGACGGCCACGTCAGTGGCTTGCTCCATGATGCCCACATCGATGGTGACGGGCGCGATGCCGTTCCACGCCTCGGTGATGGCATCGGTATCCTCGGTCGGCGACGAGACGATGGCCTCCAAGGCTTGGTGCGTAGCCGGAAGGTGTCTATGGAAGGCTTCCAAGATGGCGTCCAGCGTCCAGGCAAAGTAGCCAGCGTTCCAGTAGTAGCTTCCGGCCGCAACGAACTCGCGGGCCACCTCGAGTGGGGGTTTTTCCACAAACCGCGCGACGGCAAAGGCTGGTGGATCGGTGGGCGGATCGATCTGCGCGCCTCGCTCAATATAGCCGAAGCCGGTCTCGGGCTGGCGTGGGACGATTCCAACCGTGACCAGATGGCCCTGGCGGGCGGTGGCGATGGCCGCCTGTAGCCCGCGGCGAAAGGCATCGGCGTCAGCGATGACATGGTCCGCGTGAAGCGAGACCATCACATCGCTCCCAGGGCGCGTCTTGCGCAGACGCATGGCTGCCAGCCCCAGGCAAGGGGCCGTTCCGCGAGGGCTAGGCTCCACGAGTAGGTTCCCGTTTGGCAGTTCGGGGAGGTGGGCCCGGATCAGCGGGGCGTGGTCTGGTCCCGTAAGGATATAGATGCGTTCCCAGGGCACCAGCGGCAGCACGCGCTCGATGGTGTTTCGCAACAGGGATCCATCGCCAAAGAGATCCAGGAGCTGCTTGGGCGAGCTGGTGCGGCTAAGGGGCCACAGCCGGGTCCCGCTGCCACCGGCTAGAATGGTGATGTGAACATCCGCGCAGGTCTTGGTCGATCGCGACGGCATGGTGCCCTCCTCCCCAGCCCTAACGGGCCAGCACATAGCAGGTGTTGTCGACGCGACGCACCACGCCACGCAGCTCCATCATGGCCAGGGTGCTCGATACCGCGGCCGCGGGAAGGCCCGTTCGGCGCACCAACTCGTCCACGTGGAGAGGCTCGCGGCCCAGGTGGGCGAGGAGGTCCTTTTCCGCCGGCGTGGCCGGAACGATCCGCCGGGTCTCCTGCTGCTGGGGCGCCATCGTCAGATGGAGCTCTTCCAGGATGTCCTGAACGTCGGTGACCAGCTTGGCCTCGCCACGCTTGAGGGCGGCGTTGGTGCCCTCGCTGGCCTTGCTGTGGACGCTTCCGGGCACGGCAAAGGTCTCTCGACCTTGCTCCAGGGCATAGCGAAGCGTGATCAGGGCACCGCTGCGCAGGCCTGCCTCCACGACGACCGTTCCCAACGAGAGTCCGCTGATGATCCGGTTGCGAGGTGGAAAGTTGCGCGCCTCGGGCTTGGTGCCAAGGGAATAGTCGCTCACCAAGGCGCCATGCTGAACAAGGCGTTCGGCCATCTCGCGGTGGCGGGCCGGGTAGACGTGATCGAGCCCGCAAGCTAGCACCGCGATGGTGCGGCCGCCGGCATCGAGGGCCGCTCGATGGGCAATGCCATCAATGCCGAGCGCCAAGCCGCTGACTATGGTGACGCCGCTTTGCGCTAGGCCGGTCGCCAGCTTTCGGGCCAGTTCCTTGCCATAGGTAGAGGCATGGCGAGTGCCCACCATGGCGACGGCAAAAGAGTCGGCCTCGGTAAGAGAGCCGCGCACATACAAGACTGGCGGTGCGTCGTCAATCTCTTTGAGGAGCTGGGGGTAGTCGTCGCTCTTCCAGGTGAGGGCGGTCACCCCTGCTTCTCGGACCCGGGCGACCTCGGCGTCGAGATCGATGCGCTGACGGTGATACAGCAGGCTATCGATGGCGGGTCGTGGCAGCCCGACGGAGCGCAGGTTGGCGGGAGGGGCATGCCAGGCTTGATCAATCGAGCCAAAAACGTCGAGGAGCCGACGCAGACGGACGGGGCCGATCTGGGGCACGCGATTGAACCCGATCCAGTATCGCAGGTCGCTCATCGGCTGATCCGTGTATCCCGTTCGCTAGCGGAGGCCGTCCGGCACCCGCACTCGAAGAACCCCGGCGTCCATATCGACGGCCAGCACGACGTCACGGATGGCCGGCAGAAGCAATTCGCCCTCGGCGGTGCGGATCACATACACATCGTTGGCGCCCGTAGAGATGACCTCCACGACGCGGCCGAGCGGCTCGCCCGACTCGGTGTGCACCATTAGCCCCACGATGTCGCAGACAAAGTACTCGTGCTCTGCCAGCGGAACGGCCTCGTCACGCGTTACCCACAACCACTGGCCGCGAAGGGCCTCGGCAGCGTCACGGTCGTTCACGCCCTCTAGCTGGAGGAGCGCCCATTGCTGGTGCAAGCGAGCCTGCTGTACGACATAGGGGGCGTGCTCGGGCCCCACCAAGACGCGCTCTAGCTCCAGGAAACGCTCGGGAAGGTCACTCTCGATGCGCACGCGGAGCTCGCCGCGCACGCCGCGAGGACCCACGATCTGCCCGATGACCAGGTGGGTCGGTTGCTGGCTCGCATGCAAAGGGGCGACGTCCCCACTGCGGGGGCGTCGCCCTCGAGGGTCTTGGCTGGATCGAGGCATCTAGACGATTTCGAGGGTGGTGCGCGGAGCCTCGCGTGCGCAGGATGCAACGCGCAACATGGAACGCATGGCGTTGGCCACGCGACCACGCTTGCCGATCACCCAGCCCTTGTCCTCGGGGGCCACCGTGAGCTCATAGATGAGGGTGCGACCGCCACGTATCTCGGTTACGCTCACGGCCTCGGGATTGTCCACCAATGAGCGGGCCATGTACTCGACCAGGCCCTTCATGGATGTCTGCAGCTCATCCTGCGTTGACATGCTCTTCCTCAGTGCTAATCTGCTCTGCCTCGCCCTGGAACTTGGCCGTGATGCCCAGGTTACGCAGCATGCGCGCCACCGCTTCGGTGGGCTGGGCGCCTACGCCGAGCCAGTAGAGGGCTCGCTCTTCGTCGATCACAACCGTGGGCGGATCCGTCCGTGGGTTATAGTGACCGATGATCTCGATAAAGCTACCGTCGCGCGGCGCTTCCGAGTTGGCCACTACCACGCGGTAGGTCGCCTGTTTTTTCGCTCCCCGTCTTGCCAATCGGATCTTGACCATGCTCTGAACTCATCCCCATCTAGTTGACTGCGCTTGTGAACCGATAAACGATTATACACCAGAGTGTCGCAGATAGCTAACCGAACATAGAGAGCAGCCCCTTCATGCCGCGACCCTTCTGTAGCTGCTTCATCATGCGCTGCATCTCGTCAAACTGGCGCAACAGCTGGTTGACATCCTGCACCGTGGTGCCGCTTCCCCGCGCGATTCGACGCTTGCGGCTGGCGTTCATGATCTTGGGATTGCGACGTTCTTGCGCGGTCATCGAGCGGACGATGGCCTCGGAACGGCGCATGCTGGCGTCCGTCTCTTCCGAGGGGAGCTGCTTGGCCAAGCGGTTCATGCCAGGCACCATGCCAAGCACTTCGCTCAGCGGCCCCATCTGCTTGAGGGTCTCGAGCTGCTCCAGGAAATCCTCAAAGGTAAAGCTGCTGGCGCGCAGCTTGGCTTCCATGGAGCGCGCCTGATCAGCCGTGACGGCCGTCTCGGCCCGTTCGATGAGCGAGAGCACATCCCCCATCCCCAGGATACGGGAGGCCAGACGATCGGGGTAGAACGGCTCCAGGTCGGAGGGGCGCTCGCCGACGCCCAGAAACTTGATGGGAACGCCAGTGACCTCGCGAACGGAGAGCGCAGCGCCGCCGCGGGCATCGCCGTCGATCTTGGTCATGGCCAGGCCCGTGACGCTGACACGCTGGTGAAAGCTATCAGCTACCGACACCGCCTCCTGGCCCGTCATGGCGTCCACCACCAGCAGCACCTCTTGCGGCTCGGTCTGGCGGCGAATCTCTTGCAGCTCGGCCATCATCGGCTCGTCGATTTGTAAGCGGCCCGCCGTATCCAGTAGCACCACCGTAAAGCCCTCGCGACGAGCACGGCGTACCGCGTTGGCACAGATGGTTGCGGGCGGCGTGCCCTCGGGTTCGGCGTGCACGGCCATATCCAGTTGGCGGCCCAACGTCTGGAGCTGGTTGATGGCAGCGGGGCGGTAGATGTCGGCGGCCACCAGCAACGGGTGCTCACCTTTGTTGCGCAAGTGCAGGGCCAGCTTGGCGGCCATGGTCGTCTTGCCAGAACCCTGGAGGCCCACCAGCATGATGACCGAGGGGGGCTTGTCCGCCAGGTTCAGTTCCTTGGCCTCGCCCAGGAGGGTGATCAACTCTTGATGGACGATCTTGATGACGCTCTGGGCGGGGGTGAGGGAGCGGGCTACGTCGGCACCGACGGCGCGCTCGGCAATGCGCTGGGTAAAGCTCTTGACGACGCGATAGTTGACGTCCGCCTCGAGCAATGCCAAGCGGACCTCGCGCAGCGCCTGCGAGACGTCATCCTCGGAGAGGCGTCCCTTGCGCGCCAGCTGATCAAAGGTCTGTTGCAGTTTCTCGCCCAGCGACTCGAACATTCACCCTCGTCCCGCGGTAGGTCCAGCACATCTTCAGGGTGTGATTCTAGGGGGGAAGGGGGCTTCCGTCAAAGCTAGGCGTCGGCCTGGGCCTTGGAGGGCAGCAGGTCCTCAGGAGGAAGGTCCTTGTCCACGCGCCCGCCGATGCTGGCGTGGGGCTGGGCGTCCTGCATCACCACCGAGAGCTCGGGCGCGCTGGTGTGCACAAAGAGCTCGTGCGAGGCCTGAAGATCGCCACCACCGTTGCGATGGATGACCGCGGCCAGGCGCCATGAGACGCGCCCGCCAGGCTGCTGCATGGTGGGGCGGAACCGCTCGGGGATGGTGACGGTCAGCTCGTGGTTGGCCACGCGGTCTGGCAGGAATGTGGTCTTTCCCAGCAGCGCGATCTCGTCCTCCAGCCAGACATAGGTGGTGCCTTTGCCACCAGACTCGCGCTTACCGCGGAACGTGCCCTCATCGAGGTTCCACTCGGCGATGTAGACGGTGTCTCCCGTGGTGCCCTGAGGCGTGTGCTCGATGCGCAGGAGGACGGCCCGCACCTCGTCGGCCTCGAGGCGTTCGAGGGGGCGAATGCGTAGGTTGGCACGAATGGTCTGCCCCTCGGCCACCACAACCTCGGGGAGCTGCAGGCTCAGTTGGACAGTGGCGTTGGCATTGATGGCGACGAACTCGCGGCGCTGGCGCTCCATGGCGACGGGATGGCCCCGCACCGTGATCTCGGCGGTGGCGGTGACGTCCTCGCGTCCAGCTACCTCCAGCCGACCGTGCAGGGTCCACACCACGGCGCAGATGTACCCACGATGGCAGGCAGGAGCGTCCTCGGGGATGCGAAAGCTAAAGGGGATGCTGAGCGTCTTGCCTCGGCGCAACACGCTGGGCGGCACGATCTCGTCGGCTTGGCTTAGAAAGACGTGCGTATCGCGAACGAGGGCCAGCCTTGGGGGATCGGTGCGGTAGAGCTCCTCGTGAGCGAACATGCCACGGCAGAGCAACGTCACCTGGCCCGATAGCAGCTCGGCCCGCGACGGCGCGGCGATGCGCAACAGCCCGGTGATGCGCTCTCCGGGTGAATAAGTGGCTTCGGGATGGTCCAGCTCGAACGTCATGGTCGGCGGCGGCCCCGCGGGCAGAACCAGCGTGCCAATGACGGCTCCGCAGGCTCCCCCCACCAACACGCCCAAGATCAAGCCGACGGGAGCTCCAACCAGGGCGCCCAAGAAGCCGCGACCCACGGCGCCGAGCACGATGCCGAGGATCAGCCCTGCGGCTCCGCCTTCGAGCCCGCCCCAGATCAGTCCGTGGCGGGTGATTGGCTCCATCCGCCCGAGGCGCGACCAGGCCTCAATGCGGGCGACGAGCTGCCGAATCTTTTCCCATGCTGCGGCCATCGGCTGCCTCTACCTGGATTGGTGGTTTCGACTCTGAACCGCTGTACCGATTATAGCACGCCGCCAACAGCAGGGAAAGGCGACCAGCCGGTTCCCTGGGCGGGCATTTGCCACGGACGGGTGGCAGTGCTATACTGGCCGGCGTGCCCGGGGCGTAGCGCAGCCAGGTAGCGCACTTGAATGGGGTTCAAGTGGTCGGACGTTCAAATCGTCTCGCCCCGACACCGAACGGCCAGCCAATGGAGGCTGGCCGTTCATCGTTTTTTACCCTCGCTGCTCGCCCGATCCTGCCATCCTAGGCCTCATGTTCCCACCGCGAGTCGTCCTCCAGGCGGTCGATCGTCAGGCCGTCCACTCGCAGACCCAGCACGCCCAGGGCGGGCGCCACCCAAAGGCGCGCCTCTTTTGCTAGTTTGCGGGCCTGAGAGCGCACCTGCGACAGGTCTTGGCACTGGCGTGCCGCTCGCATCACCACGTCGGAAACATGGCCGTACACGAGGCGGGTCGCCATCTCCTCGACGCTGCGAGGCGGCCCGAGATGGTCCCACTGGATCGCCGGGGCGTGCCCCTCAAGCTGGGCGATAGTGTCACCGCGCTGGAGGGCCCCCTCGGCCAATGCAAGCACCCGTTCGTCGGCGGTCGCCAGGGCTGCCGATCCGATGATGGTGACATAGGCTAACGCCTCGCGCGTCCGCAGCTGAACGGGCGTTGGGGTCACCCAAAAGATATCTGGCCAGGCTGGTCGCGGCTTGGTCGCACCGTTAGGATTGCCCACGGCTACTGGGCTGGCGCATCCGCCGGCGAGCGGACGCCGCTGAGCAGGCTGCTCCACTCGGTCGCTCGCCACTGGCCTGCGGCATCGCGAATGACCGTACAAGGTCGCGGGCTGTCGGCGCCCGAGCTGGCCACAAAGAGCTTGACGCGCCCGGATTCGTCGGTGCCGCTGTACGGGTTACGGCCCAAGCGAATGGCGATGCTTCCCTCTGGCAGGGCGTACCCGTTCTCGGGGGTGGCGCCTTCCACGTAGGAACGGGGGACATGGGGGCGCTGGGCGAGCTGCATGCGGATCAGGTTGAGCGCACGGGGCTGGAGCTCGGTCTCGCCCAGCGCGCTCGTGCGGGTTCTCGATGCATCGACGGCTTGGGCGAGGCAGAGCTGCCCCAGGGTCTCATCGTTGGTGTAGAGCAAGAGCGCCGCGATCATCACCGCTGCGGCGCCCTCGGGCGTCTGCGCGTGCTCGTCGCGCAAGGCGATGAACTCGTCTACCGATTGGGGGAGCTGCTGGATCTCGATGCGGACTGCGGTCATGGCCGATCCTCCTCTTGACGGTCGCGGGACGATGCCGGGGGTCAGTACCTGATCACAGGATGACAGCATTATATACAAGAGTAAGGCGCAAGGTATAGCGTAGGAACCAGGCATGGCCAGATGCCCGGTTGTCGCGGCCATGGGTCACGCGTTCCGCGCCGAATGAGCATTGGTCAGAGAGCCTCGCTCGTGGTATAATAAAGGTTACCATCGGGCGTGTATGCTATCTCGACTCGATAGGGCGAGAGGATGAGCGGGTCAGGCATTCCTGTTGGGAAACCTAGTGGGCCAGAACTGTTGGGCGGTTAGCGGTATTCTAGGCGGAATGCCACGCGGCGCCCGTTTTTCTTTTGGGCGGGCGCGTCGGCTTGCGGTGACGCGGGTTCGGGGTTGCCAGACTAGGCAAAGGTAGGGGCTGCGATGTTTGCCGAGGGAAGCAAGGTTGTGCATCCGTGCTATGGCGCTGGAACCGTGGTGCGTGTCCAGAAAAAGAGCATCGGAGACGATGCGCGGCGCTACTATGTGATCGAGGCGGTCTGCAAATCGATGCAGGTGATGGTGCCAGTGAATCGCGCCGATGACCTGGGGCTTCGGGAGGTGGGCCGAAGTCAGCATCTCCTCCAAGTGTTGCAGTCGTGCGCCGTGCCGCCCACCGATTCCGAGATCGGCTCGGATCTGCGAGCTCGTCAGCAAGAGATGCGCGATCAGCTCAAGTCGGGGTCGTTCACGTCGGTGGCGGACGTCGTACGCAAGCTCTATTTCCTCTCAGAAAAGCGGCCGCTGGGCACGGTGGATCGCCAGCTTTTTGACCGAGGCAAGGATCTCTTGGCTAGCGAGCTAGCTCTAGCTACCAACCAGGCGCTGGATGACGCCATGCAGATCGTGGAGGAGACGCTCGGCAGTATGGTCGCCGCCCTCGAACAGGAGTGACGGCGCGCGAGCGGTGATAGGACGTGCGAACCGGCGGCCCATGGCCGCCGGTTTTTTGCGTCACGTCCGCCCTAGGGTCTCAGGGAGGGAGGCGCCTCGATGGGGTCCTCCAGGAGGCGTTCAGCCAGGGCGCGATAGCTCTGCGCGATCTCGGCCTCGGGATCGGCCAGCATGATCAGCTCCTGGCGGCTGTGGGTGTGATAGAGCAAGCCCGGAGCCGACGGAATCACCTCGAGGATCCCGAGATTGATCTCGCTGGCGATCTGCGTGGCTGGCTTTTGGGACGCACCGGCATAGCGTTGCACCAGCACGATCCCGGGAACCTGGGTTCCGTAGCGACCGCTCTCGAGCCAGGCCAACAGCGTGCCTAGGTGCCACTCGGACAAGGGGTCGTGCTCGCAGACGGGCAGAATGGCGCTGGCTTGTGACAGCACCTCGGCGGTGTGTGCCAGGTTGGCGATGCCGAGATCAATGATGATGACGCCATACCTGTGTTGAAGCATGGTCAGCGCCTCGGTCAGGATGCCCGGGCGCAACGGCTTGGGCGCGATGGCGTTGGAGAGCCCGGGGAGATAGTCAAAGCCGGCATGGGTCTCCAGGATGCAACCAGCAAGCCCTGCCATGGTCAAGCGCGTGCCCTCGGGGGCCAGCATCTCCTGTAGGCTCTGCCCCGTGTGGCTGCCCAGGAGCCAGGGGGCTGAGGCGCCATGTCCTTGGAGCTCGATGTACAGGATCTTGCGTTCGCCGCCGGCCAAGGCGGCGGCCACATTGAGGGCGGTGGTGGTGGTGCCCACGCCGCCCTTGGCGCCGACAAAGGCCAAAACCTGGCTGGTGGGGCTAGGGGGTCGCTTGGCGCGAGCCAGCAGCGCCTTGAGGCGAGCCATCACCTCTTTGGGATCCGCCGGCTTGGCCAAATAGTCGTCGGCTCCAGACTCAAAGCCGTTGAGCTTGTCGGTGACCTGGGTGCGCGCGCTCAGCATCAGGATCGGGACGTCGCGGATGGTCGGTATGTTGCGGATCTGGCGGCAGGTCTCAAAGCCGTCCATGTCCGGGAGCATGACATCCAGAATCACAATGTCCACCGTCTCGGACATGAGCAGCTGGATGCCGTCGGCGCCGTTAAAGGCCGACATGGCGCGGAAACCTCCGCGCTCGAGGACATAGCCAAGCATCTCCACAAAAACCGGATCATCATCGATGATTAGAACGGTAGCGCTCATGCTGGCGCACCTCCCTCTGCGTGCCTGGTGACGAGTGGAAGCTCAAAGGTGAACGTCGTGCCGTGGCCCTCTTCGCTGGTTACCCAGATCCGACCACCGAGAGCCTGGATGATCTCGCGGCTGATGTAGAGACCCAGACCCATGCCGGCATGCCTGTGCCGAGAGTTGATGCTCCCCTGGTAAAAGCGGTCAAAGATGCGATCGACCTCCTCGGCTGGTATGCCGGGACCGGAGTCGCGCACCTCGACGCGAGCCTGCCTGTGATGCGCGCCCACCGAGATGGTGACCTGCCCCTGCGGGGGGGTGAACTTTATCGCGTTGCCCATCAGGTTGACAATGACCTGTGTCAGCCTGCCGGGGTCGCTGCGGGTCCAGACGGGCTCTTCTGGTGGCTCACAGGCCAGCGACAGAGACTTGAGCGTCGCCCGCGGTTCCAGCCGCGCCGCAGCATCGGCCACCAGAGCCCCTAGCTCGACATCCTCCGGCTGGATGCCAAAGCGGCCGGTGTCGATGCGCGAGAGCTCGACCAAGTCGTCTACCAAGCGGCTGAGCTGGTCAACCTCGTCCTTGATATGCCCGAAAAAGCGGCGCAGGTCCGCCTCGGGCAGATCGACGACGTCGCTGATGATGCTGGCGAACCCCAGAATGTGTTGGAGTGGGGCTCGCAGTTCGTGAGAGATCTGCGAGATGAACATGGCTCGTGCCTCGGCATCACGGCGATCGCGGGTGATGTCGTGCACCACCCGGACCTCGCCCAGACGCGAATCGGTCAGGTTGGTGGGACGGACCTCGACCGCGAGCTCGCCGCCGCCGGCCATGGGCAGCATGGCGCAGTACGGGCCCATCACCGGGCCCCGGCTGGGGTCGAGCAGGATACCAAAGCAAGGCGGCAGGGCCCCATCACGGCAGCCCGCGCTCACCTCGTCGACCGTGAGGTCAAGCAGCTGGCAGAGGGCCGGGTTCGTCCGAACGATCCGTCCTTGCGCGTCTAGAATGAACAAGCCATCGGCCATCGACTCGATGATCGATTCGCTGCGCTGTCGCTCGGCGATGGCGTCATGCAGCAGGTTGGCCTGCCGAATGGCCACCGACGCCTGCGCGGCCAGCGTCTCGATATGCTCGGTGTCGTCGTCGTCAAAAGCCTCTGACTGGGCGCTGCTGATGCTCATGGTCCCCAGCGCCACGGGTCCTACATAGAGGGGCGACACGAGAAGCGAGCAGAGATCATCATGGGAACGGAGAGGCGCATAGTCAGCTGAGCGGCGGGTATCGTCGACTCGGATGGTGCGTAGATCGCGCAGGCTGCGGCCCGCCACGCCTACGTCGCGCGAAAAGCCTTGCGTGTTCAGGGTGACAGGCGACCAGGGGGCACAGACACGTGGAATCAGGCGCTCGCCGCCGTCGTCGAGCAGGTGGATAACGCAACGATCGGCCGCGGGAACGATCTCGAGGGCGGCATCGACCATCGTCTGGAGTAGCTGGGCCAGGTCCTTGGCGCCAACCAGCTCTCGGGAGATGTGGAGTAGGCGTCTGTGAATCTCTTCCTGGCGCACTGCTGACCGTCGCGTCTCGACCATGGCTCCCTACGCTTCAAATGCTCCTCTAGCCTCGCGAGCAGGGCCTATTATAGCGCCCCTCTGCGTGGGTTCAAGGTCTCGGGCCGACTAGAGACGTCGGGCTAGTGTGTGATCAGGCTGATCTGCTGGATCGGCCAGTACCGCAGCCAGGCCTTGCCGACGACATGCTGGTACGAGATGGCCCCAAAGGCGCGGGAATCGTTGCTGGCTGGCCGGTTGTCACCCATGACAAATACGTGACCTTCGGGAACGAGGCTTGGCGCAAAGACGCCACGGGTGGGCTCGGAGAGGTAGGGTTCGTCGAGCGGCTCTCCGTTGATCAGGACGTGCCCTTGCTCGACCGCGACCATCTCGCCCGGCAGCCCGATGACGCGCTTGATCAGCGGTGGGCCCGTGTGGCTGGGAGGATCGATGACGACGATATCGCCACGCTGCGGCGGGCTAAAGCGGTAGCTCATCTTTTCGATGATCAACCGCTCGCCATCGATGAGGCTCGGCGTCATGCTGTGGCCGTCAACCCGCGTCGCCTGGGCGACAAAGGTGTTGATGACCAACACGATCACCAGAGCCGGCAGCAGGGCCTCGGCGAACTCGCGCAGTAGGGAGGTCTTTTGTGGGGCGGTCTGAGATGTGGTCTGTTCCACGATGCTTGGCGCCTACTGGTCACACGGGCTCTCCTGGGGAGAGCCCGTGTGCTTGGACTACTGGGCTCTAGCGCCGACCGCGAGGGCTCCGACGACGGTCGCCGCCAGAGCTGCGCGGAGGACGATCGTTCTCACGAGCCTCTTCGACCGTCCAGCCCTGCAGCACTGCCTGCCTGGACAGACGGATGCGACCTTGGCCATCGACGTCTACCACCATGACGGTGAGTTCCTCGCCCACGCGGGCGACGTCCTCGACCTTTTCGATGTGATAGTCAGCCAGCTGCGAGATGTGCACCAGGCCATCTTGCCCAGGCAGAATCTCGACAAAGGCGCCAAAGTCGGTGGTCCGCACGACCTTGCCCGTATAGATGCGTCCAATCTCGGCCTCGGCCGTCAGGGCCTCGATGCGCTCGATGGCCGCCTGGGCGCTGGGGCCGTCGGAAGAGCCGACCTTGACCGTGCCGTCATCGTCCACGTCGATGGTGACGCCCGTGTCTTCGATGATGCCGCGAATGTTCTTGCCGCCAGGCCCGATCAGGGCGCCGATCTTTTCCACAGGGATCTTGAGCGTATGGATCTGCGGCGCATAGGGCGAGAGCTCCGAGCGGGGCTCGGGGAGCGCCCCTAGCATGACCTCCAGGATCTGGAGCCTGGCCTGACGGGCGCGCTCTAGCGTCTCTTCGATGATCTCCCAGCGGAGGCCACTGATCTTGATATCCAACTGCACGGCGGTGATGCCGCGGGGAGTGCCAGCCACCTTGAAATCCATGTCGCCGAGATGGTCCTCGAGGCCCTGGATGTCGGTGA
>DAIRUQ010000017.1:0-40591 GCA_036803245.1 Chloroflexota bacterium | reverse complement strand
AAGGAGAGGCTCCCCATGAAGATCACCGCAACCGTCCCCATGCGCATCGACCTGGCTGGCGGGACGCTGGACGTGTACCCGCTCTACCTGTTTGAGGGTGGCGGGCTAACCCTCAACGCAGCCATCGACGTCACAGCCGCCGCCACCATCGAAACCAGGGATGACGCCCGCGTTTCGATCAGGTCGTCGGACCTGGGGCTCTGTGAGGAGCACGCATCGCTGGATGAGATGCCGCTGGGACACGGGCTTGACCTGGCTCGGAGAGCCGTGGCGCAGATGCGCCCGCCGACGGGCATCAACGTCACCATGGATAGCCACGCGCCCAAGGGATCGGGGTTGGGGGCATCGTCGGCCCTGCTGATGGCCCTGCTACACGCCCTGAACGCCCTCCGAGAGGAGCCCCAGCGTCTGACCTCGCCACAGATCCTGGATCTTGGCGCCAACCTGGAGGCCCAGGTGATCGGCATCCCCACGGGCAAGCAGGACTATTTCCCGCCGATCTGGGGCGGCGTCTCGGCGCTCTGGTTCGAGGTGGACGGTTGGCGTCTGGAAAAGCTTTCGGACGACCGCGACCTCGTCTCTTGGCTCAACCAGCGTGTGGTCGTCAGCTATACCAGCATCCCGCACGATTCGGCGGTCACCAACTGGGCGATGCTGAAGCGCTATATTGAGGGCGAGGGCGATGCGGTGGCCCGCATGCGCGACATCAAGGCCATCGCCCTAGCCATGCGAGATGCTCTCCACGACATGGACCATGACCGCTTTGTCAGCTTGATGGACGATGAGTGGCAGCTACGCCGCGGGCTGGCGGAGGGGGTCTCCACGCCAGAGATCGAGACCTACATGGCGGCAGCCAAGAGCGCAGGCGCCGATGCCAGCAAGATCTGCGGCGCGGGCGGCGGGGGGTGCATGGTCACCCTGGCCGCCCCTTCACGCCAGGCCCAAGTGCGCCAAGCCTTGACCGACGCGGGCGCCCGCGTGATGGACGCCCACGTCGTATCGCAGGGGATCCAACTGACCTATCGTTAGGACTCGCGATCGTAAACGGGATCCTCGCCGACCCAATGACCCGACGCGATGGCGGGGATCTCGTCTCTTTCCTTAGGGGAGAGCTCAATGTCGAGCCCGCCTAGCGTGTCGGTTAGCTGCTCAAGGTTGCGAGCTCCCAGGATCGGCGCCGTGACCCGCGGCTCGGCCAGCACCCAGGCCAAGGCTAGCTGGGCTGGCGTCACACCACGATCTCGCGCAGCCTCTACGAACCGCGCCACCAAGTCAAGGGCCTGCGCGGTATAGTAGCGGTCGTGGTACTGCTTGAACGCCTCCAGCCGAGCGCCCTGAGGCAGGCCATCCGCGCCAAGGTACTTGCCCGTGAGCATGCCGCCCGCCAAGGGGTTGTAGGGGATCACGCCCAGCCCCTCCGCCTCACAGACCTCGAGCACCTCGGCCTCGATACTGCGGTTGATGGCATTATAGATCGGCTGGATGCTCACAAAACGCGACCATCCCCGCAGATCGGCCAGGGCGAGAAATCGCTGGAGGTGCCATCCCTTGAGATTTGAGCACGCCACATAGCGCACTTTGCCCTGGCGCACCAGATCATCCAGCGCGCCCAGCGTCTCCTCGGGCTCGCTCCCAAAGTCCCAGCGGTGGATCTGATACAGGTCGATGACATCGGTCTGCAGGCGCCGCAGGCTGGCCTCGACGGCCTGCTGAATGTGGATGCGCGAGAGCCCGCCGTCGTTGGGCCCAGGCCCCATGGTGCCGTACACCTTGGTCGCCAACACCACCCGATCGCGAACCCCGCGATCCTTGATCCAACGCCCGACGATCTGCTCCGAGACGCCCGTCGAGTAGGCGTCGGCCGTATCGAGGACATTACCGCCCGCCTCCCAGTAGGCATCCATCAGGCGAAAGGACATCTCCTCATCGGCCTCACGGCCGAACGTCATCGTTCCCAAACAGGCACGCGATACCACCAGGCCCGAGCGCCCCAACCGTCGGTATTGCATCATGTCACCTCCCTCAGCACTGCATCGCAACGGACCGATTGTGCCATGAGGCGACGGCCATGGCAAGGGAACGCCGTATGCCGGTCCGAGAAGCGACTCGCACTTGCTCTTCCCAAGCAGCGGCGTATGATATCCCCCTACGAACTATCACTACATCGCAAGGAAACGGCATGCTCGGCATCATCTATGGCCTCCTATGCGCAGCCAGTTGGGCCATCGGCTCCATCAGCATGCGCGATCTCGCCCGCAAGCTCGATCCCTTTACGTTGAACGCGCCCCGTTCGGCCATCGGGGCGCTTTCGCTCATCCTTATCGCGGCCCTGACCAAGCGAACCGCTAGCTACGTCGGTATTCAGCCTAGCCAGTGGGCGCTCTTGGTGGGCAGCATGCTGGTGGGTGGCTTTTTGGGAGACTCGGTCTATGTTCTGAGCATCGCGCGCATCGGCGTCTCCCGCTCGTTTCCCATCGCCTCCACCTACCCAGCCCTCACCCTGGTCTTGGCGCTGCTTTTGTACCATCAGCCGCTCACCTGGCCCTTGGTGGCTGGCATGCTGCTGGCCATGCTGGGAGTCATCGCCATCTCGCGCGGCCGCGCGCCTACCAGCGAGATCCCAACCGCACAGGCCAAGACCTCTGGTATCCTGTTTGCGCTGGCGGCCTCGGTGCTCTGGGCGGTGTCGACCACCATGCTCGAGCCGGGACTGCGTGGGCTGGACGAGATCGCTGCCGCCGCAATTCGCCTTCCCGTCCTATCGCTGGCGCTCTGGCTGGTGGTCGCAGCGCGCGGCACCTGGCGCGAACTGGCTCGGCTTGACCGGCGCGAATGGGTCACGCTATTAGTGGGAGGGCTGATCGGCTGGGGCGTCGGATCGCTCCTGTTTGTGCTCACAGTGGCACAGGTCGGATCGGCACGCGCCGCCGTCCTCACGTCCACCTCGCCGCTCTTTGCGCTGCCCCTGAGCCTACTGTTCCTTAGGGAACACAGCGACTGGCGCGTGGCCCTGGGCACAGGGCTCACCGTCGTTGGTATTATCCTGGTCGCCTAGCCCCGCTGGAGGGCATAAAGAACCGAGCGTTGTGGTACTTAGAGGAAGGATCAACCCATGACCTGGCAATCGCCCTTTGAGGCCCCTGGGAGCTGGTACAAGGCCGCGTTTCACGTTCACACGACCCAGTCCGACGGACGCGTCGCGCCGGAAGAAGCCCTAACCTGGTACCGGGAGCAGGGCTATGACATCGTCGCGCTCACTGACCACCGGCGCCTCACGCTAGGCGCCCCCGCCACCGCCCACAGCGGGCTCCTGACCATCAGCGGCGTCGAGCTGGACGGCCCTGGCTACCACATGGTCGGCTTGGGAGCCAAGACGCTACCCGAGTCGGTGGACCGGTTGCCCGTCCAAGTCGCCGCCAACGCCATCCGTGATGGCGGCGGCATCGCCATCATGGCCCATCCCTACTGGATCGGTCAGACCTCGGCCGAGATCCTATCGGTTGACGGCATCAGCGCGCTCGAGGTGTTCAACACCGTCTGCGAACAAGAGCGCGGGCTAGGATATGCCCGGCAGACCTGGGATGAGCTGCTAGAGGCCGGCAAACGGCTCTGGGGCGTCGCGGTGGATGACACCCACTGGATCGGCGACGAGGCTGGTCGGGGTTTTGTCATGGTGCGCGCGCCGGAACTGACAGAAGAGGCCGTGCTCGCAGCGGTGGCCAGTGGCTCGTTCTATGCCAGCCAAGGGCCCACCATCCAAGACTTGCGCATCGTGGACGGCGAGGGCGGCCCGTGTCTGAGCGTGCGCTGCTCGGCTTGCGCCCGCATCGTGTTCCACGCGGCGGGGCCGCTAGGCAGGGTTGTCCATCCTACCGCGCACGGGATGCTAACGGGGGGCTCGATCGCCCTCCAGGCAGATCAGATCTATGTCCGGGTCGAGTGCACTGACGCCCAGGGCCGAACGGCCTGGTCGAACCCGGTATACCTGGCCGACGTGCTATCCTAGGAGCCCGCATCGACCTGATAGACACGAACGGGGCCCTGGGAGTAGACGGCCTCCAGGCTATCTAGCGCATCCAGCAGCCGCGGCTCGAGGGCACCGCCGCGGCTGCCGACGTACACGTGGGTTACACCCAGGGAACGTATCCAGGCGGTCATCGCCTCGGGGTCCTCTCGCAAACGGGTCTGCTGCTCGGCCAGCTCGGCGATGCTCTCACGGTAGGCAGGCGAGCCGTGATAGTAGAGGATGGGCGGCTGGGTAGCCTGCCGATTGGCCAGATAAGGGATCCACCAACCCGCATCGCTGCCCACATACAGGCCAGGTTGCCAGTAACGCGCGTTCACCAAGAACACGGCCCCTGGCTCGGTGTGCTCATCAATCCACGCCATGGCCATCATATCACGCTGATCGGCGAGGATGGTGGTCGGGTTGACAATGTCCACCGTCCGCCAAGCCCCCCACCCGCTAACCACCGTCAACGTCGCCGCAACCAAGGGCGCCACCATCCGCCTCGGGGCCGCATCCCATCGACGCTGGAGGAGCCCCCATGCCCAGCTCGCGCCGTCGCTCACCAGGTATGCCGCCAATACGCTGACGGGCACCCAAAAGGAGATGGCCAGCGCGCTACTGCTCATCAGCCAGGTGGGCGTCAACCCCACGAGCTGGGGCAGCGACACCAGCACAGCGAGACCGACCCAGACCAGCAACCAGAGCACCTCGCGCCTTCGCCTGAGCAGGCCCCACACGGCGCCTCCAACCGCCACAACCCCCAGGGCCTTCGTGACCTCGGAGGTCAGGTAGCGCCAGGGGAAGGCGTAATCATCTCCTTGCGCGGCCCATCCCCCAAAGGTGGATTCCACGGAGGGCAACACCCGCCTCGCGACATAGACGACCCAGGGCAGGGTCAACAACACCACCGTTGCCACCGCCAGACCAGAAATGCGCGCCGCCGCCAGTAGCCCACGTCGATCGCGACGCCACTCCCAGGCCACGGCCCCCAGGCATACAAGCCACCAGATCACGTACAGCACCAAGATGCGAAAATGCGCCAGTCCCAAGCCAGCAGATAGCAGGGCCACCAAGGGCATCGATCGCGCGCCTTCCCGAGAGCCCCGCAGCAGGTGCGGCACAGCACCGGCCACCAAACAGAAGAACGTCAGCCCCACCAGGTGGGGGTAGCGGCCCCAGGTCGTATAGTAGGCCGGCATGTACAGCCATACCCCCACCAGCACCGCCGCGATGACGGCGCCCCAGCGATCCCCCAGCAGCCGCTTGGCCAACACATACGCGCCCAAGGGGGCCAGCATCTGCCAGCACTGCCCAGCCAACAGGACAGCATCGGCCGCGTTGAGTGAAGAGAACCATACGAGTGGAGCCGCCGAGGCATGAAAGCCAAAGTGGTAGTGTAGCTCACCAACAGGGAGATAGGGTGCCGCCGAGCGCGGCACCATGCCCTGGTCGAGCATGAGCTGGGTCATGAGGACATGATGGGGCGAATCAACCCAAGCTGGAACCACCAGGTCACGAGCCTGAAGCAGACGGCTGGCGATGATCAAGAGCATAACCACGGCCATCACCAGGTCGGGCCAGCGTCCCTTTGGCACCGTGGCGCAGGCTGGCCATCCACCGGGGTGGCGGATGCGCGCCCAGAGGCCCAAGGCCACGCACCCCACCAGCAGCAACGCCGCCCCGACCGGCCCCAGTGCCCACCCGGCCACCCGCGCCCACAGGAACGCCAGGCTCCAGAAACACGCGCTCAACCCGCCGATGAGCGCCAGCCCCTCCCAGAGGTCCACCTGGTTTTCCGTCCGAAGGAGCCCCAACAGGCCCCATCCCGGCAAGCCCCACACCAGAACCAGCGCCACCAGGGCCGGCAACCAGCGGCGGACCTCGCGCATCAGCAGCTGAAGCACCACCGCTGGTGGGTAGCGATAGCCCAGCGCAAAGTAGAGATCGCCCTCGGTGGGCTCGCCATCGAGGTAGAGGTGCCCCCCCTCGTAGGCCTCGCTGGCGGTATACCAGGCCGCGATGCCTGCATCAGCACCGCTGGTGAGCGTCATGCGATAGCGCGTACCCTGCGAATCCGCCTGGGGCTCAAAGGCAAAGCGCAGCTTCTGGTTGTGCTCCAGCCCGGCCACGGCATAGCTAGAGACCACCGGCTGGCCAGATCCATCCTCCCGCTCGAGGGTGAGTCGTAGCGCGCCGTCGACCCCCTGGTGGGCATCCTCGTCGTAGCGCACCAGGTAGACCTCGATCCAGGCCAGGCCCGGGTACTCGCCCAAAAAGCTCTGGCCCACGGATCGCTCCCCAGAGAGCGGCGGTGCGGCGGTGTCGAGGCGGTCCTGGCTGAGGCCCAGTTGCTCGTGGAGCGGGCGCCCCATCAGCCATCCGGCCGCCACCAGCAGCACGATGGCCAGGTAGAGGCCCACCCCTGCCAGGCGCGACCGCCTAGTCAGAGCTAGCCAGGCGCTTTTGCAGGTCATAGAGGGTGTTGAGGGCCTCGATGGGCGACATGGTCATGACGTCCATCGCGGAAAGCTCCTTCACCAAGGGGTGATCCCCGGCAAAGAGCGAGAGCTGGCGCGGCTCCTCTGCCGTTCGCCCGCGGCGGGGCAGCGGCTCGGCGCCATCGCTCTCCAGCTCTTGCAGGATCGCCTGGGCGCGATGGATGACCCCCGGGGGCAGGCCGGCCATCTGCGCCACGTGGATCCCATAGCTGCGATCGGCGCCGCCAGGCTCGACGCGGCGGGTGAACACGACCTCTTTGCCGCGGCTGGCCACGGCCACGTTATAGTTGCGCACCCGCGGCAACCGTTCCTCTAGCTGGGTCAGCTCGTGATAGTGCGTGGCAAATAGCGTCTTGCAGCCTAGGCGAGGATGGTTGTGGAGGTACTCGACGACGGACCACGCGATCGAGATGCCATCATACGTGCTGGTGCCGCGTCCGATCTCGTCCAGGATCAACAAGCTGCGCTCGGTCGCATGGTTCAGGATGTTGGCCATCTCGACCATCTCGACCATGAACGTGCTCTGCCCACGAGCGATCTCGTCCTGCGCCCCCACGCGGGCAAAGATGCGGTCTACCAACCCGATGCGGGCGCTGCGAGCGGGCACAAAGCAGCCGATCTGTGCCAGAAGCACGATCTGGGCCACCTGCCGAAGATAGGTGGACTTGCCGCTCATGTTGGGGCCCGTGATCACGTGGATGGCCGACTCGGCGCTCATCCGGCAATCGTTGGGGACGAAAGGCTCGTCCAGCGGCATCCGCTCCACCACGGGGTGCCGCCCTCCTTCGATCTCGATCTCGTAGCCGTCATGGAGCTCGGGCCGCACATAGGCGTGGATGGCGGCTAGATGCGCCCATCCGGCCAAGAGATCCAGGTGAGCCACAGCCCGCGACGCCGCCAGCATCCGGTCCGCCATCTGCCCGAGACGGGTTAGGACGCCCTTGTACGCCTGCGCTTCGATCTCGCGCAGACGCTCCTGGGCATTCAGGATGACCGACTCTTTGTCCTTGAGCTCGGGCGTAATGTAGCGCTCAGCGTTGACCAGGGTCTGCTTGCGGATATAGTCGTCCGGCACAGCCTCGGCGTTGGCCTTGGTCACCTCTAGGTAGTAGCCAAAGACCTTGTTATAGCCCACCTTGAGGGACTTGACTCCGGTCCGCTCGCGCTCGCTGCGCTCCAGATTGGCCACCCAACGCTTGGCCTCCTCGACCGACGCCTGTACGCGGTCCATCTCATCAGAGTAGCCCGGCCGGATATAGCCGCCGTTGGTCGTCAGGGCCGGCGGATCGTCCACGATGGCCCGTTGGACAAGATCCACCACCTCCTGGCAGAGCACGAGATCCTCCGGCCGCAGCGGATACCGTTCGGCCGCGCCCAGTACGGGAGCATCGGCCGCCAGCGCAAGCACCACCTCGCGGATGCCCTCCATGCGGGCCAAGCCCTCGCCTAGCCCCACGAGATCCCGGGGGCCAGCGATCCCCTGCACCACCCGGTTGGCCAGCCGCTCCAGGTCGCCCAGGCCCCGCAGAGCCTGGCGCAAGGCGGTGCGGCGAGGGGTATCCTGGAACAGCGCGTCCAGCACCTGGAGCCGCGCCTCCAGCGCATCGTGATCCAGCAACGGCTGGGTAAGCCAGCGTCGCACCAACCGCCCGCCCATGGGCGTCAAGGTGGCATCCAACACGCCGAGCAGAGATCCTTGAACCCGACCCTCGCGAATAGTCTCGGTCAGCTCCAGGTTGCGGCGAGTGGCCACATCCAGCATCATAAAGGCGCCGACGCTATAGGTCGCCAGCTGCCGCAACTGCGAGAGCGCGCCGGGCTGATGCTCCTGCAGATACTGGATGATGACCCCGGCCGCTTGGATGGCGGCTGGCAGCCCCTCACAACCGAACCCGGCCAGCGTGGTAACGCCCAGGTGCTCTTTCAGGGCTCGCTGGCAGTTGCCCTCCTCAAAGCGCCAGGCATCATAGAGGGTCAGCGGCACCGTCACCTCTGCCAGGGCAGGGTAGCGTCTCTGGGCCTCCGCGGTCTCAGCCTCACCCACCTCGTCATGTGGCACGCCGCCATCGCTGATGATCAGCTCGGCGGGCTGCAGCCGATCCAGCTCGCGCAGCAGGTCCGCATCGGCTTCGCGTCCATCGAGCTGGGTCGTCAGAAACTCGCCAGTGGTAATATCGGCATGCGCGAGACCCGCCGTGCCATCCAGCCAGACCGCAGCGGCTAAGTAGTTGTTGCGCTTGTCCGCCAAGAGAGTGGGCTCGACCACCGTCCCTGGCGTGACGATCCGCACCACCTCTCGCTCCATCAAGCCGTCCACCGGCTCGTCAGAGGTCTGCTCGCAGATGGCCACCTTGAACCCGCGCGCGATCAGCTTGGCCACATAGCCCTCGGCCGCGTGATGGGGCACGCCCGCCATGGGAACCCGCTGGCCCTTGGCCACATTGCGCGACGTGAGCACGACATCCAGCTCTCGCGAGACCAGATGCGCGTCCTCGTCAAACGTCTCGTAAAAGTCTCCCAGCCGGAAAAAGACGATCGCATCGGGATGCTGTCGCTTGATATCCAGATACTGTCGGCGGATGGGAGTCACTCGCGTGCGCTGTGACATAAGAGCTGCGGCCCTCGCCATGTCTACGGCTGCTGAGCATAGAGTATAAGGTTGGCGCTCGGCCCCGTCAACGCTCGACTCGCGCGTCACGCTCAGCTTGGTGAGAGACTCGTGATCGCTATAATGGGGCCAGACAACGTCGTCCCGTACGAGGGAGTAGGCATGTCCGCAGCCCGCTACTGTCCCCAATGCGGCGCACCCTTGGCCGTCCGAAGCCTTCATGGCCGGAAACGCGGCGTCTGCATGTTCTGCGGCTACGTGCATTATGTCAATCCCATTGTGGCTGCGGGGGCGCTGGTCCACCAAGACGGGCGCATCCTCCTCGTCCGGCGAGGCCTGGCACCGGGGCGCGGCAAATGGGCGCTCCCGTCTGGCTATGCCGAGGTGGGCGAAACGCCCGAGGACGCCGCCATCCGCGAGACCCATGAAGAGACCGGCCTGCGCATCGCGCTGGAGCGACTCCTGGTGACCGAGGCGTTCTTTGACGGCGAGGCCCCTGGCGGAGTCATCGTCCTGTATGCCGCCCGCGTGGTCGAAGGCCACCTTCAGCCGCGAGACGACGCCGTGGATGCGCGCTTTTTCGGGCCAGACGAGATCCCGGACGAGATCGCCTTCCGCCAGCACCGGCGCGCCATCTCCCACTGGGAGACGCTTCTGGGCGCCGAGGCACAAGGCGGCACACCGCTGGTAGCGCTGCCCCTGGGCACCAACCCCCGCCGCCTCGCGATCAAGCCCGCCTACCTGCAGGCGCTCACTAGCGCCGGTGGAGCCTATCTTCTCGTCCAGCCCACCGATGATGAAACGCAGCTGCGCACCGTCTATGCTCAGAGCAGCGGACTGCTCTTGGCGGGCGGCGGCGACATTGCGCCGGAGCGCTACGGTCAGCGCAACGACGGCCTGAGCGCATCCATCGATCCTGAGCGCGACCAGGCCGAGCTGGCCATGGCCCGCTGGGCGATCCAGGAGGGCAAGCCGATCCTGGCGATCTGCCGTGGCATCCAGCTACTCAACGTCGCGGCCGGCGGCAGCCTGCATCAAGACATCGAGACCAACATCACGGGCGCGATGGATCATCGTGGCGAGCCCGAGCGCGCCATCGAAAAGCTCGCCCATCCCGTGGCGGTGCGGCCTGGCTCACGCTTGGCCCAAAGCCTGGATCTATCGCCGCACGATGACGATCCACGGGTCGTCGTCAACAGCTCCCATCACCAGGCCGTGTGCGACTGCGCACATGGCTGGATCGTCACCGCCCGCGCCCCCGATGGCGTCATCGAGGCCATCGAACCGCCGCCGGCAGCAGCCGGGTGGGTAGTCGGCGTCCAGTGGCATCCCGAACGCCTCTACGCGCATGACGCCCCCAGCCGCGCCCTGTTCAGAGCTTTTATCGAGGCCTGCCGTCGGTGGCGACCATGACTCAACCCACCAGCCAGCCGCTCCAGGGCACCATCGGCGTGTTCGATTCCGGCGTGGGCGGCCTCTCTGTCGTGCGGGCGCTGATTGAGCTGATGCCGGGCCAACCGCTGTCGTATGTGGCCGACAACGCCCACTGTCCCTACGGCCCTCGCCCCGCCGATGAGATCATCGCCTTTGCCAAGGGTATCACCCGCTATCTCCAGGCCCACGGCAGCGAGGTGGTGGTGGTCGCCTGTAATACTGCCTCGGCGGCTGCTCTGATGCCTCTGCGGCAAGCCTTTCCGGAGACGTCGTTTGTGGGCATGGTGCCGGCGATCAAGCCGGCCGCGACCATCACCAAGAGCGGCGTCGTTGGGGTGTTGGCCACTCAGGGCACCCTTCAAGGCAGCCTCTTTGAGGCCGTGGTGGAACACTGGGCCCACGGCGTCCGCGTGATCTCGCGAGCCTGCCACGGGTTGGTGGAACTGGTAGAGAGCGGGGACGTCGCCGCGCCGGAGACCGAGGCGATCCTCCGCGATTGCGTGGCGCCACTGCTGGCGCAAGGGACCGATGTGCTAGTCCTGGGTTGCACGCACTATCCATTTCTCATGCCAACCTTGCAGCGCGTGCTGCCGCCACACGTCCAGGTGATCGAGCCCAGCCAGGCTATCGCCCTTCAAACGCGCCGCGTGCTGGCGGAGCGCGGCCTGCTGCTACGAGAGGGGCATCCCGCACACCACCGTTACGCCGCCACTGGCAACCCGACCGCCATGCAACGCGTGCTCGAGACCTATCTCTACGAACGTGCCAGCGTTGAGCGAATCCACTGGCACCGCGGGAGTTTGTTACTCACCTAGCGACCTGTCGCCGGGCTCGCCTCACACGCGGTTGGATCGGAGCCCGAATCTTGGTGCTCGCCCGAGCGTGTGCTATAATGCGCCAGATGCAAACCAAATGTCCAGGAGTCTTGCCTTATGACACAGTTCACGCCTGATCGAATTCGCAACCTTGTGCTGCTAGGACACGGAAGCAGCGGCAAGACATCGCTCGGGGAGGCGCTCCTCTACACCGCCGGCGCGATCAAACGCCTCGGCAAGGTTGAGGATGGCAACACCGCCTCGGACTATGACCCCGAGGAAAAGAACCGAGGCTTTTCGGTCAACTGCTCGATCCTGCCGCTGACCTGGCAGGATAGCAAGGTCAATATCCTGGACGCGCCTGGATACATGGATTTCGTGGGCGAGGTGCGAAATGCCATCCGCGCCGCCGACGCCGCCGTGATGGTCGTCTGCGCCGCTTCCGGCGTCGAGGTCGGGGCTGAGCTGCACTGGGGCTTTTTGGACGATGCCGGCATGGCGCGCGCCGTCTTTATCAACAAGATGGAGCGCGACAATGCCAACTATGCCAACACGCTGGAACAGCTCCGCCAAAAGTTCGACCAGACCTTTGTGCCCATCACCATTCCTATCGGCTCGCAGTCTAGCTTTGCCGGGATCATCGACCTGTTGTCGATGAAGGCCTACATGGGCGCAGAGAGCGCCGAGGCCGAGATCCCCGCCGAGATGCTAGACGCCGCCCAGTCGGCTCGCACCGAGCTGATCGAGTACGCCGCCGAGAGCGACGACGAGCTCATGCTCAAGTATCTGGATGGCGAAGAGCTTTCCCAGGATGAGCTTCTCACGGGCCTAAAGGCCGGCATCCAGGATGGTAGCATCGTGCTCACCCTGGCCGGATCCGCCACCAAGAGCATCGGCGTCAAGCAACTGCTCCAGATCGTCTCGCGGTTCATGCCGTCGGCGGCCGACGTCGCACGGACCGTGACCAACCTCGCCACTGGCGAGGAGGAAGAGATTGTGGCAGACGCGAATGGTCCGCTGGTCGTTCAGGTGTTCAAGACCCTGGCCGACCCCTTTGTGGGCAAGCTGACCTATTTCCGCGTGGTGTCGGGCACGCTCAATTCCGATGCGCGCGCTCGCAATGTGAATCGCGACACCGAAGAGCGCCTCGGCCAGCTGTTTGAGCTCCGCGGCAAAGAGCAGACGCCCGTGCCGTCGGTCTCGGCTGGTGATATTGGCGCGGTAGCCAAGCTCAGCGAAACCTCCACAGGCGATACCCTCTGTGACGCTGGGGCTCCCTATCAGCTGCCACCGATCGACTATCCCGAGCCGCTGTTCTCTGTCGCCGTCTCTCCCAAGACCAAGGCCGACCTGGACAAGCTCGGCAGCGGCCTCGCCCGCTTGTTGGAGGAAGATCCCACTCTCCGCGTTGAGCGCAACACCGAGACCAACGAGACCATCCTCTCGGGCATGGGCGAGAGCCACATCCAGCTTGCAGCCCGCCGTCTAGCCGACAAGTTCGGGGTCGAGATCCTGACCGAGATCCCCACCATCGCCTATCGCGAGACCATCACCAAGATCGCCGAGGCTCAGGGGCGCCACAAGAAGCAGTCAGGCGGTCGCGGCCAGTTCGGCGACGTCTTTCTGCGTTTTGAGCCGCTCGAGCGAGGGGCGGGGGTGCAGTTCGAGAGCGCCATCTTTGGTGGGTCGGTCCCCAAGCAGTACGTCCCCGCCGTAGAAAAGGGCCTCTACGAGGTCGTTGACGACGGCGTCATCGCCGGTTACCCGACGGTAGACTTCAAGTGCGTGCTCTATGATGGCTCCTACCACAGCGTCGACTCGTCAGAAATGGCCTTCAAGATTGCCGCACACTTGGGCTTTCGGAACGGCATCCCAAAGGCCGGGCCCGTTCTGCTGGAGCCCGTAGCCGAGGTCGTCGTCACGGTTCCCGAGAACTTTATGGGCGACATCATGGGCGATCTGAACACCCGACGGGCGCGTGTGCTCGGCATGGAGCAGTCGCGCGGCAATGGCGTGGTCACGGCCCTGGTGCCCTTGGCCGAGATTCAGCGCTATGCCACCGATCTGCGCAGTATGACGCAAGGTCGCGGCATGTACACGGTCAAGTTCTCACACTATGACATCGTCCCATCGCATCTGGTTGATAGCATCGTCGAGGCAGCCAAAAAGCGCCGTGAGGAAGAAGCCTAGTTCCGACCGTCACCTTCAGTCCGATCAGAGGGGGCAGCAGCGCCACGCTGCTGCCCCCTTGCGTGTGCGGGGCTCGGAGGGACCAATCCGTGAGCCCAAGCTGGTGCGAGCCGACTTGCACGTCCACACACTGGCCTCGCCCGACTGCCTGACCTCGCCCGCCAGCGTGGTACGCTGGGCCACCCTGCGTCGGATCGACGTACTCGCGATCACCGACCACAACACAATCGCGGGGGCCCAGGCGGTTCGCCAGTCGGCACCGTTTCAGGTGATCGTCGGTGAAGAGATCTCGACGCCAGAGGGCGAGGTCATCGGCCTGTTCTTGCGCGAGGCCATCCCTCCCCAGCCCACGCCCGAGGACGCCATCGCCGCCATCCGCTCTCAGGGGGGGCTGGTGTACATCCCCCACCCCTGCGATCGCGTCCGAGGCTCGGCTATCGGCGCGGCCGCGCTGGCTAGGATCGCCCCTCAGGTGGATATCATCGAGGCGCTCAATGCGCGCGTCACCTGGCGCGCCGATAATGAGCAGGCCCGAGAGATGGCCCAAGCGGGCGGCATTCTAGCGGCGGCTGGCAGTGACGCTCACCATGGCGCCGAGATCGGCCGCGTCTATGTGCAGCTGCCCCCTTTTCAGGACGCAGCTACGCTGCTCGAGAGCCTCGCCCAAGCCACCCTACACGGCCGCGAGTCGCTCCCTCTGGTGCATGCCAGCAGCACCTATGCGCGCGTGATCAAGCAGGTGACCCGCTGGCGCCCAGAGTAGTCGCGCCTGCCACGGCCAGAGGCGGGCCAACCTAGTGATTGCACAGATGCGGGAGGCAGACCATGAAGATCGGGATCATCTCGGATATCCACGACAACCTCTGGCGCCTGGAAAAGGTCCTGGCGCAGCTAGGCGGGTGCGAGACGCTGCTCTGCTTGGGCGACTATTGCGCGCCCTTTACCATGACGGCCATCGGCAAGGGGTTCCGCGGCGAGGTCCACGCGGTGTGGGGCAACAATGACGGGGACAAGCTGCTGCTGACGCGGATGGCCGATCGAGCGGGAAACATCACCCTACATGGCGAGCTGGCGGACCTGGAGGTAGCAGGTCGGCACATCGCCCTCACCCATTACCCGCAGGTGGGCAGACCGCTGGCTCTCTCGGGCCAGTTCGACCTCGTCTGCTACGGGCACGACCATGACCAGCGCTGCGAGCAGCACGGCAAGACGCTACTGGTGAACCCCGGCGAGGTGATGGGCCGCTTTGGAGCGGCGAGGTACGCCGTCTACGACAGCGAGTCCCACCAGGTTACGCTCCATCAGGTCGACTAGCCAGGCCCCTGCCCTCGACCAATGCGCTCTCACCAGGGAACAGGGGCAACTGCCTGCCGCCCAGCGTGGCCACCACGCGGTCGATGATTAGTCGCCGATCCGCCTCGCTCTCGACAAAATCCAGCCGATCACACGGCACCGTCAGCACGGGACAGAGGTCAAAGGACCGCGCCCACGCCTCGTATAACTCATTGAGCTGCTCCAGGTAAGCGCGCTCGATCCCCTGCTCATAGCCGCGCCCCCGCCGAGCGATACGGGCCAAGAGCGTATCCACCGACGCGCGCAGATACACCACCAGATCGGGCGGCGGCAGCAGGTCGCGCACGGCCTCGTAGAGGCCCTGGTAGCAGCCAAAGTCGCGCTCACTCATCAGGCCGCGGAGGTAAAGGTTGCGGGCAAAGATCTCGGCATCCTCGTACACGCAACGGTCCTGTACCACCGT
Organism: Chloroflexota bacterium; assembly: GCA_036803245.1. Classification (GTDB taxonomy): domain Bacteria; phylum Chloroflexota; class Anaerolineae; order UBA1429; family UBA1429; genus DAIRUQ01. The sequence continues at coordinate 25,281 of DAIRUQ010000017.1, read as the reverse complement.
CCGCGCCGAGAGGCTGAGGGCATGGTGATGGCGGAAGCGCCGCGAAAGGAAAAACACCTGGGAATGAAAGGACCAGCGAGCCATGTCGCCGTAAAAGTCCTCCAGGTAGGGGTTATCGGCCACGCCCTCGTAGAAAGGATCCCACCCCATCTCGCGCGCCAAATAGGCCGTCAACGTGGACTTGCCCACACCCACGTTGCCAGCGATGGCGATAAAGTGACGTGTCATGGGGTGCCTTCCCCTGGCTGCTGGCGGTCAGCCGTTTCGCGCTGGAGCCCCATAGCGACCGCCAGCCGCGCGAGGGCGGCCGAGCAAGCCTCCAGGCGCGCCTCGACATCGGCAGGCGCGGCGGCTCCCCTATCGTCCTGGTCTGGTCGTGCCTGTACCTGCAGCACCGCATCGGACACCGCCCCGAGAGCCTGAACCATGGCAGCCAGCTCGTAAAGAGCTGCTGCCTTGTCCCCTCGCTGCGGTGCGCCCCTGAGGCTCAGCCGCTCTGATCCATCCTGCTTCGCACGGCCTGCCGTGCTGGCGCGCCTCTCAGCCAACTCGAACAACGAGCGCTGATGGATGCCCTCTCGCAGCACGGAGCGGATGCGGTCGCTCACCAAAGCCAAGTCGGCTGGCTTTCGCACAAAGTCCAGCTCGCTGCAATCGATGCGCACGACGGGGCTCTCATCATAGCTGCCAAAGAACCGCTCATACGCCACCCGCAGCAGCTCGATATAATCCCGCGACATGCTGCGCTCGATGGAACGGTCGCGCACGGCGATCCGATCCATCAGCACGTCCGTTTCCGCATAGAGATAGACCACCAAGTCAGCATCTGGTACACTGGGCGAGAGTGCGGCATAGAGCTGCTCGTACGTGGCGAGCTCATCGCCCGCCAGGTTCTCCTGTGCAAAGAGGCGGTCTTTGCCAAAGACATAGTCGCTCAGAACCGACCCCGTCTCCAAGAGCTTGGCCAGAGCCTGCTGCTGGCGATAGCGGCTCAGTAGGAAAAAGATCTGCGTCTGAAAGGCATAGCGAGAGCGGTCGCGGTAAAAGTCGCCCAGAAAAGGGTTCTCCTCGAACGCTTCCAGCAGCAGCTCGGCGCCGAACTCGGGCTGGAGCAGCCGCGCCAAGGTGGTCTTTCCCACCCCGATGACGCCCTCCACCGCAATATAGGTCACAGTCACCTTCCCGTCTCCAGCACGCCACAATGCGGAGGATAGGGTTGGGCACCCTGGATGTCAAGGATGCAGTCGCAACCCTCGGAGCGAGCTTGCGTATAGGTGGTAGCTCATGAAACCCAAAGGGCCGCTTACGCCAATCGGAGACCAACCCACTGTGGAGTCGCAGGAGCGGGCATGGGCCATCGCGGCCAGCCAAGGAGATGAAGACGCCTTTGCCAAGCTCGTGGAGGCATATCAGCGGCCAGTCTACAACCTGGCCTATCGCATGCTTGGTAGCACAGGCGAGGCCGAGGACGCCGCACAGGAGACCTTTTTGCGAGCCTTCACTCGGCTACATACCTATGACCCAGGACGCAAGTTTTCGTCCTGGATTCTCTCCATCGGCTCGCACTATTGCATCGACCGCCTGCGAAGGCGCCGAGGCAAGACCGTTTCCATGGAAGAGCTCATGACGGAGCGGTGGCTCCCCGATGAGGCCCCCAAGCCCGAGCAGCAAATGCTGGAGGGAGAGCGCGAGGCCTTGATTCAGAACGTGCTACAAGACGTGGCACCCCAGTATCGGGAGGTGCTGATCCTCCGCTACTGGCAGGATTGTTCGTATGAGGATATTGCCGAGATTACTGATACCAGTGTTAGCGCCGTCAAGTCTCGCCTGCATCGCGCCCGCAACGCGCTGGGAGAAGCGCTAGAGATGCGCGAGGCCGAACAGACGGAACAAGCCCACCAAAGGAGGAGGGTGCATGGCAATGCGTTGTCGCGAGGCTTCTGAACGCCTGTCCCTGGCGGCCGACGGCCAGCTCGCCGCAGAGGAATTGCGCGTCTTGAACGAACACATCGAGGGTTGTATGGCCTGTCAACGGACACAGCAGCGGCTGGTTTCTGTTGATGCCCTGCTGACCAGCCCGCGTACGGTCGAGCCGCCAGCCAGCATGACTAATCAGGTGATGGATCGCGTCCGCGCCCACAAGCGCCGTCGCGCTCTTGTGCTGGCGTGGTCTCGCAAGGCCATGTGGCTGGTGATCATCGCGGCGACGGCAGCCCTGGTGGCCATGGCCTTTTCTTCTGCGCAGGATCTGCTGCGGTCCGAGTCGAGTGTATACGCCAGCCTGGTGCGCAGCCTGTTGGCTGTGATCCAGCTAGGCGGGACGTTGGCGCGGGGCATGCAGGTGGTTGGCAGCGCTCTCGTCCAGCGCATGAACCTGGCGATCCTGGCCATGTACGCCGCGCTGGCCATCGCCGTGGCTGCCGTATGGATGCGCCTGGTCGCCCGCGGGCCTCTGGGAGCCGCCCGCGTCAGGGGGAACTAGCTTGTGTCGCATGGGAGGTCGGCTGTGATAGCGCAACGTAGAGGTACTCTCCGTGGTCTCGCGCTCTTGGTGCTATGTCTGGCCCTGTTGGCCACGGCGTTGCCCGTCTCTGCCAACGGGTCTGGCACGCTCAGCGTCATGGGCCGCACCTATACGCTGGGAGAGGGGCAGGCCTGGCATGGCGATATGGCCGTGATCGGCGGCACTGCCCATCTATTGCAGGGCAGCACGCTCAACGGCAGCATCTCAGCCATCGGAGGCGTGGTCACCGTCGACGGCACCGTGAACGGCGATATTGTAGGCATGGGCGCAACGGTAGAGCTAGGCCGTCATGCCGTGGTGACGGGCGACTTGGTGGTGCTTGGGACGCTGCGTCAAGATGCGTCCGCCACCGTTCTGGGCGAGACCGTCCAGGGGGCGGACGCCACCCAACACCTCGAGGCACTACCAGGGCTGTTGGGGTCGGGCATCGGCCGCCTAGGCAGCGAGAGCGCGCCCCTCCGCCCGCTCACAACCACTGCCCGCCGTGTGGGGCGCTGGTTGGGCACGTTTTTGGCGCTGCTGGCCGCGGCCGCACTGGCAGAGTTGCTCCTGCCTCAGAACACGGAGCGCGTCTCCTCTGCGTTGATCGGCTCGTGGATCGAGTCTGCGGGCGCTGGCGTGCTCACGCTGCTAGCATCGGCGCTCCTGATCCCGTTGCTGGTGATCATCTGCATAGGCATCCCAGTCGCCATCGTCCTGGTGATCGCGCTGGTGTTAGCGCTGGCAATGGGCTGGATCGCCGTGGGCAAAGTGGTAGGCACCAGGCTACTGATCGCGCTGCGGGTGACGGCCTCCACACCGATGATCGACACGTTGGTCGGTGTCACTGTGCTCACCATCGCCGCCGCAGTCCCGTGCCTGGGTGGGCTCATTACGTTTGCCATCTCGGCCTGGGGTGTCGGCGCGGTGCTCCTCACGCGCTACGGAGCGCGAGCCTACCCGCCACTGCCTTTTGAGACGGGCGAGCCTGTCGACGACCGTCCAGCGTCCGACACGCATCCGCTGGATGAGACCATCGCCCCACCAGAGAACGAGGCTTAACCGCCCGAGCGGGATGCCCCCCATCATGACTTGCGACCGCCTTGCCAGCCCGTATACTCATAGCAGGAGGCAAGGCGGCAGATGGTGGTCACCAGCGTCAAGTTACGATCAGCCATCGGACCGATCGCGGTTGCGGTGCTGCTATTCCTGCAGATCTTTTCTCCCGCCCGCGCGGTCCTCTTTTTGCTGCTGGTCGTCAGCGGCGTTCTGGCCGTATCATACTTTTGGGCGCGGGAGTTAGGACGCGGAATCCAACTACGTCGCTTTCGGCGCTATGGCTGGGCCCAGGTCGGCGACATCATCGAGGAGCGGTTCATCCTGCGCAACGACGGGATGATGCCGGCGCTGTGGATCGATATCCGCGACCATAGCAATCTCCCGGGCTATAGCGCCAGCCGTGCCACGGGCGTCGGCGGGCGAGCCACCACGCGATGGACCACCGAAGGCTCCTGCTCGCAACGCGGCATCTATACGCTTGGCCCCCTCGAGCTGCACACGTCTGATCCCTTCGGCCTCTTTGACGTGACGCTAGAGCACCGCTACAGCGAGAGCTTTGTGGTCTATCCACCGCTGGCGGCCATCCCACGCCTCTTTGAGCCCCGTGGCAACTCGCGGGGATCGGCTCGCACCAACATCCGCACCCTCGATCTGACCACCAACGCTGGCGGCGTGCGGCAGTATGTTCCTGGCGACGCCCTGAACCGCATCCACTGGCGCACCACCGCACGGCGCTCGATGCCACACCATGAAGAGCTCTTTGTCAAAGAGTTCGACCTGGAACCCTCGGGCGACCTGTGGATCCTGGTCGACATGGATACAAACGCTCACGCTGGCCAGGGACTGCAATCCACCGAAGAGTACGCCGTCATCCTGGCCGCCTCGCTGGCCAACGAGATGCTCCTCGCGAACCACGCGGTGGGCCTGTTCACGCACACCGACGGCCCGCTCATCGTGCCGCCCCGCAAAGGGCACCAGCAGCTCTGGGAGATCCTGCGCGTTCTGGCGGGGCTCCATGCCGAGTCAACCGTGCCGTTTGGGGAGGTTCTGAGCCTGTTCGAGCCCGTGGCTGGCCGAGGGATGTCCGCGGCGATCATCACCCCCTCACCCGAACCAGCCTGGCTCTCGGGCGTAGGCGGGGTGCTGCGCCATGGCCTGCACATGCACGCCCTGTTGCTCGATCGCGCGAGCTTTGGCGGTGCAGGCAATGTTGACGGCTTGTTCCAGGCCCTGGCCGATCTGGGCGTGGCAGGCCACATCATCGACAAGGGGTTCCCCTTTGCCTTTCTCTCCCAACGTCGGCGCCAACGCCCAACCTACCGCACCTTGGGCACGGGGCGCGTCGTCGTGGTGGAGCGCGGCAGCCAGGAGGAGGCCGAGTGGATCGCCGTCGGTGCGCACGCCCCTGGGGGTAGCGTATGACCTACCAGACCCCCGCGCCGCCCGTCCGCTCGCGGAGCAACGGTCTGATTCTGGCGGCCATCACGCTGGCGGCCTGCCTGTCACTGCCGTGGATCTTGCAGATCCTGCGCTGGGCGCCCGTCGAGGCCAGGTCGTTCGGCGTCACCCTGGGGGCCTTTGCCGTGGGCCTGGTGCTCGGGCATGCGCGCGTGCCCCGCGTCATCGCCTGGTTCCTGGCGGTAGCCCTCGGGGTAGAGCTAGCCGTGCAGATCTCGGGCCAGATCCTGCCCCCCTTCACCTTGCTTGCCCAAGAGACGCCAGCCGCGGCGCGGTGGGTGTGGCAGCTCCTGACCGAGCGCCAACTGCCCGCCTCCATCCCGTTCTCAGCGAGCTGGCAGCATGTGGCCTCCCGCGCTACCGACTGGTACGCCCGCTTGTACTACTGGTTCGCGGATGTCACCGCGGGACGCGGCAGCGAGGACACCACCATCTTGGTGGCGGGCGTCGCACTAGCCACCTGGCTGCTAGTCTTTCACGCCGCCTTTGAGATGTTCCACAGCCGACGCACCATGGTGGCGCTGGCGCCGCTAGGGCTGGCGGTGGTGATGAACACCTCTTTTGCCCACATGGGCATGAACGCCGTCTACCTATTTGTGGGAGCCGCCCTGCTGGCGCTGCTTTGGAACAGCGCCGCTCGCATGGAGATGCTCTGGGAGCGAGCCAACGTCGACTTTTCGCCCGAGCTGCGCGACGACGTCCTCACTGTGGGCGTGGCGCTCTCGGCCGTCATCTTTGTCATCGCCCTGATCTTTCCCTATGTGACCTTTGACCGCGCCGTGTGGTTTTTCTGGGACAATGTCTCCTCGCGCCTAGAGCCGTTCTACCATAGCCTGGATGAGGCCTTTGCAGGGCGCAATCCGATCCCCACGCCCACGCCCGTTCCCGTGGCAGCCCTGGCGCCACACGAGCTGCTGGGCGGGCAGGCCCTCTCATCGCAGGCGGTCATGTTGGTGGATACCTCCGATCCCAGCCCCCCCACCCCCGAGGAGCTGATGATCGACCCCGCGATCGCGGCCACTCGATCATACCCGCGTCGCTACTGGCGCCAGCGCAACTATGACATCTACACGGGCAGCGGGTGGGATCTCAGCGAGCGCAACGTGACCAGCATCCAGGCTGACCGAGCCTGGCGCGAGGTGCTCCAGCCCCACGAACTAGTCACCCAGACCTATCAGCTGTTGGCGCCGCAGGGGGCGCTGGCCTTTGGCGTTGCCGAGCCGATCAGCGCTTCGGTCCGCTACGAGATCATCACGCGTGGCGACGATGACCTGGTGGCCTTTGCGGTGGCCACCGACACCTATACGGTGGTCTCGTGGTTGCCAGATGTCACCGTGGCAGAGCTGCGTCAGGCCCAAGCGCCGTACCCTGAATGGGTCACGGACCGCTACCTGCCGTTGCCAGAGATCCCCGAACGCATCGGCGACCTAGCCTCTCAGATCGTGGACGAAGCCGAGGCGACCACGCGCTACGATCAGGCGCGCGCCATCGAGGCCTACTTGCGCCAGTATGCCTACGACCTGACGCTGCCCCCACCACCGCTCGACCAGGACGTGGTCGACTATTTCCTGTTCGACGCTCAGCGGGGCTTTTGCGACTATTCGGCCACGACGATGACGGTGATGCTCCGCACGTTGGGCATCGCGGCGCGCTATGCGTCGGGGTACCACACGGGAACCTTTGACCACGCCATAGGCGCCTGGGTGGTGCAAGAGAACGACGCGCACGCCTGGACCGAGGTCTACTTTCCTGGCTATGGGTGGTTCACCTTTGAGCCAACCCCCACCCAGCCCGTATTCGAGCTGCCCGCGTCTCGCTCTGGCGAGATCGATTACGTCCCTGGGCAGGCCACGTCGGAGGACGACAGCACCGTACCCACCATCCTGTTCTGGGCTGGGGGGCTGGTGGCCCTGGTGCTGTTCATGGTCATCTGGCCGCCGCGCTGGTTCGTCAAACGGCGCCCCGCCAGCGATCGCGTCATGCGCGCCTATGCGCGGGTGGTGCGGCGGGCGCGCTGGCTGGGCCTACAGCCCGAGCCTGGGCAGACGCCGCGCGAGTACCTGGCCACTCTGGCGGCAGCGATCGATCACCGCACCCAGGCGGGCTGGTCGCAGGACGTGCAGGAGATATCGCGCCTGTACCAAAGAGCTCGGTACAGCCACCACGCCAGCACCGAGGAAGAGGGCGATCGGGCCACGGCTGCCTGGAAGCGGTTGGGGCCACGGCTGTTGCGCCTGGCCCTCAAGCCCACCGAATAGCCCCGACACAAGCAAGCGGTATGGCGATGCCGTCGCCATACCGCTTATTCGCGTTAGCCTAAGGGAGCACAGCCCTCCAGCGTGCCCAGGCCTGGGCCAGCATCGCCCAGGCGTCTGACACGTCGGTCTCATGACCCTCCGCCTGGGCTAGAGGCTCTTCTTCTGCCACGGTCGCCCCATCAGGGGCACCCATGTAGTAGGCCACCCCGCCCTCCAAGAGGATCACCTGTTCGCCCAGGGCCAGACAAGCTCCCCAGGCGGGATGCTGCCGCGCCAACTGCCAGTACCGCTCGCTACCAAAGGCCACGCGCTCGCACTCGTCTCCCAGCTCGTAACGGGTGTCGGTCCAAATGCCATCGCGCAGCACAAAGGCACGATCCCCCACCTGGCGCACCTGGGTGGCACCAGCGTTCTCCACGCGGTCGGCGGTTCGTAGCGCCTCTTGGGTGACGCTCTTGGCCACAGCGGCCTCTCCGCTGGCGCCTACCCCGCTAGCCACCTGGGGGGCAGGCGTAGCCAGAGCCATCTGCTCATTGGCAATGCTCGCTCGCCCCTCGTGCGAGAGCGCATCCTCGGTATCATCGATCAGGAACGACGTGTAGGGCGTGACGATGCCATAGCGCACGCTCAAGGCAATGATCTCGTCGACGAGCTCGCTGTTGGCGCCATGGAGCCGCACCTGAGTCAAGAGGTAGCCGACCTTGCGCGTCGCCCACAACTGGGGGATAAAGGAAGCGCCTCCCTGACGGGTGAGGTAGAGATCATCGAACCGATAGAGCGCGGAGCCGTCGGGGCCATCGCCCGTGAGGGTCAGTTCGATGGCGCCACCCTGGCGGTACCGCCCCACCAGCACCACCTGGCTGCCCGCGTAGAGGTCGGGGAGCGGATAGGGGTAGACATCGTCGACCAAGGCGCCGCCAAAGGCCACCTCGGGGCTAGCGATTAGCGGCGAACGGATGCGATCATAGAGCGACCGCACTGCGTAGGCGATATCCTCGCCAGGCTGCACATACGCGCTGACGCCGCTGTGCTCCTGAGCCAGGGTATCCAGGAGATGGGTGTTCACATCGTAGCCTACGCCAAAGCAGTAAAAGCGCACGTGATCGGCGGCGCTCTCGGACACCTGCTTGATGATCTTGTCGATGCGGATCTCGCCCTCGGTAGGCAGCCCGTCCGTCAGAAAGAGCACGATCTGCTGCCGGCCAGGTCGCGTCTGCCGCAGGGTCTCCTCCAGCGCCCGCGCAATGTTGGTTCCTCCTTGCGCCGCCAGCCCCTGGACAAAGCGAACCGCCCCTGCATCGCCCGCGGGCACCAGCTCCTTGGCATACGGCCGTATCGCGGTGGCAAAGCTCACCACGTTAAAGCGATCGTCAGGGTTGAGATGGTCCAGCACATAGAGCGCCGCCTCCTTGGCCTGCTCGATCTTGGCGCCGCTCATGCTACCAGAGGTATCGACCACCAGTAAGACATCCTTGGGCGCCACCTCCACCGAGTCGCCCTCGGCGGGGGTCAGCAACAGCATCCAGTAGCCATCCTCGCCCGCGCTCTTGTAGCTCAGCATGTGCGCCGAGATGGGCGCGTCCGACAGGGTATAGTAGAGGGTAAAGTCCTGGTCGGGCGTCACGTCGTACGCCTCCCAGCCCACTCGCAGTCTTCCTGGCCCTTCGCGCTCCACATCGACCCGATGCCGCGGTGAGTAGACATCCTGGATCGGCTCAGTCGAGCGGATGGCCACCGAGACGCTCGCCTCTTTCAGGGGCTGGGTCGAGTACTTTTCCGTGCTAAGCGGGTAGGTATAGCGTACCATGCCACCCTCTAGCGGGAGGACCTCGGTGTAGCGGATCTCGATGCGTCGCTCACCGTTGGCGGGAATCGGATAGATGCGAGCGCGAAAGGCCCCGCGTCCCGCGTATTCCAGCAGGGCGGGATCACGTCGCTCGCGCACGATAGCCTCATAGATGGCGCGGGCCTCCTCAGCATCCAGTGCTTGCGCCTCTAGCCTGACGCCATCCACCCACATGGCAAACTCGCCCAAAGTTGCGCCGTCGGGAATGGGAAAGATGTATTCGCCTTCCACCTCGTAGGGCAGATCATTCCGAAAGACCTGGTCAATCTGTGTCGTCGCCACCCGATCCTCGATGGTAACGCGGACATGGTGGTATTCGATGGCTAGGCTCTGCAGCGGAGGGAGAGGACGGGGCTCGGGGAGAATGGGAATGATGATGCCATCGGCCCGCGCGGGGAGCGCCCCCCAGGCGAAAAGCAGCGCGAGGAGCAGCAACCAGGCCGAGCAGCGCTTCCACATGGCACACCTCCCGATAGCCTCTACATCGTTGTCATACAGACGTCGTGGCCTGTGTGACGGTTCCTGGCTGTTGGTGTCGGCCACAACCCGTGCTATACTTGCCGCCCAAGTCACCGAACGCGATGGGATGGCATCATGCCCAGAGAACAGTCGCTCGTCACAAGGTTGGCCAGGGTGAGCTTTGGTATCGCCCTGCCCGTGGTGTTGCTGTTCTCGCCCCTCTATCTGCTGGTATCGCGGGCCTTTGTGCGCCACGAGTACAGCCTCTCCCATATGCCCTCGTCGGTTCGCTTCGGCCAGGAGGAGCGACTAGCCCTTTCGGACGTCATGATCGGCTATCTGCGAGGCTGGAACACCGCGGAGGAGATGGCCACGCTCACCACCCAGGAAGGCATCGCCGCCCTGGATGCTCGCGAGTTCAGCCACATGGTGGACGTCAAGCAGGTGATGGATTGGTTCTTTGGGGCCCAGCGCGTCGCGCTAGGGCTGATGGTGCTCAGTGGCGTGTGGTTGCTCTTTCGGTCAGGCGTCGCAGACGTGGGGCGGCTCCTACAGGCAGGAGTCTATGTGGCGGGGGCTCTCATCCTGGTGGTGGTGGTCTTTTCGCTGCTGGATTTCAACACGTTTTTTACGGTCTTCCACGGGCTCTTTTTCGAGGATGGTACCTGGACGTTCTGGGAGACGGATACGCTGATCCAGCTCTACCCGCTGCCGTTCTGGGTGGACGCCGTCTGGAAGCTGGGCGCCACTATCCTAGTGCAGCTTGGCGTAGTGTACGCTCTGGGGGCGTGGCTCCAGCGGCAAGAGCCAACGGCATCGACCGCTGGGCAGGACGCGCGATCCGACGCATAGTCGCGCTAGCTGGCGCGTTCGCGGGCGATCAACTCGCCAAAGGTGTGCTGCGTCAGGATCTCGAGCGTCGCCTGAGTAACCTCACGCCAGACATCCTTGAGCACGCAGTGCTTGGTGTAGGCGCAGGTATCGACGATGTTGTCCTGGATGCAGGTTACAGGGGCCAGGGGGCCTTCCAGCGCCTTGACCACCTCGGCCACTGAGATGTCTTCGGGCGGGCGCGCGAGCATATGCCCACCCTGCGGGCCGCGGCGGCTCTGCACCAATCCCGCCTTGCGCAGGGTGATCAGGAGCTGATAGAGATAGTTCTCGGGAATCTTGCGAGCGGCCGCAATCTGTGCACTCTGCACATAGCCCTCGCCGTACCGATTGGAGAGTTCCATCATGGCACGGATACCGTACTCGCCCTTGGTAGAGATCTTCATCTAGTCGCCTCAGCCTAGCCTTATATTGTATAGAATCTTGGTGAGATTATAGCACATTGAGCAGGCAAGGTCAAAGCTAGTGTGGCGCCACCGCTGCCAGGAGATCCGTCCATGACCGCCGACCCCACCCGCCAGAACAAGCTAGCCCACTATTTGCTGCGCGCCGTCAACAAGGCCGCTCGGGAACACCGCATGCTCGCCTCGGGTGACACGGTGCTGGTCGCCACCTCGGGGGGCAAGGACAGCATGACCCTGCTGGACCTACTCCATCGGCGGCAGCGCAGCTCCCCGGAGCGGGTGACTTTGGTGGCTGCCCGCATGCTCCCTGATCGCCAGTGTGGCCGCGCCGTCCCCGTCCCTTGGCTTGAGGCCTATTGCCAGGAACGCGGGATCCCGCTGGTTACAGAACCGTTCGAGATCGCCCAGGAGCTGAAAGAGACTGACACCAGCCCCTGCTTTCGTTGCGCATGGCAACGTCGCAAGGCGCTCTTTCAGACGGCACAGCGCTTGGGATGCAACAAGCTAGCCTTTGGGCACCACGCCGATGATGTGGCCGAGACCACGCTGCTCAACCTCTTTTGCACAGCCACCATCCGCCGCATGGAACCGCGCATCGCCCTCTTCAAGGGGGCGCTCACGCTCATCCGCCCCCTGGCGTATGTGGAGGAGCGTGCCATCGTGGACTATGTGCGGGCGTGGGATCTGCCGCTGGCGGGCGAACCTTGTCCTGAGGGGATGGACTCGCGCCGTCGCCTGATGCGGCGAGTGCTGCGCCTGGTGGAGGAGGACTGCCCCAGAGCCAAGCGCGCCATCTACAAGGCCGTCGAGCGCAACGAGCTGACACTGCGCGACCTCCGTTCAGACCTGCGCGAGTGTCGCAAGCAGATCGCCGCGTTGAACCCATGCTCAACCGCCGAGAGGAGAGAGACGTGACTACCTTGGAGGCCTTTTGCACCTATTACAGCGAGGCCGGATCGGCCAACACGGTTCCCACCCTGGAGATTGCGCGCCGACGGGCGGACGAGCTCGGGATCGAGCATGTGCTGGTGGCCAGCACCACTGGCGAGACGGGCGCGATGGCGGCTGAGGCCATGCCAGGCGGCCGTGTCATCGTGGTCAGCCACTCGGCGGGGTTCGCCGCACCTAATCAGCAAGAGATGGAAGAGGCGTACCGCGTGCGCATCGAAGCGGCGGGGTCCCGCGTCCTCACCTGCCAGCACGCCTTGGGAGGCGTGGGGCGAGCTGTCCGCCGCAAGCTCGGCAGCTACCAGATCGACGAGATCATCGCTTTTACCCTGCGCCTCCTGGGCGACGGGCTCAAGGTGGCCTGTGAGATCAGCTTGATGGCCACCGACGCGGGGCTGGTGCGCTCAGGGGAGGAGGTCATCGCGGTAGGAGGGACGGGCCATGGAGCCGATACCGCCGCTGTAATTCGGGCCGCCAACGCCCAGGATCTATTCGACCTCCGCGTGCTAGAGATCCTGTGCAAGCCCAGAAGCCAGCGACGGCCCTGACCGTGACGCATGAGCAAGCGAAAAAGGGGCACCAGCTGGGGTGCCCCTTGCGCGTGGCGCCGGTTATCCGTTATAGGTAGGCGTGCCCTGGTAGGCTTCCTCACCCTTGAGATAGTAGGCACATTCGCGGGTGTTCTGCTCGATGGCGATGGCCAGATAGACCAGCTCGGCATAGGCGTAAAACAGCACAAAGCCGATGAGCGAGCCCACGAGGATGCCTAGGCCGCTGAGGATGCCCGCGAGGATGCCCCCACCGCCGCCCAACAGCGGCATCAGGTTGCGAAGCTCGGGCGTGCGCGCCATGGCGCTGCCACCAACGGCGCCGAGGATGATGGCCCCCAATGCGCCGAGGATTCCGCCGATCAGCGTGATCCAGGCCATCACTTTGAAGACCACCGAGACGATCCTCAGGGCGCGGAACTTTTTCTCCATCCTTCTCCTCCTCTAGGGTTGGGCATCGCCCATAGCGAACCAGTGCGCCGATTATAGCGCGATGCGATTGGCGCCTCAAGGCCGTACGCACACCTCAGTCGATCTCGCCCGCATAGATGCGCATGACGGTTTCCAGAAAAGTCAGCGCCTCGTCACGGGGCCGCTGGAAAGAGTTGCGGCCGATGATCGAGCCGAACCCACCGCCGTCGCGGATGCCGCGGATCTCGCCAAAGACCTCCTGGTCGTCCTTGGCGGCCCCGCCCGAAAAGATGACGATCCTCTTGCCATCAAACGCGCTTTGGACGACATGCTGCACGCGCTCGGCGATGGTCGCGATAGGGATCTCATACCGCTGGTAGGCCTTGGCGGCCGCTGGCAACTCCAGGTGCTCAGAGGGAAGCTTGACTTTGATCATGGTGGCGCCCATCTGCGCCGCTATCTGCGCGGCATAGGCCACCACATCGATGGCCGTTTCGCCTTCCTTGCTGAGACCTCCCCCCCTGGGATACGACCAGACCACCACCACCAAGCCAGCTGCTTTGGCCTCACACACAAGCTCGCGCAGATCCTCATAGAGCATCCGCCGATCGCGAGTGCCTGGATAGATGGTAAAGCCGATGCCTGCGCAGCCAAGCCGCAGCGCGTCATCGACGGTGGCCGTCAGGGCTGGCATCGGGTCGGCCTCATCATAGAGCAGATCGTGGCTGTTCGCCTTGAGGATCAGCGGCACCTGCCAGGCATATTCGGCCGCCCCCATCTCGATGGATCCCAGAGGCGCCGCGTGGGCGTTGCAGCCCGCATCCAGCGCCAGACGAAAGTGGTAGAGTGGATCGTAGCCGGCGGGGTTGGGCGCAAAGCTGCGGCCAGGGCCATGCTCAAAGCCCTGGTCGACGGGTAGGATGACCAGCTTGCCTGTGCCGCCCAATCGGCCGTGGTTGAGAATCCGTGCGAGGTTCGCGATGACCCCAGGGTTCTCGCTGCGGTACCAAGACAGAATCTCCCGGACGCGGCTAGACATGGTAACCTCCTGCACTGCCGAGCCTCGTTGCTCAGCGCATCCGACGTGCTATGAGTATCATGTCAGCCGCGTGGGCCGCCGTCAAGTCCGCCCCAGCGCCAGCCTAACTACGGGACCCCATGTTCTTGCGCAAGAGGTACACGGTGGCCACCAGGAGGCCCCCTAGACCAACCGAGATCAGCACGGTGACGAGGTCCAGAGATCGCGAGATGGCCGGATCCTTCACATCGATGGCCAACGTGCGCGTGGGGCCAGGAGAGGCCGTCGGGCGCCCGGTCGTCTCGCCCTCGGCCATGGGCGTGCGCGTCGGCGTGGGCGTATCGGTGGGAGCGCTCGTCGGCAGAACGAGCGGGCGCGCCGTGGCAGTCTGCCGCAGAAAGACGCACTCGCTTAGCAGAGAGGTCTCGCTCTTGGCCAGGTAGGGCACTTGGTCACTGGTCAGGTTAGCCTGGGTAGTGATCCATTCGCCCGTTTCCAGCCAATCGGCCACCTCTACCTGCAACTCGAACTTGACAGCGTCGCCAGGCTCAAGCAGGTCCACCTGCCAGGCCACACTGCTCTCATCGTCGTCCATCACGCCCCCCGTCGTCGAGTCGGCCAGGACGGGCGTGAGGCCCACGGGCAGGGTTTGGGTAACGATCACATTGGTGACCGAGATCATGCCGACGTTCGAGATCCAGATGCTATAGCGCTGGCGCCAACCCTGGCAGAGCGGATCGTACAGGTCGGTCATGGTGAGATAGAGGTAGGGAGAGATGCCATCATCCAGGGCGATGGTGGGCATCGGCGTGGCGGTAGCCGTCGGTGTCAGCGTCGGCGTCGGGGTGGCCGACGGATCCAGCGTCGGCAGCGGTGTCGCCGTCCGGGGCGCGTTGCTGACCTGAAGCCCGTCCACGTACACATCATAGTAGTCCACGCCGCCAGCCTTGCGCACAGTCGCCCGCAGGCGCAGGGTATAGCTCCCGTCGGGAATGCCGGTTGTATCCCAAAGGGCCAGTCGCCCCTCATGAACCACGTCGGCGCGCGCGGCACCGATGGGGATCCACTGCGACGGCTCGGCTCCCGGACCAAAACTCACCTGGTAGCTCTCCATGTTGGGCACATCGGCCGTTCCGAGCACCGATACCAGGCCGCCCACCACCGCGCCAGGCGCTGGCGACTGAATGGCCAGTTGATCGTTGCCCGTTTGGGCCGCAACCGGGCATGCCGCCATAAACAGCATCAGCGCACACATTACTATTGCGGTTCTCCGCATCCCCACCCTTTTCCTTCCCTAGCAACGACCCTATCGGCGACGACGCTGTCGGGCCACCATCAAGGCTTCCAGGTCACCGACAGCTCGGTGTCCCGGTCCAGTGTACGCTGCGTCGCCACCGAGCCATCCCGCTGCACAAACCAGTTCCCATCATCGCCAACCACGGCGTGGTCGGCGTAAACCCACACCAACAGGTCCAGCGCTTTGACGCCAGGCTGCTTTTGCACGACCAGATCATAGCGGTATCGTCCGTCCTCGTCGACTCGGACCACCTCTGGCGGCAGGCGATAGACCCATCTCACAGCACGGGTCTGGCCGGCTGGGATCAGCGCCAACCCACCAAACGCTAGCTTGCCCGCCTCTCGGGTTATCTCGATCTCGCCATCCAGTCCGTCGACCTGCTCCAGTTCGGAGCCGAGCGGCACCAGCACCCGCACATAGTTCCAGTAGCAGCCCTCTGTCATCTCCACATAGCTGCCGCCATAGCGAGCCTCATGCTGGCACGGGATGCCAGCCGGCGAGGCGTTCTCAAAGGTCACAGTCAGCTCTGCCCGCGCGATTCGCCCATCCAGCTCTACCCGGTAAGCCACCGTCCGTGACACGCGACGGTTGACCTTGTTCCAACCCACGTTGCTCTCGACCACCATGACATAGTCGCCGCTGGAAGGCCTAACAGCGCCGTCCCAGCCTGCGCGAGTCACATCGCCCTGAAGGCCGCGATCGGCAGGTGCCCAGACCAAGAGATCCTTGCGGGCGATGGCCTCCTCTAACACCGTCGCCAGGCCGGGCAGATCGGCGGTGTCGAGGGTGCCCAGGCGTTCCACCAGGGCCCGCACCAGAGCAGCCCCGATGTCCTTACGATGGGCCAGCCATTCACCCCAAGCCGCTCCCTGGGCCTCGATGCCGGGCGATTCCAGCGGCTGTGCCCAGAACGTCGCCGCCACCTCGTGCACGTTCGCGCTGGTCACCTCGAGGTCATACCCCTCCAGCCAGACCGGCCCCAGCGCCTCAAGCAATCGGGCCGCCAGCGACGCATTCACCGCCACCACCAGATCCACCTGGCGCCCCATGTCCATGCTATAGAGCGCCGCCATCACCTGGGCAGACTCGCCATAGTCCGCGGACCAGTTGGCATCGCGAAACAGCAGGATGCCGGCATCCATCCAGCGAGCCAGCGGCCTGGGCGCGGGCGGGTGAGCCGCCTCGTGCGCCTCGACCGCATAGCTATCCATAAAGGCCAGGTCGGTCAAGCCGCCATTCTCCAGCGTTAGCTCGGCCACGCTACTCACAAAGCCACCGGTCGCTCGCAACTCGTCGTCGTTCTGGAACACCAGAAGGACCGTGCGAGGCGCTCCCCCGGCCAGCTGCGGGATCACCAGCCCGAGGTCGACGGCCAGCCGCCCTTGCGACACCAACCCGGCGAGCCGGACCAGGTTGGCCCCTGGTACCGTCGCCAGCGCCCCCTCCACCCGCACCAGGCGCTCACGCACCAGCAGCAGACGGTCGCGCTCGCGTCCCAACGATCCCACCGCCGAGGCCGCCACGCTCGTCTCGGCCAACGTGCCCCAGGCGCCGGGAAGACCGCTCTCGACGTTGAGCAGGGTCCACCAACCCAGCTCGGCGAGATCCTCCAGAGCAGAAACGCCGTCGGTGAGTAGCACGCCAAGGGCATGAGCCCGTGGCAACGCCTCCATCCGAGCGAGGCCAGGCGCCCACCAACTGGTCAGACGCAGCCACCGGAGGGCGTTCTGCGCGTGCGACAAGGCATCGGCGACGTCACCCACCTGCTGAGCATCGGGTGCAGCGAGGCTCTCGATGGATGAGGCCGCCGCTCGTAGGCCATCCGCCGCTCGCAACACGCCGCGCGCCGCCAGCACGCTGGCCCCGGCCTGGGCCAAGAGCAGCCAGCCCAGCGCCAGCCCAATCCAGAGCAGCACCCTCCCTCTTGGGCGCCGGATCTCATTCGCGGCCATGGCGCTCGGCAATCGTGCGTTGGTAAGCCTGGCCAAACGGGCTCAGAGCGCCTTCGGGAGAGAGCAGGTCGCCGTTGAACTGGCTGGCCCCAGATGCGCCGCTGGAGTCCAGGCAGAACCAGGCCCACGCCTGGACATGATCGGTCTGCTGCAGCCAGCGCGTGGTCGCGGCTAGAAAGGCCGCCCCCGGCTCCGGGGGCTCAGCGGGATGGTCGCAGCAGCCCGAGCCGTACAAGACTCCGTACTCGGTGAGAAGCAGGGGCAAGTCCCCATGCCCGATATCGTCCATCCAATCGCGAAAGGCCACGATCCGCTCCTGAAAGGTGCGCACGTCGTACTGGCTTGCGCCTTCGTCCAGGATATAGTTGTGGATGTTCCAGGCCGCCACCCTTGGCTCTCGGCCATACAGACGGCGATAGCACGCCAGGAAGGCCTCGGCATAGGCGATATCGGCATCCGCGATGCCCGCCGGCACCAACCGCGCTCCCCAGTCCGAACGAGAGGCAACGTCTTCGGCCCATCGGTAGAACCGAGCATAGGCGCAGGGGGACATGGCATCCTGGTTCGGATCGTTAGGCTCGTTGCCGACCAGCCAGACAGCATCTCGACGTTGGCCCATGGCCGAGCTCAGCTCGTCGGTGCGCGTGTGCGGCCGGATCAACATGATACGGCGATGGTCGCCGATGTCGTCACCAGCAAACCCATACTGGTAGTACCAGACGGGGCCGAGCGCATCGAGCCTATCGGCGGACACGCGGCCCAAGACTACCACGCCCTCGGCGGCGCCAGACCAGGCCGGTTGTGAGGCGGCCTGCCTTACGGCCAGCAGGACCATGGCCACCACAAGCAGGCGCACGAACCACCGCGCCAAGGTCTAGTCCTTTTCCTCGCCAGAGCTCTGTCGACGACGCCGCTGCCTCCCCGAGGCAGCCTTCTGTCCCTCAGCATCGGTCGGTCCTTGGTCGCCATCATGCGAGGCGTAATAGTAATAGTAGTAGTAATAGTCGCTGCCATAGCCTCGGCGCCGCAGCTTGACATTGTTCAGCACCGCCCCAAGGACCTTGGCCCCCGCCTTGCTCAGTACGTCCATGGCCGCGGCCGCACCCTCGAGCCGTGTGGTCCCAGCCTCCAGCACCAGGATCACTCCGCTGACCATGCACGCCAGGATGGCCGCATCAGCGACCGCCAGGAGCGGCGGGCTATCTAGGAGCACCACGTCGCAGCGATCGTCGAGCTCGTCCAGTAGCTGCTCCATGCGCGCAGAGTTGAGCAGCTCGGCGGCATTGGGCGGCAGGGGCCCACACGACAGCATGCGCACCCCGTCCACCTCGGTATCGATCAGGATGTCATCGACCGAAGCGACCATCCCGGCGAGGTAGGAGGTGAGGCCCGGCTTGCTTGGCACCCCAAAAGCCTTGTAGAGCGTGGGGCGGCGAAGATCGGCATCGACGAGGATGACCCGCTGGCCGGCCTGCGCCATCACGGTGGCGAGGTTGGCCGTCACCGTCGTCTTGCCCTCGGTCGGGCCCGCGCTAGTGACCAGATAGCGCCGCGCGCCCTCCTGGGCCGGCAAGGCATAGCTCAGGTTGGTGCGAACCATCCGGAACGCCTCCGCCAGGGGCGACCGCGGTTCGTTCTCGGCCAACACTGTGGGTAGCTGCTGACCCTCGCCCAGCGCGCCTACCACGCCCAGCATAGGGAGGCCCAGCAGATCAGTCACATCGCGCTGGTCGCGCACGCTGTCGTCGAGGTACTCGATCAAAAAGGCAGCGCCTCCCGCCAGCATCAAACCGACCACCGCTGCGAGAAGGGTGTTCTGCATCACCTTGGGTTTGGTCGGAGCTATCGGCGCGACGGCCTCCTCAAAGATGCGCACCTCATTGATCGAGCTGCCCTTGAGATAGGTCAACAACGTGGACCAGGCAGTGCGGCGGGCGTTGAGTTCCTCCTCGAGCCGCTTGATCCGGTCGGGATCAGCGCCGCCCTCATTTTCGGCCACGATAGCGCGGCTGAGCGCATCCATCTCGTCTTGCAGCTCGGCAATCTGCTGGTGCACGTACTCCCGATAGGCCTGCTCCTGCCGCTCTGGCGCAGAGGGGCTCTGCAGCACCAGCTGCCGGCCCAACTCGTTCGCAGCCGCGGCAGCCCGGCTAGGTATCGAGTCCGCCACGGTGATGCGCAGCATCTGCGTGTTGGAGGGAATGCTCACCGTCACATCGGGACGGCGCGGCAGCCCCAACTCACGGACAACTGCGTCGAGGATGGTGCGTGTCTTGACCAGCTCGGCATAGGTTTGTGCCAGCCGCTGGCTGGTCTGCATGTCACCCGTCGTGGGATCCACCTGCTCCAGGCTGCCACCGATCATCAGCAGCGCCGACGCCTCATAGGTCGGTTCGGTGTTGATACTGACCACATAGGCCGTGCCGGCCCCCAGCACCATGCACACCAGGAGAAGCCACCACCAGCGACGAACAATGGCCCAATACTCGCGTAGTTCCACTACAACTCCTCAGATCCTGCACCGAAAAGAAGGTCTATCGACCGCGGAAAACCGAATGGGGGCCTATCCTAGACCTGACCGGGCGCGTGGGCAAATCGCCCAGGGGCCTCACTCGGTCGGCTGGCCGCGCACTGGTGGACGACGCTCAGAAGGCCCAGCAGCATCCAGAACAGCACCCCGGGCTTGGCCCCCAGTGCAACCGCGTCCATCAGCCCATAGACATGTGCGCCCGCCAACCCCGCCAGGGCACCCAACACCACCTGGCGGGGAGGACCCTCGAGACGGCCCAGCGCCCGGACGCCATCGATGGCGGCAGTGAGCAGGAGGCTCAGATAGGCGGCCAGCCCCGGCAGCCCCAGGTCGTACGCGACGCCCAACCAGACATTATGGGCATGTGGCATGCCCACGTCGATGGGCGAACGCCCGGCCAGGTCCTGGATGCCCTCCAGCCGAAAGACGCCCAACCCCTGCCCCCGCCATGGATTTCGCAGAATGTAGCTGGCTGCGTCCTCCCAGATGGAGAGCCTACCGCGCAGGGTGACCGTGCCCCACGGGGTGGGGAGCGGCCCCAGCAGCGCCTGCACCAACCGTGGTGCGATCGCCGACTGGCCCCAAGCTATCCAGGCTCCCAGCCCTCCAAGCAGCAGCACCAGCAGCGCCCAGGGGCCCCAGCGAGCGCGACCCAACAGCAGCACCAGTAACGCCGTCACCATGCCGGCCCAGGCCGAGCGCGATTGAGCGAGGACCAGCGCGGCCAGGAGGGCCACGGACCCGAACAGGCTCAGCACCCATCCCAGCCAGGTGTAGTCGTGCTGCCTTGCGCCGGAGCGAGGCAAGCAGGTCACCAGCGCGATCAGCACCGGGGCCACGTGCACGATGGCCCCACCGAGCTGGTTCATGCTCACGCGGCCGTGCTGGGTTCCCGGCAACGACTGGACCAGCCTGGGCATCCGGGCCAACAGATCGCCCAGGGGACCGACCTTGGTGGGCCGAAGGCCGCCGACCAATCCCACCAGGGCAAAGCCCAGCGTCAACGCCCCACACCAGAGAGCCAAAGTGACCAGCGATGCCCCGGCACCATGCCAACGTCGCAATGCCCAGAACCCATAAAGGCCCAGCAGCAATCCGGTCAGCTTGGGGACGGTAAGGTCCTCCACGCCGCCCAGCCATGCCGAGACCAGCGCCGCCGTGATGAGCACAACGAGGGCGGGCGCATGAGCCACGGAGACACCTGGCCGCACCCCCAAGACGGCCACCACCAGCAGGCTAGTCCCCACCAACGCCAGAGCCAGGATGGTGGCCTGGAGCCGCGAGTCAGGGAACCAGAGTGGAATGGCCACTGCCGCCCAGAGCGTCGGGTAGAGCCAGCCAGGAATC
This sequence comes from Chloroflexota bacterium, assembly GCA_036803245.1. GTDB lineage: Bacteria > Chloroflexota > Anaerolineae > UBA1429 > UBA1429 > DAIRUQ01. The sequence continues at coordinate 4,352 of DAIRUQ010000017.1, read as the reverse complement.
GGCCCGGGCTCGCGCGGCTGATCAGTGCTGCCCGAGCAGTCGGCGGCGACGGTCGCCGGCCAGACGTCGCGCCCAAAGTGCGTCAGCGCACACCCGCCCAGGTAGGCTCCGAGCAGCACCCCAAAGACAACGCGCCATGCCATCCCAGCGACGCTCAGGGCGAGACCAGCTAGAACCAACGCGCCACCGCCCAGGATCAGCCCACGCCGCGTCAGCAGGCAGCGCCACAGCGGGACGTCACGCCGGCCAGCCCAACCGCGCCAACCCAGGCCGCACGCCGTCAAGAGCAGCGCCAAGCCAACAACCCAGGGGAGGTGGCGCAGCAGCAGCGGCAGCGCGACCAGAGGAGGCAAAGCCAACCCCGAGGCAGGCATCAATCATCCCCCGCCCGTGACCGGAAGCAGAGCGCGCGGGGCCACCAGCGACAGCCGATTGCTCTCGCGTGCTTCTGAGGCCCACGTCACCGAGGCCATCAAATCCAGGTGCGTCCCCGGCAACAAGTCTTCGGTGACCTCGACCGTCAGGTATAGACGGCTCGTCTGGCCGGCACCCAGGTCATCAGGTCGCCAACTCAGCTCGGAGCCGGCAAGTGTGGCAGCGCCCTGATCAGCCCGCCATCCCACCAACGCCCAAGTGGTCGGCCAGGGCAGGGTAACCACCGCCCCAGGCAGCGGCGCTCCGCCGCCGTTATGTAGCGTCAGCTCTACGGTTACCACCTGCCCCGGCGCCAGCACCTCGTAGGTGGCATGCAGCCCCAGCCAGGCATCGGGCTGCGGGACGGGCGTGGCCGCAGGCGCCGTCGGAGGTGGTTGCGGTGCCGTAGGGCGCGGGGTCGCCGTCCGTGGACGGGGCGTCCAGGTTGGCGGCGGCGTACGGGGCACCGTGCCGGCCGAGCCGGTCCCGCCCCAGGAACCCAGTGGCGCCCACAGGCCCAGCCCCACCAGGGCGACCACCAGCCAAATGAGCCATTGGCGCCGAGGGCCTCGCGTGCTACTGGCCAAAGTACGCCTCCCAGTGCAGACCGTACTCGGTCAGATCGTGCGGTGCTTGCCAGTTGGCAAGGCTCCCGTTGAACCCGTGGTGGGGATCCTCATCATGGGACTTGCCGTTCAGACTATACCAGAGCCAGCGCTGCACCAATCGATTGCTGTCACTCGGCATCCCATAGCTAGCATCCCTGGCGTAGGCGGCATAGTCCAGCGTGCGCGACATGAACGCCTTGACCAGATCGGCTCCCATGGTCTCGGCCTGCGCAATGCTGCCGGGAAAGGGCCCCTCGCAAGTGCCGCCATACCAGCTGATCGACTCCATCCAGCAGTTGCCCTGATCATCACACACGCGGCCACCATTGAACAAGGGCCAGTAGGTCTCGCTGCGCACCGCCGGATAGAGCACGCCGTACTCGGTGATCCAGAGCTCCTTATCTCGATAGCCATTGGCCGCCATCCAACGCCGAAAGGCCCACAGTTGCTTTTCAAAATAGTCGGGGCGCCGGTTATCGCAAGGCTCGTAGCGCATCAGCCCGCCTACCAGGCGCTCCTTGATCGGCCACCACGAGTACCGGGTCTGGGCCTGGCTCAGATCCCAAGCTGACAGCCCTTTGGGCACCCCTCCGCCCCATTGGTTATCTGGCTGTTCCTCCAGAATCATGTTGTGGAGGGTCCACACATCGATGGGCATCGCTCGGCCGTAGCTGCTACGATAGGACTGGAGAGTCTTCTCCAGCCAAGTAAAGCGGGCTGGCGAGGGCTGCACCACCCCGCCGATGGCGAACCGAGCCGTGGGATCCCAGCCAGTTACCCTGGTATAATAGTCGTGGTAGATGGCGGCGTACTCCTGAGGGGTCAGGTTCCCTTGCATCGGGTTCCCATCACCGTCCGTGATCGCGCACTCGGGCTCGTTGCCGATGATCCACACCGACCCGGGGTTCGCCCGCACGGCCTCCTCGACCCTGGCCCAATCGGGGGGATAGCCCGAGCCCACGGGCAAGAGCTGGACATAGGCCACGCCATTGGGGCGCTGCGGCGCCGTCCTGTAGCTATAGTCCGAATACCACCCAAAGGGCACTTGCTCCAGAGGATAGTCCTCCAGGGCACCGTATCCCAGGAATCCGACGCCCACCCGATTCACCGGGTAGGGGGCCGACGCGTGGCGCGCCACCAGCGGCAGCCGCAGGGTGGCGTCACGCTCATCGGCCACGGTGAGGTTGCCCATTGCGAGCATGGCCGCCAGGCACACCAGCACAACGCCGATGCGCCTGGCAGCGCCACGACGGCCGGACCTCATCCGTTCCGCCTTACGTTGGGCAGCCACATACTCGTCCCTTCCACGGTGATGGCGCTATCGTAGCGGTTCATGAGCTCGTCATAGCCATCGATACACAGGCGGCTTACCTGCCGGCTGGCCACGCTATTCATGAACGCTAGCATCGTGGCCGAATCGCCGGTTGGCCGCATGGCCCTAAACCGGATCGCGAAAAGATCAACATAGGCGCCCGGCGTATAGTCGCTGGCGCTCAACGCAGCATAGCCTATCACGCCATCAGAAGCCAACACCTGATTCCGGACCACCACCCCCAGGCTGTCGGTGATCGGGTGGACCTGGTTATCGGGTTGGCCCGCTACGTCCACCACCTGCAACACGCGAGCATCATAGTCTACAAAGACATCGGTAGCCTGTACAGCCCTGCCACCGCTCTCGATGGCCACCGTCACGGTGAACAAGTCACCCACATCCACCGTCGCCGTAGAGGGCGTCAGTCGCAGGGCCGGGGTCTCCGCCAGGACGCCCGCCGTCGCCTCGACCGGCCCACTCTCGAAAAAGTTGGCGGCCAGGAGCGAGGCGTCGCGTGCATCGATATAGCGGTCCTCGTTGAAATCGGCCCCCAGCTCAAATCCGGGCTGGCCCCAAGCCCGCCAGTACCCCGCCGAGAGCACCCCGGTGTCGGCCGAGTTGACGGTGTCGTCATCGTTGGCATCACCCTCCAGGAGCGTCATGGTGATCACCGTGGTCGGAGCCGTGATCTGCACGTCACGAAGCCGCGTTGAGAGGGTGTGCAGGTTCTTGACGGCCAGGTCGCGTCGTCCCTCCACCACTCCCTCGATCGCGACGCGACCATAGAGGTCCGACGCGCTCACCACGTCGGTATAGACGCCACCGACAGTATAGGTCACCGGCACCGACCAGCTCACGTCGGGGGGCCCGGGCCGCCCTTGCAGCTCCAGCTGGATCTCGACGGTGGCGGTCATGGCCTTGCCAAAGTGCACGATCGCTGGACCGGTTCCCGGGATGGTGCCGCCGCTGCCCAACGTCACGCCGGTCACCTGCGCGGGACTGGTGCTCACATAGCCTGGCACGGCCTCACAGGTGAGGGTATACGTTTGCCCTGGAGCGAGGCTATCGAACCAGTAGCCGCCGATCGGCCCCCACTCGTCGGTGGTGTTGCTAGTCCAGGTGCGGCCGCCCGGCTCCAGCGATACCACCACGCCACCGATGCCCGGCTCCGAGCCATCGTCGGCGTATTCGCCATCGCCATCCCGATCATGGAATACCACCCCAGAGATGCTATAGTCGGGTGGGTCAGGTATGGTCGCCTCGGGCGCTGCGCCTTCCCTCTCCACCCAACCGGGCTCGGCCGCCACCGCCAACGATGCCGCCAGCATCATCAGCAGCGCGAGCCCAATGGGCAGCAGTGCCCCGATGCCCCGCGCTCTCTCTGACCGCTCGCGCGTCCCGTCCATGGGAACCTCCTGCTCGGCGTTCTTCCGTTCAGATCTCGAATCTTGGGTCCGCTCCGCCCCGGTTCGCCACATGGTTCAGTTCACATCAGGAATCGCCACCACTACCACGCGATGGGTATAGGCCCAATCGGGCCAGCAGGTGATCAAGGTGAGGCGCGCATCGTCGGTGGGCTCCATCACCGCCCCGTGAGCGAGGCGCTGCTCCAGGCTGACCCCGGTCTCCTGGAACGACTCTACCGAGACGACGCGATAGGCGAACTCGTTTCCCAACGCGTCCGCAATCACGAGGCGGCTGTCTGGCTCGAGGTCCCAGATGCCGGCCAATACGCCACCTTGCTCGGCACCACTGTGGCCGCTGAGCACGCAGTTGCCTTCCCCGCCAAGAGGGGCCGTGCCGCGATGATGCCCTACCGCGCCATCCACCGTATCCCAGATAGCGACGTGGGCCCCGTCGACATCCTCAGCGTGCCAGCCCACGGAGACGATCGCGACCTCGCGATCGAGAGCGGGAATGACCAGCGTGCCGATGGTCTCGGTGAGTGTCGGCGTGGTCAATAACTGCGCGGCCATGGTCAGGGGCTGGATTGTCCGCGTCTGTTGGGCCGTCGTCGA
>DAIRUQ010000016.1:11431-41125 GCA_036803245.1 Chloroflexota bacterium | reverse complement strand
AGCAGACCAACCATACTAGAATGGATATACCGTGTCAATGCCCCTCCCAATGGAGTGGGTACTCCTATCGCACACATTTTGCTCACCACTGGCCCCATCCCCTACGCCTAAAGGGAGCCCCGGGCGATCGCCCGGGGCTCCCTTCACTCCTCTGCAGCCTCAGCCAGCTCAGCCCCCGGTGGTCGGGGCTTGACCAGGCTCCAGAACCCGCCGGCCCCTAGGCCCACCACCACGCCAGCGCCAACCGTGTCCAGCACCTGCACCAGCACCGGCTCGGTCGCGCCCGTGGCCACCTGGTAGAGCTGCGCTACACCGGCCAGCAGCACCGACACGCCCATGCTCGCCAGCACCGTTCGACGGTCTTTCAGCTCGGGCCACACGCGCTTGATAAGCTGCATGATGCCCATCACCAGCACCAGGCCCGGGAGGCCCCACAGAGTAAACGTCAACGCACCATCAGGGATCATGTCTCCTCTCCCTTCCGCGCTGCCTCAAGGCGGCCCAACAGATCATTTCGCTCTTCGCACACCGCAGTCAGACGTCGCTGTAGCTCTTCGACCTGGTGCTGAACCGCTGCGAGCCTGGCTTCCATGGCCACCACCTGTGCCTGTAGCTCGGCGTTCTTGGCCCGCAAGCGCACGTTGTCTGCCTGGAGTTCAGCCATGCGCACGCCCCGTTCGCCTAACTGCTCCTGCAGCTCACACATCTGCCTCTCCAGAATGTCGTTCCTGGCCCGTTCCGCATCGAGGCGCTGCTCAAGATGCGCTATACGTTGCTGCTGCGCCTCGCTCAGTTGCCGCCAGGTGGTTGCCACTGTCGCCGCCGCTTCAGCCCGCACTTTCCGCCGCTGAAACAACCCCGTAATCAGCGCCGTGATCACGGCGCTGCCCAGGGCCGTCGCCAGCAAGCTCAGCAATGATTCCGGCCAAACCATCATCGCGCCACCTAGTTCGCTCGTTCCCACCACATCACATTGCCCCAGTCGCCCTCACGGCAGACCGTCCAGTACTGCCTGGGGAAGGCCGGCTCCAGGCCCGCCTCGCGCGGGTCACGCCACATCTGCGCCACGTAGGTCACACCGTCCAGCACCGTGCGGAACTCGTCGCTGCCTGGCACAAAGCCGCGCCGCCGGCCAGCCGCCGCAAAGGCCGTCGCCGGGTTGTACGGGATCACCGCCTGCTGCCCCTCGGCAACGATGCTCTCCATCGTTGCCTCGATAGCGTCGTCCGGATCGGGCTCTACCACCGGCGGTTGCACCGGCTGGGCCTTGTACCCCTGCCACCGTACCGCCATCCAGGAGAGTTGTGCTACATCATGGTTATACGTCTGCCAATCGGGGCGCGGGTGCGAGATGAACAGCAGCACCGCGATGATCTCCGGCCGCGCCTCGATGTACTGCGCTGCCTGCTCCAGCTCGGCGCGATAGGTGTCCCAGGTGAGGCCCCAGTCGCCCCAGTCGCGCCAGCCGTAGCGTTTGCGTTTGCCCTTGAAGGCGGGGTCGCCGTTCCAGCCGATGCCCAACCCGTCGATGCCGTACTCGGAGATGAGATACCAGTCGTCGCCGCGAGGCGCGCCCGCCGCGTACAGCGTGTCGATCACCAGCTCGAATCGGCGGCTGTACCACTGGTCGCCATACTGCGGCCACTCGTTGAAGGGATCGTTGAGCAGGTGCGGCGCGTTGTAGTGGTGGATGCTCAAGCCGCCGCCGGCGGCCCTGGCCTGCGTCACCGTGTGCGCCCACAGCGGCACTGTCTCGATTCGAGGCGTGCCGCTCGAGAACGACCACACCCACGGGCGCAGCCCCATGTTGGCCAGCAGCGCGATCCAACGCTCGGTGAACGCGATGTACGCCGGCCACTCCGCGTCGGTGGGGTGCGGCTCGTTCGGGCCCAGAATGTCGAGGATGCCACGCGCCTTGGCGGCGTCATAGCGCGGCCGCAGCAGCGCCACATACTCCTCCGCGCCCTGGGCGCCGCGAGCCATGAACGTGTGCTCATAGGCGTCGCCTTTGAGTTGTGGCGTTTCGATCCAGAACCGCGCAAACACCCGTTTGGGCCTGGGGCCGCTCCACAGAGGGCCATCGAACACCCCACCCTCGAAAATCTGCCCCACGTACGGCATGTCGCTATTGACGATCACATCCACGCTTGGCCCGCTCTCGGCGCCGGTCTGGTAACTGGCCACATAGGGCCCAAAACCCTGCTTGCCCATCCCTAGTGCTCCTTGTACAAGTAGCGGCTCGGGGTCTACTCGCCCCCAATAGCCATCGTTCCAGTTGCGCGGCAACGGTATCACTTCCAGGTGCAGGTGCGTCCCGTCGCCCTTGATGGCAACCACGTTCCCCGTATTGCCCATGTATCCGATTGTCTGTCCGGCGCGCACCTGCTCACCAACCCGGCAGGCAAAGCCTTGTAGGTGCCCATAGCGCGTCATCACCTCGCCGCCGGTCAGGTCGATGCGGTTGCCATAGCCCTGCGTATCCCAGCCGGCCACCGTAACCACGCCGTCGTGCGTCGCCAAGATCGGCGCGCCTGCCCCCTTTGCCAGGTCGAGGCCGGGGTGCTCGATAGAAAACCGGTGCGTGATATAGGCCCCTGGGCAGGGGTGCAACAGTCTCATACGGTCTCACCTCCTAGATCCAATAGCCCAGAATGCGGATATCGGTCGAGAATGTCGCGTTCAGGTCGCACCAGTAGTAAATGTCGCCGTTCGCATCGCAGTTGACGATGGCTGTGTGGGGGTATCCCAGATTTGCGGTGCGGTGGCGCTGCACCAGTTGCAGCGTCGCCAGGTCGCTCGTTGTGGACAGCAGGCACTGCCTGCCGGCGACCGTTGAGTAGGACAGCATGAACACGTTGACGGCCTTGACGCCGGCGGGAATGCCATACAGTTCACTGAGGTCCATCACGCCCCGGTTGGCGCTCGTTTTATCGTCTCCATCCCAGTCAGCGTTGGTCGCGGGTGTAGCCAGTGGCACATAGACATAGCCGATGTGGTCGGCGCCGTTGCGGCGCACCACCAGGTCGTCCGTAAGCAGCAGGCTATCGTCAATGCGCACCCCATAGGTGGTGTCGGCAGCGCCTTGCATGATGATGCCGGCGTTGTAGCTGTTGCTGGGCTCCAGCCTGATGCTGCTACCCGCTTTGCTGCTGTCAACGTTCTCGGCCTCGATCGTGAGGCTGCTACCCGTGTCGTGCCAGGCGCCGTTGAAAAATCGCTGTAGCCGTCGCGCTCTGAGCTGCAGGCCTGCGGCCCCCGCAATCGCGTACAGGACCCCGAGATCGGCATAGCCCGACCCGTTGCTCGCGCTCTGCCGCACGGCATCGCCGGCCCAGTCGCGGATAAAGAACCGCAGGGTGCGCTGCTTTTCCAGCAACGTCGCAGACTGTAGGCCCAGGCCGTCGTCGTCAACCTCTATCGCCCCCGCGCCAGCCCGGAGTGCAAAGCCCCCGGCCGGCTCATACCGCAGATAGTTGCCCGTGCCATAGTCTCCGATGCCCACCCCCATCGCGTCCTGGGCGCCGATGCCGTAGCGAGTGCGTAGGTTGCCCAGCACTAGGTTGTCCGCGCCGGTCGTCTGCCCGATCAGTGCTTGGTCATTCAGCAGCATGCCCGTCAGGTCGTCGTCCAGGTCGCCACTGCCGATCATAAAGTGCCCGCCCGACTCGATGGTGACGGCCGAGGCCAGCGCGTCGCCCAGCAGCCCCTGCGAGCCCTGGGCGCCCTGTGGGCCTTGTGCCCCCGTAGCCCCCGTCGAGCCCTGCGCACCTACCTGTCCCTGTGCACCCTGTGCCCCGGTCACGCCCTGCGCCCCCTTCTCGCCCTGGTCGCCTTGCGGTCCCGTCGGGCCTTGTGCGCCCACCTCGCCCTGCGGGCCTTGTGCGCCGGTCGGCCCCAGCTCACCCTGGTCACCTTGCACCCCGGTCGGCCCCTGCTCGCCGATCTGCCCCTGTGCACCCTGTGCGCCGGTCACGCCCTGGGCGCCCTTCGCGCCCTGGTCACCTTGCGGCCCGGTCGGGCCTTGCTGCCCGATCTGCCCCTGAGCGCCCTGTGCGCCGCTGGGGCCTTGCGCGCCCGCCGATCCTTGTGGGCCTTGAGGGCCGTCTGCCCCCGCCTCGCCGGTGCCCCCGGTGGCTCCCTGTGCCCCTTGATATCCCTGCGCCCCCGCCGCGCCCTGATCGCCCTGCGCGCCCGTCACGCCCTGGTCGCCCTGAGCGCCCACCGCGCCCTGGGGGCCGGTCTCGCCCTGCGCACCCCTCGCGCCCTGCTGCCCCTGCGCCCCGCTCTGGCCCTGCTCGCCCTGCGCACCGGTCGAGCCCTGCTGTCCCTGCGGCCCTATCTCGCCGCGCTCGCCTTGCGCGCCCGTCACCCCTTGGTCGCCCTGAGCGCCGCTCTCGCCCTGAGGACCCATCGCCCCCTGCGGACCGGCTGTGCCTTGCGCCCCCTGTTGCCCAGATACCCCCTGGTCGCCTTGAGCTCCTGTCGCGCCGGTCGAACCCTGGTGGCCCTGCACGCCCTGGTGCCCCTGATCTCCCTGCCAGCCGCGTGGCCCCTGGGCGCCAGTGAGCCCTTGGTCACCCTGCGAGCCCTGTGGCCCGCGGTCGCCCTGATAGCCGCGCAACCCCTGCACGCCCATCGGCCCCTGCATGCCCTGCCAGCCCTGCTGCCCCTGGTCGCCTTGATAGCCGCGCGGCCCCTGCAGGCCGGTCGGCCCTTGCACGCCCTGCCAGCCCTGCTGCCCTTGCGGGCCAGGCTCGCCCTGCGGCCCCTGCACGCCGGCCTCACCATTCAGCACCTCGGTCACAACGGCGATCATGCCGTTCAGGTCGGCCTGGTGACGGTTGTTGGCCCACCGTCTCGGCGGCAGCTCGGTCATCAGCACACCTCGCCCGGTATCCGTTCCATGCCCGGCTTGATCGCGATCAGGTGCGCCCGCACATATGGAACCCTGCCCGCGAGCAGCTCGCTCTCGAACGTCTCGAGCCAGCCCAACTGAAACTTGCCGTCGAACTCGGGGCGGATGTACTGGGCCAGGGCCTCGTGCGTGTAGTAGTGAAAGCTATTGTGATTCCAGTAGCTCTTGTGCGTCGGGTCCTGCCAGGCGCCCGGCCCGTCCGTGCTGGGCACTTCGATAAAGAACCAGCCGCCCGGCGCCAGCACCCGCCAGGCCTCATTCATGGTGTGAATCGGATCGGCCAGGTGCTCCACAACGTCGACCGCCCGCAGAATGCCCACCTCGCCGGCCCGCGCCGGCCAGCGCCGCTCCAGATCGACCGGCACTTGCCCGTGCAGGTCCCACACCTCATAGCCCTCCGCAGGGCGAAAACGCCCGCCCAGGTCGATCATCCGCAGGCCCGTGTCTTTGGCCCACCGTTCGGCCATCGCGGCAATGTGCCGCCGGTAGTTGCTCTGGGTGACGCGCTGCACGTCCGCATTCCACACTTGGCAGCTGTTCCCCCCATGGATGCGGTACAGGTACAGGCATTGGTCGATATGCCGCATCGCACGGGCGCCATAGCGCAGGTACGTCCTGCACACCAGATCGTGATCGTCACCCACCCAGAGCTGGGAGTCGTGCCCCTCTAGCTCCCTGTAGGCCGCTGCCCGCCAGGCGCGTACATGGTTGGGCGCCCAGTAGATCAGGCGCAGGGCGTGCGGCGTGGGCGGAAAGGCCACCATCTCGATCAACTCGTGGCCCGCCGCCGTGCGGTAGGGGCGGCTCTGCCAGCCATAGCGCTCCGAGTAGCTGCTGGGCGCCCAGGTGCCGTCCTCGAACTGGGCGCTGTTGCTGTACACGAACTGCACTGTGGGGTCCTCAAACGCCCGTGCGATGGTGTCCAGCGCCCATGGTGTCAGCAGGTCGTCGGCATCCAGCTCCACCAACACGTCGCCACGTGCGGCCTCAAAGCCCTGCCGCTTGAGCGCGCCGATGCTGGCCCGCCCGCCCTCCATCGGCCTGTCGTATTCCAGCACGCGCACGTTCGGCTCGTCGGCCCAGCGTGATAGGTCGGCGCCGCCGTTGGCCACCAGCACCCATTCCCAGTGCCGCACGCGCTCGCCTCTCTGGGCCAGCAGGCTCTGCCAGGCCTCTTGCACAAAGCGCTCGTGCGCCGGCCCCACCGGCGTAATGATGCTCGTCAGCCCTACGCCCGCGATCGCCCTCATCCTTCACCCCCCACTCCAATGCCCACGCCCAGCACTCGGATCGTGTAGGTCGTCGCCGCTCCGCCCGAGGAAGCCGCCCGCACGGTGAACCCGTTCGCGTCCATCGCCGCAAAGAACACCGAGTTGCGCCCGATGTCCTTGCCCGTGATGTCGCTGATCGGCCCCAGAAAGGCCCCTAGCAGCGTCTCGAACGGCGTGTCCCAGCTCGCACTGGCTGCCTTGTTGTCGTCACCGCTCGTCAGGGTGACGCTCACCGTCTTGACCTCGAACCGCAAAGGCCCCGCCTGGTCGTTGGTCCAGCCGCCCCGAAAGGCCAGCTTGTCCAGCGTCACAAAGCCGTCCTGCATCTGAGCGCGGCCGGCCTCGTCCGCCGACAGCGCCCCATCGGCCAGGCCGCCGGTCGGTATCTGCGGCCCCTGGCCCTCGGCGCCCGTGTGCATGTGGCTGCCTGGCGCCAGGCCGTCCAGCGTCACCCCGTCGGCCATGGTGAGACCGTCGCGGGTGATAGCCAGCAACACTTGGCCGTCGGGGCCTCGGAACCGAGCCACCAGGCCGCGCACCGTGTCGTGCTGCTGCACGTCGATCGCATAGTTGTCCGGGTCTTCCACCTGTGTGGCCCGGATGGACACGCCCTTGCCCACCACGCCCTCGAGGGCGTCCAAGATGTCGTTGATCAGCGCCGCCGGCAACGGCTCGCCTTTGACTGCTCTGGTGAAACTCGTCGGCATCGCCCCCTCCTACATCAGCACGTCCGGCCCGCCCACCAGGCTCTCACCCACGATAAAGGGCGTGCCCGTCGCGGGCCGCGTCTCGCTGGTCTCGAATGGCGTCATATACACCGTCAACAGCACCTCGCGGGGCTGCGCGCCCTCCTGCTCGGCCTCTTCCTCGCTAATCCCCGCCTGCACCAGCACACGCCGCGCCTGGCCAACGGTGTCCACCAGCTCCACGCTGCGGGCCGCCTGGCCCAGCGCCTTGAGTGTCTCGCGTATCTCCTCGGCGTTCCGCGAGCACTGCCCGCCGCCCCGCAACGGCAGCCGGTCGGCGCAGCGGATCACCACCGCGATCTGGTCCAACGACTCGGGCCGCTCGGCGCCATACAGCGTCACCCGCCTGATCCTGACCGGCTTGCTGGCCAGCGGAATCGTGTAGGTGAGGCGCAGCTCGATGGTGTGGCCCGCCTGGCCGTGCGCCGGCAGCGCCAACACGTGCCTCGGCGACACGTTCGCCCGCCCTACATGCGTCCACGGCCCCGCCTTGTCGAGCCGAAAGTCGACGTCGATGTAGCGTGCCAGGGTCAGCTCGTCCGCCTCGATGGCCACCGCCCGCCACAGCTTGGCCGTCGCCGGCGCATACATGTCGTGGGCCGGCAGGTAGACACTGCCGGTGAGGGCATACTCGCAGCTCGGGTCCTGCAGGGGGTTGGCCCCCTGACGCGGCAGCACCACATGCCCAACGTCGTGCCCGATGCCCAGGTACAGGCGTGGGTTGCTGAATAGCCCCGTCAGGTGCAGGCTGGCGCAACGTTGGCCCTTGATCCTCGCCAGCGTGTGCCACACCAGCGGCCCCACATAGGGCTGCTCGCCCTCGGCCGCCTCACGGGCGGCCAGCAGCCAACTGCCCGCCCCGTCGTAGATGGTCGCGTACAACCACTGATCGTCACCCGCCAGCGCCAGCACCCGGCCTCGGGCCGGGTTGTCCATGCCCGCGGTGGCGTGTGGCGTCGCCGATCCGATCGCATGCCCATACTCGCTGGCCGCGTAGGTGAGTAGGCCGCGCACGTGCGGCACATACCAGCGCCCGTGCCACTGGGCCATGCTCTGGCAGTTGGCCGCGTCCACCGCCGACTCGAGCTCGGGCGTCACCGCCACGCCCTCCCAGCCCGAGTCCACCACGTGCAGGCCGTTCTCTTTGCCGATGTACAAAAAGTCGCCCTGCGCTCGCATCGCTGTGATGGCCAAGGCCTGGTCGCCGATGGTGTACGTCGCCCCCCAGTTCTCTGACTGCGTTGGCTCCGCCCCCTCGCTCAGCGCCTGGATCGCCGCCTTGCTCGTGGCCGCCCACAGCGTGTTGCGCACCACCGCCCAATAGGTGACGCCCATGTTGTCGTTCGCCGCAGTCCAGGTGTCCTGCGCTGGCGTCGCCCCGGGCGTCAGCACCCAGAACGAGGCCCCCAGGCCGATGCTCACCAGCACCTGCCCGCCGAACGCCACCATGTCCACAACCTTGGTGTCCTCGCCCAGGTCGCAGCGCTGCGTCACCGCGCCGTCCAGGGTGGCCACCTCGAACACGTAGCGCCCCGCGCTAAAGAACAGCCGGCCGTCCACCTCGGCCCAGGCGTTCACGTCCGCGGTGGCGGTGGCCACCTTCGTCAGCGTCACCTGCGGCCCGGGGATCACCTGCCCGCGAAAGCGACAGTCGACGTTCTCGGCATAGCGGTAGCGCCCTGGCAGCCCCTGGTCGTCGTCACCGTAACCGCCGGCCAGGTCCGGCCACACTTCCATCGCCTCGACCAGGGGGTGCTGCGGGTTGGTGCGGCCGGCCAGCGGACTCTGCTGCACCAGGCTGGCGTAACGGGGCTTGACCTGCCAGGCGCGTTTGCTCAGGCTGCCCTGGCGACCGCGCTCGAGCATATAGCCCTGGCCATCGATCTCGATGTCATAGACCGGGTTGGGGCGCGCCATCGCTAGTCACCGCCGCGGTTGGCCATGCTCAGGCGCACGCGCACGCCCGGCCCATAGCGATACGAGTGGCGCTGTAGCCGCTGGCGTTCGTCGGCCAGCAGGCCCATATAGTGCTGCACGCTCTCGCCTGGCCCGCGCCGCATCAGCTCCTCATACACCCGCACGCGCACCGCCGACTCGACCCACTCGCGCGGGCAGTCGGTCTCCTCCTCGTCGCTGGCCAGGTCGTCGTACGGCTCCCAGCAGTCCAGCAGCATCGTGTCCTGCGTATTGGCATAGTAGGGGCGCACGGTCAGCACCAGCCCGCCCGCCTCACGTTCGACGCGGTGCCACTTGGCCGTGCGATACGCAAAGCCGCCAGCCTCACGCCCACGGCGGTAGCGCACCCGTAGCACCTGGCTGGGTTCGCTCACCTGCTCCAGCGGCGAGAGGTCGTAGCTCGTGGTCTGGCTGCCGGGGATGGTGAGCTCGTGGGTGACGACGCGCCCCAGGCGCTGCACCGTCTCCCTGATGATGCGGTTCAATGTCGTGGCTGGTAGCAGTCGGTGTATCTCAAAGCCGTCGCCTGCCGCCGGCTGGCCCCCTTCCGGTCGCCAGCTTGGAGTGGCCAACGTCACCGTGCCACTGGCGGGCTCCAGTTGGCCCAGGCGCACTTCGCTGCCAGCCAGGGCGCCGCTGGTCACGTATAGCCAGCTCCCCTGCAGGTCCTGCGGATGGCGTTGCAGGTCGGCCAGCTCCCATACCCTCGCCGTGGTCGGCGTGGCCAGGGTGAGCGTGCCCACCAGCAACTCGTCGAGGTCATAGCCCACCTGTTGCCGTATGGCCTGCCGGGTCGTGCCCATGGCTCACCTGCTTACACAAGAGGGGGCCGGCAGCGTAGCGCGCTCGGCCCCCCTCTACGTCTGCTGTGGATTGCTAAGCTCGTTCGATCTCGACCGTCACGCAGGCGCCAGCCAAGGTGGTCGATGCACCGCTGGCCAGCTTGAGCGCCAGTCGGTCACCGGCCGCCAGCACCAGGTGGGCCGCCGTGCCCGTCAACGCTGGGCTCTGCACCGTGTTGGCCGTGCCCGTCAGGTCGATCTTGGTCGCGCCCAGCAGGTCGTCGCCGGCGCCCGGCGCCTCTGTGCCCTGTAGACGCTCCACTGTGAGCGTGCCTGCCTGCCCCGCCGCCGTGGCATGTACCTCGCTGACCTTAGTCACCCTGCAGGCGAAGGGGGAGACGAAAATGATCTTGCCCGCATCGCCGTGGGCAAAGGCCATACTCGTGCTCATCTTGAGCTGATAGCGCCCCGGGTCGAGCATCAGGCAGGTTGCGCTGATCGCCTTGCCCACCACCTGCGTGGCGGTAGCGCTGGGGGTGTCGCTCGTGCCGCCGGCCGTGTCGCTCAAGTAGATGGCGCCACCCGCGGTGGCCCCCGTCGGCCCCTCGATCACCGCGCCACGGGCGACGCGCACGTGCGCGTCGCCGGCGTCGGCATCGTGCTGCGCCACCACCTCGGCGGGCACCCCGCCGTTGGCATCGGCCAGCACCCATCCGTTGTTGTAGCCCAGCAGGTCGCCCTTCTTGACCGCCGCGGCCACCACCACCTGAAACTGCCCCCAGCTCTCCAGCACGCTGCGGGCTGCAGTGTCTGCGTACGCCATATCGTCCCTCCACGAGGCTGCTGGCCTCACACTGGCCGGGGGAGATCGCGCTCCCCCGGCTTGCTACTCTAGGTCTCGGTTTCACCAGCATCGGCCGCATCGGCCGCACCGGCCAGCGTCCACTGGCCCACCGGATCGACCCCGTCGATGCGCACGCCGCACCACTTGGGGTAGATCGCCAGGCCACAGTCCCAGACCAGCCGCACCTTTTCGCCCACTTTGCGCTCGATCTTGTCAAAGTGGTCGGTGGTCATGCCGCCATTCTGGATGCCAAATACGCCGTCGCTAGTCCGCAGGTTCAGCACCCAGATAGAGCTGGCGGCGCCGGCCGCGCCGATGCCGTTGTACCGCTCGGTCGTCGAGTCATTGGTCTCTTTCTCCGACAGCACCGGCAGCGCCATCACGGGCAGCCCCTGGTACATGGTCACCAACTGGCCGAACTCGTCGCGATCGGTCGTGTAGCTGCCTTTCTCCTGGAGCAGCGCGTTAAAGTAGAGGTAGGTGTTCAGGCTCATGCAGATGACCTGCGCCTTGCCGCGCATCATCTGGATCGCCTGGTTCAGCCGCAGCAGGCTGCAGGCCCCCGGCGTCCCGCTCGACGCCAGGTGAATCTCCTGCATAAAGCCCCCGTTGGCGTGCGCGTGCAGCCCCGCGAGGCTCTGGCCCTGCCCGGTGCCATAGAACATCCCCTCTTCGTACACCTCGCCCATGCGCCGCGTCTCGTTGCGCGTGTTCATCTCCAGGATGGACTCCTGCGAAAAGCCCTTCTTGGCCAGCCGCGGAATCTCCACCTCGCCCACCAGCTCCAGGACGCTGTGCGCCAGGGTCTTGGGATGAATCTCGTTCGGCACGATCTCTTCGTTGATGCCGTAGAACCCGGCCACGCCGCGGTCCTCGGTGTAGGTCACGTTGGCCGTCAGGCCCGCGACCGTCACCCACTTGAGCTTGCGCATCAACTGGGTCTCCTCGATGAAGAAATCCATCACGCCCTTCAAAAAGTCGTTGGGCGCGGCTGCCTTCAGCTCTGCAAGTGAATAAGCCATATCTGTACCCTCCCAGGCGGCCTAGCCACCTAGCGTCTCTGCCTGATCTGCTGTAGGCCGGCCTGCAGGCGCTCACCGGGGGTGCGGTACTGCCGCGGCGGGGGCGTGCCGCCGTCCGGTTGCGGCAACGGCATCGACTCCCACTCGGCGCCCGCCTCGTTCCGGGCCGCCTGTCGGGCCTGCTCCAGCAGCGCCGGCAGTTCCTTGGTGCGAAACTCTCGCACTGCTCGTTCGGACACGGCGCGGTTGTAGGCCGCGTAAAAGTCGGCCGGGCTCTGCCACTGGCTCGAGGTGCTCACGACCTGCTGCTTGAGCTCGAGGTCGTCGATCGTCTCCAGCATCTCGCTGGCCATCTGCACCCGAGTGTCCTGGTGCACTTTGGCCTCCACGTGAGGCACGACCTCGGCCAGCACCTGCTCGCGCATGGCCTGCACTTGTATCTGCCGCCGCGCCTCTTGCCCCAAGAGCTCGTCGTCCAGCTCGAGCATCGCCCGCCTTCGCCGCTCCTGCGCCTCGCGCTCGGCCTCCAGCTCTTGCTGGTGTCGCGCGCGGTCACCGGCGCTCTGCTCGGCGCGCCGCCGGCGTTCCTCGGGCGATAGATCACCGCCCTTGTCTCGTGCGTCCTCGTCAGCCGCCTCGTCACCCGGCTTCCCAGCCACCGTATCCTCGGTCGCCCCCGGCTTCCGAGCCACCGTATCCTCGGGCGCCGCCGGCTTCTGAGCCGCCACCGGCTTCTGAGCCGCCGAATCCTCGGTCGCCGCCTCACCCTGCGATTGCTCCTGTACCGGCGCTGTGGCCTCGGAAGTCATGCGGCCGCCGATCTGCGCAAAGCCCCGTGCGAGTTTCTGCGCCGTGGTCTCCGGGCTGGCCGTGCCCTCGCCCTGCGTCGCTACTTTGCCGATCTGCTGGCTCGCTGACTCCTGTGCCTGCGTGGCCTCGGAAGTCGCGCTGTTCGGGTCCATTCGCCGTGTCCTCCTGAGCAACAAAAAAAGCGCGGTGCCCAACGGCCTTGCGACCGTTGGACACCGCGGGTGACCCCACCGGGGGTGTCAGACTGACATAACTGTGAGTTGATTGCTTACATTATAGCATCATCGTGCGCCGTGTACAGCCCCTATCTGCTCCTGCGCTCGCGCCGCCGCACCTCTTTGTCCGGAATCGTTGGCGGCAGTCCCAGCACTTTGTCCACCCAGCGGATAAAGCCGATCGCCTGGCGGCGCAACTGCTGCAGCTCCTCGCACGACAGCCAGGCGACGCCCTGCTGCTGGGGCGTCGACGCATCCGGCGCCCGCATGCTCCAGTCCGGCCGCGCCGTCATCGCGCCCACCCGTACTTTTGAATCAGCGGGTGCTCCCACAGGTAACGCTCGCGTTCCGGGTTGCGCGCCCGGGCCTGCCGGCGCACCAGCTGCATCGCTTCCGCATCGCCCCCATGCTGCATGTAGGCGATCCAGGCCTGGGCCTCGGTGAGGCGCGGGTTCTCGCGCCTGATGCGGTCATGGGCGGCCTGCGCCTCGGCCACCAGCCCCTCTTGCTCTGCCGTCAGTGGCGCCGCGCTGGGGTCGAGGGCCACATAGCCCTGATAGTCCTCCCAGGCCTGCACCAGCTCGCGCATCTGGCTGGGCCGCCATCGGGCGTCCAACGTCTCACCTGTGATCTCGGCCGCCACTTCTTCCCGCGCATGCGCCTGCAGCCTGCTCTTGATGCCCCGCAGCGCCTCTTCGCGCTCGGCATCGCTCATGCGCTGGTAGGTGTCGGTGCGCACCATCTCGCGCTGCGCGGGGATGGCCAGCTCGGCCGTGCGCTCCATGATGCGCCGGCGTTGTGTCGCCGTCAGCCGATGCTCCTCACCGTCCAACGTCAACGTGCCCTCCGGGATCGTCACCCCGATGCCAAGACGCTTTACCTCGGCGTTGCGATAGTAGGCCCGCTGAATCTGCGGCACACGCGCCCGCACGTCTTCCCACTCGATGCGCTCTCGCTCGTTCGAGCGCATGCCCACAAACCGCTTGCTGAACGGGTTGGTGGCCCACTTCTCCCACGTCGTCGGCTCGCGCTGATACGCCGCGCCCGGCATCTCGGGCCGGTAACCCGCCGCCTGGGCCACCAGGTCCATCAGCCACAGCGCCTGCTCGCCCATGCCCGACGTGTTGGCCCGGATCAGATAATCCACCTGCCGCGGGCTGATGCCCTCGAGGCCCAGCGATTCGAGCGCCTGGTTGAAGGACGTCACCAGGCCCACCACCGCCGTGCTCGTGTCCGGGCCATACCGTTCCTCGGGCGGTCGCCCAGTCTGCTCATACTCGGGCACGATCTCCCGCCCCGTGAACAAGTTGCGGTTGGCCAGCACCTCGGCCATCGACCCGAACAGTGGCAGCGGGTTGGCCAGCGTCGCGTTCAGCTCCACCGGCGAGACCGCTTCAGCCATCGCCTTGGCAGCCCTGGCCAGGTTCTCCAGCGCCGTCCGGTCGTTGTATTGCCCGGCAATCCGCAGGATCGCTTCGGGCACGGCCGTGAACGCCGCGCCGATCGGCCCCTTGGGCACCCGGATGTAGATCGGCACCACCCGCGACGGCTCGTTCGGATACTCCGGGTCGGGCGGCAGCTCCACCTCGTCGACGATGACCAGCCAGTTGTGCAGATACTCATAGTCCGGGATGTCCTTGCTCGATTCATACCTCTTGTTGTAGTAGAACAGCAGCAGGCTCGTGGCCACAAAGGGGATGCTGGCCAGCAGCGCTCGCAGCGGGTCGCGTTTCAGCACCTGGGCCGTCTTGATGGCCGCCTGCTCCTGCGCGTTGGTGAACGGGACCACCCGGTTGATCATCTGCATCGCCGTGCCGGCCTTGGCAAAGTCGATCGTGATCTCCCTGGCCCGCAGCAGCATCTCGCGCTCCTTCAGCCCTTTGCGCTTGAGATGCAGATAGCCGCCCACCCGCGTGGCCGTCTCCACCACCTCGTTCAGGCTCAGAATCAGGTTTGGCCCCGCCCCGACCAGCAGCTTGGCATCCTGCCAAAAGCGCCGCATCACGTCCTGGGCCGTGTCGCGCTGGCCCGCCGCGCCGTGCCGCACCGCCTCACGGGCCAGGCCCGCCATGTGCCGCGCCAGCGCCCACGTCTTGGGCACGATCGCCCGCGCCTCTTGCCAGTTGCGCACGCTCACGCCCAGCGTCAGTTGCCGGTTGCGCCGGTCGATGTCGCGCAGATTGCGGAACGTGTCGCCGATGCCCGAGCCCAGCGCCCCGGCCTGCGCCGCCTCGTGCCAGGTCTGGTTATGGGTCAGCGCGGCCAGCCAGCCCTGCCAGTAGGCCTCGCCAAACGGCTGCAAGCCCTCGTTGTACCAGGCCGTCATCAGGTCGCGGATGGCGTTGGCCACCGTGAACGGCAGGTTCAGCTGCGTCGCGCCCAACCGTAGCACGTTGGCCAGCGGTGTGAACAGCGCCGTCAGCACGTTCGCCGGCTCCTTGTCCAACGCCTTGGCCACGTTGGCGTACAGCATCGACACCCAGGCCACCTGGCGCTCGCCATCCTCCCACCACACCACGCGCCCGCTGTCCGCCGTCGGCGTGTCGCCCCTGAACACCAACTGCTGGCCCATCGCCTCCTGCAGCTGCTCCAGGGCGCGGATCATCTCCCGAGCGGTCTCGTTGCGCGCAATGTCCACTTCGTTCTTGATCAGCATCGTCATCCAGCGCGCCAGCGGGCTCTCCAGCGGCTTGTCGCTGCCCGTCTCGGTCAGATACTTGATGAACGACTCATCCAGGTTGGCCACCTGGGCGCTGGTGAAACTGCCGAACACGTCCAGGTCTGCGGGCATCCCCTCGCGGAAGAACGGCAGATAGTGCGGGTGCTTGCTGATCAGCACCTGCACCGCCTCGTCACTGATGCGCCCGCCTTCGCGTGCCCGTCGCAGCAGCACCTGCTGGTTGATCTCCCACAGCCGGTGCGCCGCCAGCGCGATCTTGCGCATGCGCGGGTGCCCCATGCCCTCGTCCCCGCCGATCTCCTGTATCAATTGCGCCGCCGCACGCCTGGGGTCGCTGATCGCCGCCGGCAGCGTATAGTCCGGGTCGAGGCTGCGCAGATCGATCATGCGAAAGATGGCCATATAGCTTTCCAGGTCGGTCAGGTCTTCCGGCGTCAGGTCGCGCAGCACCGGCAGCACATACTGCTCGATCAGGCTCTCGCCCCGCATCGCCATGCCAGGCACCAGGCGGGCCATCTCGTACACCTCACTGCCCACCTGCTGGCCCAGCCATTCCAGCGGCGCCACCCGGTCGGTCCACGCCACCCTGAACCGCATCCACCAGTCATCTGGCGGCTCGCCCTTCTCGGGCCGCCCGTCGCTGATCGCGTCGGCCAGCCGGTCCAGGTCGTCCACCGGGCCGTCTTTGTAGCGCACCACGCTCTCGCCCGTATAGCGCGCCAGCTCAGCGCTGCGCAGCGGCGAGATGTCGTTGGTGTAGATGAACGCCACGTCCTCGGGCCACATGCTCTCGATCTGCTGGTCCGTATAGCCCCGCTGGGCCAGCGCATCCAGCATCGCCCGGTTGACGGTGATGTCCATGCCGGCATAGTGCACCTGCTTGCCAATGCTCCGCCGCCCCCGTCCCTTGAACTTGTCCCTGGGATAGTAGATCTGCCGCGTCGCCTCCAGCCCGCTCGGCGTCGCATCCGGCGGCAACTCGTCCATGGTCGGCGGCAGCTTGCCCGGCTGCTGCGTCCGTGGCGCGCGCATGCCGCTGCGCTCGCGGCCCCCCTCGACGCTTTGCCGTATGAACCGTGTGCGCAACGCCTGCGGGTCGAGGTCCATCGGCAGCTCGCCGTCCGTCTGCACCGATCGCAGGATGGTCTCCAGCTCGTCGGCCTTGAGCAGCTCCAGCAACTCGGGCCGGTAGCTCGCCTTGCCCAGCAACGCGCGTTCCTCGGCCGTGAGAGCGTCGCTCGGCTTGGGCTCGGTCGCCGCGGTCGCCGTCCTGTCTAGCAGCACCAGATAGCCTCCCTCTCCGTCGCTGGCCAGCAGCCGCGCCCCCACCCCCAGCTCGAACTCCTCGGGCAAGTCCGCGCCATCCAGCGTCTGCCCGTACATATCCACATAGCGCATCGCGTTCTCGCGCGAGAACGTCACCCACACCACGTCGCTCGCGGGATAGCCCACCAGGTCGCGCATGATCGCGTCGTCAACGCCCATGTCGGCCAGCTTGTTGCCATGCTCGTCGCGCTCGAACTTGAGCACGTCCGCCGCCCTTGTCTCCGGATCATGCCTGTAGCCCGTCTCCACCCGCCAGGCCGTGCGGTCGCCCACCAGCCGCAGGCCCTGCACCGTCGCTGATGGCTTGACCTTGGGGTTGATCAGCTCCTCGACCGCCTTCTCGGCCACATCCACATACGATGCCGTGCGCGCCTTGTAGGGCGAGCCGATCTGCTCGCGCACCATGCGCTCGCGCGCCCGCCGGTCGGCCAGGTCGTGCCAGTCGGCCAGCGACACCCGCACCTCGGGCCGCAGCACCTGCCGGCCGTTCCGTCTCACCAGGTGCCCGATCAGCAGGTGGCCTTTTTCCACCACCGCGCCCAGGCTGCCGTCGGGCGACGTCGCCTTGACCTGCCCCGTGTCACGGGCCGCCGCCTGTGGCCTGGGCTTGGCCTTGGGCTTGACCCTTCGCGTGGGGCTGGGTGTCGGCCGCGGGGCCGCTTCCGCTGGCCCGGGCTCTACGGGTGGTGTCACCGGCTCCTCGGCGGGCGCCTCAGGGGCCTCGAGTGAGGGCTCGGGAGCCTCGGCCGGGGCCGCCGGCCGGCCGAACAGGTCGACGCCCACGTTCACCTCGACGCCCTCGGCCAGGTCGCTGCCCAACTGCGCATACACGGGCGCCTTGGCGCGCATGTGCGTCGGCAGCGTCTCGCGCAGCAGCCGCTCCCTGGCCATCACATCGCCTGCCTGCTCCCAGACCTCGGCGTCGAGCTCGGCCCCCGAGTTGAATATCTCTCGCTCGCCCCACATCACCATCTGGCCGAACACTAGCTTGCCCTCGGTCATGGTCACGTGGGCGTTCCAGTTGTGATTGTGGGCCCACCGCCCCTTGTTGAGCGGGTAGACGTCGGCGCGCACATCGGCGTCCTCGCCCAAAAAGCCCAGCACGCCGGGGTCGGGCGGGATCTCGCTCTGCATCCAATCGGCCGGGTCCTCGTCCCGCTCGGTGGCCACGTCCACGATCGCGCGCTCCAGCAGCTTTTCCTTGGGCGGTATCTCCACCGGCCCCAGTAGGCCGCCCTGCCGAGGGTCCGGACTGGCCACCACCAGCTCGGCATAGCGCACCAGTAGGTCGCGTAGTCGCGTCGGGCTCTTCACCAACCGACTCACCAGCTCCAGCAGCCACTTCTCAAAGTCGTTCAGGTCGCCGCCACCCACAAAGATCGCCCGCGTGTTGAGATACACGTCCACCGGCGTCTTGCTGTGGCGCAGCTCTTGCAGGTGCACCAGCGTCCGCGCCAGCGCGTTGGCCAGCGACAGCGTCACGTCGCGCGCCCCCTCCTGCATCAGCCCCTCGGCCTTGGCCATCGGCCCCAGGCTGCCCATCAGCGCCTTCTCGATCAGCTTCATGCCCGGCTCTTGGCTCTCCAGCAGCAGCCCCACCAGGGCCTGCCCGGGCTTGCCCCTGAACGTGCGCGTGTACAGCGCGTTCATGAACCGGCGATAGCCGTCCGGGCTCAGATCGCCGGTGGCCGTCGTCATAGCGTTGCGCTCCTCGGGCGCCAACGCCTTGATAAAGTCATAGACGATCTGCTTGTTCTGCTCCTGCTTCAGCGCCTCGCGGATGTCGGTCTCGCCCTCGACCTTGAGGTCTGCCAGCATGTCATCGTCGATCAGGCGCGCGTCTGCCCGCGCCTGCTCCGCCTCTGACCGCTGCTGAATCTGGGGCTTGTTGGCCGCGTCCACATAGGCCACCACGTCGGCGATCGGGGTGACGCGCTCGCGCACCAGCACCGGCGTCGTCATGTCCGCGATCGCGGCGCTGTCCAGCCCGTACTGGGCTGCATACGCCATCAGCGCCTCGCGATAGGCCTCATACCGTCGGGGAAAGTCGCGCTGGGCCAGCTCGATCGCCAGCGCGCGGCCGTTGCCGCTCTCCACCTGGTTCTGCGCGTTGACGATCGGCGGCCCGTCATCCAGCCGGTGCCCGTCAAAGAGCAACCGATCGGGGTCCAACTGCGGCGCCACCCCTTGCACCCACTCGACGCTGCCCGTGCGCGTGCGATCGCGCGGCTGCAACTCTTGCGGGTAACGCGGGTTCTCCTGCCCCCCGAGATCGTGGCTCACCACCAGGTCGTCCAGCTCCACCACCTTGAGCCGGTGGGTCAACCGCTGGTTCGCCTCGGTGCCATAGCTCCAGGTCTCGTGGCCGGCTACCGCTCGCGGCCCGGCTGCCTCTCCTGCCAGTCCACCACCGCTTGCTGGGTCAGCAGGTGACTCTCTACCTCTGGCCAGAGCGGCGCTTTCGCCCGCCGCCGGGTCCCCATGTCCGCCAGGCAATCGTCGTAGGCCTGCTTCGCCTCCGCCAGGCTGTACTGCGCCTCCTGACTCAACCGCGTCAGATACCCCAGGAAGTAGCTCCTCTCCCCGTTCCCCGCCGCGATCCCCATCAGGCTCAACGTCTCCCGCCTCACCATCGGGTCTCTCGATGCTCTCTTGGCTTCCATACCGCCCTACTCCTCCTGCCTTTGAAGGCGCCTGCGCGGCCAGGCGGCCGTCGGCCGCAAACTGCGCCAGGTCGCTCTGGTTGGCCAGGCCTTGGCGCAGCAGGGCGATGATCCCCTGTTCCAGCGCCAGGCGCGCCCGCGTCCCGATCGTGCTGCTCAGCGCCCCAACTCTGCCCGAGAACTGATCGCCATGGTCCCAGTAGCGGTCATGCACTAGCTCATGATACAGCGTATCGAGCATCCGTTCGGCCAGGGCCTCGATCGCCGCGTCTATTCGCTCCGCCACCCTTGCCGGATCGGTCTCGCTCAGGGCCTCGTCAATCAGCCGCGCGCCGCGGCTGTCCAGCTCGTCCACAAACGACCACGGGTTGATCAGGATGCGATGCCGGCTGCCGCCCAGCATATCCGGCTTGATGTTCACCCCGTGCCATTCGTCGCTCAGGCCCAAGCCCAGCGGCTCCGACAGGCCCTGCACCGAGGCCCAGCCCAGCGACTCGGTGGCCAGCAGCTCGATCAGCAGTCGGTGAGCGCGGTCGACAGCCTGCGCCCACGAGCGCACATAGGCCCTGCCGGCCACTTCACGCAGCGTCTCGCTCGGCAGGTCTTTCTCGCTCACCAGCCGCAGCTCGTGGCCCCGCTCACCCGTTACGATCACGGGCGACTCATCATACAACAGCGCCTGCAGCCGCACACGCTCCCGGTCTTGGTAGCTCTGGCGCAGCCCTGCCGTCACGTGGTCCTTCCAGCGATACTCATACACGCTGTGCAGGGCGCGTCGGTCCGCCGTCCAGGGGTCGCGCCGATCCTGGGCGCTGACGTGGCTGATCACGTCCACCACCAGGGCATCCGGCGCGTCCATCATGTCGCCCAGGTAGAGCGTGTCCTCATACTGGGGCAGACCGTTGTTCAGCACCGTCACCGGCACTTCGCGGCGCGTGCCCTGGCGCTTACTGCGATAGATCACCATGTCCACCGGCCCTTCGGCGACCGTCTCCACCTGCACCCAGTCGGTGGGCAACTCGTTGCGCACCGGGCGATCGTTCACCTCGAACGTCACCTCGATGTCCTGCAGCCGCTGCGCGTTCACAAAGGCCAGCAGCCAGGAGCGCTGTTTCTGCGACCCGCCCCAGTGGGCGTCCGGCCGCGCCATCTCCACCTGCACGGTGCCGGTGCGCCAGGTGCCATCGGCGTTGCGCCAGTGGCTGTCATCCGCGATCATCGCCGGCATCTGGTCGAGCACCTCGCGCGGCATCTGCCCGGCCTCAAAGCTAGCCCGCGTCAGGCCCGCGCCCTTGTTAAGATACTCCTCGCCCGTGCCCCAGATGATCGTGTCCATCATCCGGCCCGTCGCCGGGTCGTAGGCCACCGTGCGCACGAACACCACGTCCGCGTTACCCAGCAAGGCCGTCTTGGCGCTGCCCTTGCCGCCGCTCGCCCCCTCCGGTTTGTCCGTCGCGCCGATCTTGACGAACTCGTTGACCACCTGCTCGGGCGTCATGCCCCGGCCGTGGTCCTTGGCCACCAGCAACCGCTCGTCTGACCACAGCTGCAGCGTCACCTGGCGCTGGCCCAGGCCCCGGCTGGCATCCACCATGTTCTGCAGCAGCTCGCGTACCATGATCTGGTCCATGTAGCCCGTATACCGCTGCAGCGCATCGACCTGTTCGTAGCCCTCGACGTACCCTACTTGGGCATCGGTGTGCACCCCCTCGGGCGCGGCCCGACGCATCTCTTGCGGCGGCCGGGCCTGAGCGAGCCGCTCCTGGGCGCGCTGCCGCACCGCTTCGGCCTTGTCGGCCACATCCTTGGGCACCGGTACAACGCCCTCGATCTCGATGCGGCTGGCGTCGCCCTCGTACACCATGCCGCCGAACATCACGACCAGCAGGTCCTCTTTGTCCCTCTCGGTGGCCCACTCGCTAAACAGCTTCAGCAGCCGTAGCCGGGCCTCGTGCGCCCGCACCGACGTGCCGGTATCCGGCATATCTAGCTTCAACAGGGTCACCAGCCACTTCAGCCCCACCTCTGGCGCCTGAGCGATCCAGGGCTCGAGCTCCACCTCGGGGGCCTGCATCGTCAGCAACCGCAGCATCGCGCTGGCGTGCTTGGTGCGATCCCACAGCATCGGGGTGTCGGCGTCTATGTGGCGCCGTATTCGCAGACCCAGGGCCGTGGGCGCCATGCCGTGCGCCGCCTCGAGCCGCTCGCTCACGCGCCTCGGCAGCAGGTTCACAAGCATCTGGCGTGTCGAGCGGAACGCTGGCCACGCATACCGCGCCAGGCGCCACAGCTCCGGGTTGGCGCTGGCCATGCCCAACTCGCCGATATTCCAGGGCAGCTGCGCCACCTCGGCCTTCACCGCGAGGGCGGTGCCGCCCGCTGGCCCTGGGCCGGTCTCGTCCAACAGCCGGTCGATGGTCTCCAGACGCTCCACCAGCTCCAGCAGATCGACATAGTCCGGCCGCGGTGGCGTGTGCCAGGCCGGCGTCTCGGGCTCATGTATGCCCAGCTTGAGCGGTGGAATGCCGCTGGCCATATACATCGCTACCTGCAGCCGCTGGGTCGGCTCTAGGCCGTCCATCAGCTTGCTGTACTGCCTGGCCCGTTCCTGCAGAGTGTCCTCTAGCCCCGGCCCTCGCTCATACGCTTCCAGCGCCTTGGCCGCCTCTAGCAGCCACCAGTCCACACTGCTCTGCGCCCGTTGCCACAGCCCCTGTAGCCCATCGCGCTGCAGAGTCGGCATCTCGGCGTCGGCCCGGGGCGCGATCGGCTGCACACCCGCCAGTCTCAGGGCCAGCCGCAGCCTGTCCTCACGAGATAGCGTCTGATACCATCTGGGCATCTCGCCGTAGCGCAGCCAGTCGCGCACCGTCGCGTTCAGCTCATACGCATCGCCCACCAGTGCGTCATAGCGGGTGACCACATCGAACCCTTCGGGGACCGCCCATATCTGCTCCTCAGCCGTCCACGTGGTGGCCGGCAGTTGGGCCACGTCATATAGCTCGGTGAGCGGGCGCTCCGAGTCGAGATACTCCTGCTCCGCCGCCCACAGCAGAGCACGGTAGGCGCCGAACCGCTCACCATGCTCGGGCATCCCACGTAGGAGGCGCATGTAGCGGATCGTCGACTGCAGCGTGGCCTGCCTGCTGACGCTGGCCGCGGTGTCGCCATACACCTCGCCGTCTGCGATGCCCGACAGCATCATCTGCGGCGTCGCCATGATGTACCGCGCCTCTTTGCGCTGGGCGCGCTGGTCGGTCTGCTCCACTCCGGCCCCACCGGCCCCCGTACGCTCAAAGGCTGCGTCTGGCTCTTCGGCCAGCAGCTTTTTCAGCGCCACCGCCCGCCCGTTGCTCTGTAGATAGCCGTAGCGCACGATCTTGGCCACGCCCGCCGCTCGCAGGCGCTCCTCGAGCTCGACACTGGCGCCCTCTGGCACCAGCGCGCCGGCCCACTCGTCAAAGCCGATCACCCGCTGCGGCTTGGCCTCAAGGAATGCGTCCGGCAGCCGGCGGAACTCCTCAAAGACCGGCAGTATCTCCTCGAGGAGCGCGTGCCGCACATCATCCATGTCGAGCCGACAATACGCGAACGCCTCGCGCAGGGCGGTGAGGCTGGGTCCCGTGCTGGTGCGCAGGTAGCGCCGCATCACGTTGAACGCCAGGCCCGAGCTGCCCCCGGGCATCGACCTATGCTGTCGCGCCAGGCACTTTTCCACCGCCTCGTCGAACTGGCGCAGATGCCAGCGTATGTCTCCTAGGCGGCCGTGGTCATCCGCCTGGTCCACCAGCCGGCCGGCCTCTGCCCGCATCTCCTCGAGCGACGCAAAGCGCTGGCTTAGCGCACCACGCAGTGCACTGAGCGTTTGTGCGTCATCTAGCTCGATCTGCGGCGGCTCGGCCAGCATCACTGTGAGGATGTTCTCTAGATTCAAGTCCAGCTTCTGGTCTTTGTGCTGCAGGTATGGCTTGGGCCAGTCCTTCAGCAGCTCCTGCACCCACGCCTCGTACTCTCGAACCAAGCCCAGCGTGCGCAGCTCTTGGCTCAGCGCTGGCATGGTGCGGCCCCAGTCCACAACGCGCTCATCGTTGCCGATGGCCACCAGTTTCTCCGCGACTGACACATGCCGTAGCTGATAGGGCGGCTGCAAGCCCCTCTCGACCAGGAACGCCAGTTTGCCCAGCCCCGTCGTATCGAAATGCGCCAGCGCCTCGTTCCGCGAGATGCCCCAGCTGATCGCGTTGTGCAGGTCGTTGAGCTCTTGCCCAAGCCGATCGACCCCCAGCAACCCCAGCGGGTCTAGTGCGCGCCTCAGTCGCTCGCACACACCGTCGGCGAGCTCTGGCGTTCCTCGTCCGCCTCGCTCTTGGGGCGCTGTCGGCGTCCACGCATCGGCGCTGAATACTTGATTGACCATGCTGGTCTCTGGGTCGATCACGCTGCGCCGCGCCACGAATCCTATCTCGCCGAACTGCTCAAAGACCTGGTCCTCACGGGTAACGGCCAGGCTCGGCATCGGCATACCGCCCAGAGCCAACGCCCGCGCCAGCTTCCACTGGTCTACGTTGTGCACTGCTATCATGCGGCCTGTATAAGGGGCGACGTCGCCGCCCAACCGGTCGGGCGCCTGTAGATACCCAAACACGCGCGCTCGTCGCAGGAATTTGCCGGCCACATACCGCTCGATGGTGGCCAGGTCGGTCAGGTCGTACCCGTGCGCCACGTCGATCGTGTCGTTCCATAGGTCGCCCCACGGATACTTGCGCCGCTCTTCCACCCACGCTGCGCGCTTCGCGGGATCGTCTGGCGCAAAGTCGTTCCACCAGGCCTCCGACCCGCGGGACATCAGCGCGGCATCGGCGTCGCTGTACGTGCCGCTGGCCACCCGACGGGCGGCATCGATCTGCTCGCGCAGTAACGGCGACAGCGACTCGTCGTCCACGATCTGCGACTGTAGCCCTTCGTGGTTGTCCAGCTTGATGTGCGGGCCGACCTGCGGGTGATAGTAGGCGTCTGGATGGCTGGGCAGTCCGCTCTCTGGCAACAGCAGCTGCTGGCCGTGCTTCCAGTCGCCGCTCGGCGTCTGCTCTACCGTGGTTTTGGCAAACATGGCGCCGGGCCGGCTGCTCAGGCGCTCGATCGCCCGTCTGCGTGAGGCCTCGTCGCCGGGCGTGTACTCCACCATCGGCACCCGGTTGCGGCGCAGCACGTCGCGGGCCTGCTGCCCCGTGTTGCTGGGGATCACCGCGCCGGCAAACTCCTCAATGCCCACCGCCCGCTGCGGCTTGGCCTCAAAGAGCCCCACCGGCCGGTCGCGCAACGCCTCCGCCGCGTCCAGCGCCAGGCTCAGGGCCGCCTCATCCACCCCGGCGAACCCGTGCCTCGCCAGTGCCTGGCGCATCCGCTGCGGGTTGCGTTCGCCGCGCGTGCCCTTGAGATAGTCGCCGATGGCACGCAGCGTCCCGTTCAGGCGATCGAACCCCGCGTCGATCAGCGCTGAGAGACTGCCACCGCCCGACCCGTGCGTGCTGAACGGCTCTACCGCCTTCTGATAGGCGGCCAGCGCCGGCTGGTAGCGCGTCGTGTCATAGTCCTCCACGTCCTCACGCGGCGCCAGCCGCCCCTCGGCCGCGTGCATCTCCGCGACGCTGCCCAGCGGCCGTGCTGCCACCGCCCGTGCCTGCCCCGTGCCAAACGTGCCCAGAGGGCCGCCCTTGGTCACGTCCGCGCCGTGCCTATGCAACGTCATGGCATCGACGATGTTCTCGAGCGTGTACGGCACCAGCTTGCCTCGCAGGCGCAGGCGCGGCGGCTCAAAGATGTTGACCACCTCACGCGCCCAGGCGTGCAGCGCATCGTCACCGCCATGCCGGGCCACGGCCTCGTCGATCAGCTTCCTGGTGGCGTGCCAGTCCTCGACGGTCTCGTCGCGCGCCACCCGCCCTAGCTCTTCGAGTAGCCTGTCTGCTCTGCGGAACGACAGCCAACCGGTGGCGGGGTCGCGATAGTCGCGCTCAAAGATGTCCTCGTACAGGCTCGGCCGCGTCACCCCCTCGGCCCGCATCTGGCGTTGCCAGGCTGCACGCACCTGTTCGTAGAGTGCGCCCTGCAAAGGATGCCGTAGCCCTGCCTCACTGCCGGCCTGTCGACGCAGGACAGCCAGCTCCGCCTCGTGCTCGCGGTACCACGCTAGCAGCTGCGCGTCACCGGCCACTGCTTGGCTGGGCGTATACGACACACGCACCGGCGCGATCTCGACGCCGCGCTCGTGCAAGAACGCGAGGCGCCCCAGACCCTCACCGTTCAGCAGCCGGTCCAGCGCCCGGTTGCGGTCGGGAAAGTTGTACAGCGCCTCGAATATCTGATAGACGTCGCTGCTCGTGCCGCTATGGCGCTGGCGTGGGTCGGCCGCCAGCAGCCGGGCGATCGCGGCGTTGGCACGCTTGAGGAGCGGCTTCCGCCACACCTCGGCCGGCCGCGTGGGGCTCCATATGTCCGCATCATAGACCCTGTGCCGCGGGTCGGCCTGTGGGTCGATCATCCGTCGTGTGCCGATCAGCGTGATGCCACCAAACCCCCGATGCGGCATATCCCACCGGGTGATGGCGATGCTCGGCACGGGCATGCCGCCCAGCCGGGCGGCCTCGATCAGGCTCTCCTCGCTCAGGTTGTGCAGCGCTACCAGGCTGCCTCCCGGCAGAGCCTCCGCTACCGGCCCATCGCCCCCGGTTGGTTCCCCGCCAGCTGCAGTGCCTCCTGGCGCATCCGCTCCGCTTCTTCCGGCGTCGCCAGCCCCTTCTCCACCAGCACCTGGGCGTAATGCTTCAGCAGGTGCGGAGTGCTCTGGGCGCACGCCTTCATCATCTCCCAGTAGATCTCCTTCAGTGCTTCCTCGTGCCCTCGCCAGCTCGCGCTCATCGCCCGATCCTCTCTCTCTGCCAGGCTCCGGCAGCGCCATCTCATCGACGCCGCTGGGCGCGCCCAGCTCCTGATACATCACCCGACCTGTGGGGTCAATCCAACTGGGCACCGCCTCACCCTGCGCACGACGCTTCATCAGCTCATGCCACGGCGTAGGGCGATAGGTCTCGGCGGGCAAGGTATGCCGTAGGCCCAGCCCTTCGACGTCGGCGGCCAAGGCGCGCACGTCGTCGCGCCGCCGCAGCAGTGCGTCGATGGCGGCATACATGCGCTCCAACGCCCCCGTCCAGACGTCTAGGCCGACGGCCTCGGGCAGGTCCTGCAACGCCCGCACAAGAGCCTCTTCGTCGCCCTGCGCCAGGTTGTGGGCCACCTCGTGGGCCACCGTCCCAAAAAGCGCCTTGCCCAACCTGGCCGTTGCGCTCTGCAGCAGGCCCTTGTTGACGCGTGGCGCGCTCAGATAGGCCTGCACCGTCTGCCAGACGTCTTCGCGACCCAGCAGTGCCCAGGGGTTTACCAACACGCCTCGCGGCCCGCCATCGCGCCTCGGCACGTTCATTCCATAGTAGCTGTGGCTGACCGTCAAACCGCTGAGCCGGCTCGGCGCTGCCGGCTTGGCAGCGGCATAGGCGCTAGCCAACATATCATGCACGTCGCGAATGGCCGCTGCCAGCCCCGGCAGATAGGGCCTCTGGGCCAGCGTACGCACTGGCTGCTGCCTCTCACCGTACGTCATTGCCCTGGCCAGGCGTTCGACAGCGCCCTCAGCCGGGTCCGCCCACAGATAGACCCCGCCACTGGCACCGGTGATCAGTTGCCCCCGCGCCTGCGCCCCATAGGGATGCTCCGGCGTCGGTGCGGCCCCAGGTCGCGCCTGCAGCGTCCGCGGCGCAACCCGCTCTGGCCACTGCGCCAACACCTCACGGGGCACGGCCTCGCCGCGTCTTGCCGCATCGTCGACCTGGTGCTGGTACCAGGCCCCCAGGTCGCGAATCTCTTCAGGCACATAGTAGATCGCGGGCTGTGCCGCGGGCGTCACTCGGTAGCGCCTCAAGTCGCTGGGGGCGACCACGGCCACCGCTGGCTCATTCGCCAGTGGCTCGAGCGACACCTCCTGTCCGGGCCAGAGGGCCTCGTGCGGCGCGTCGGCGCGCACCGCGTACACGGCCACACGCTCCTGCCCATCGTCGCCAGCTGGCTCCAGGCGCTCACCGCTCTCGAGCATCTGCGTCCAGCGCTGATACGCCAGCATTTGCGGCAGTGGCGCCTCTGGGTCGACCTCGGCTTGCGCCACCGCAGACACCACCTCGTCCAGGGTGAACTGCCACGGCTTGGTGCGGCGGCCAGGCTCATCCGCCAAGGGTATCTCCGCTGCTGTGGCCGCCGGCGCCGCGCTGTGGCTATAGTCGACACCAGGATCACGCAGGCCTGCCCACTGCGTGGCCAACCGCGGCCCACGCGGGCGCTCGCCCGTCACCTGCCGGTAGAGCTCCTGGGCATCGTAGGTGAACTGCTCGCTGCCCTGGCCAGCCAGCAGACCCTGGGCCAGGTCGCGCTGCCCCCCATGTGCATAGTCTCTCGCTGTGCGCGTCGTGTGGTAGGCAGCATCTGGGGCCGATGTCAACGCCTGGCCCTGGCGGTACTCCGCTGCGCTGCCCTCGCCTTTGATCGTCGCCCGCTGCGGCTGCACCTCCAGGCCCTCGGGCCACCGTTCCCACGGCGGCGGCCCATCACCGAACTGATACGCCGTGACCGCCTCGGCCTGCTCAACCGTCAGCTCCCCCTGCGTGTCCAGCATGTTGCGCAGCCACTGCGTCGCCGTCGTCTCGTCAAAACCCGCCGCTCGGCCAGCCTGGGCCTCGGGCCATCGGCCCCAGGGCGCATCCATCGACTCGCCACGGGCATAGGCCATGCCCGCCTGGGCCTGCTCGGGCGTGAGCTCGCCCTGCATCCGCTGCGTGTGCTCCGTCCAGCGCGCCAGCCGCTCCGTGTCTGGCTCGGGCGCCGACCGCGCCAGCGGCGACCATGACGCCCGTGTCGCCGCCGCCTCTTCGGCCGCTCTTGCGGCGCCCCAGGTGGCCTGCCACTCCGACCAGTCTAGCGTCTCGCCCTCGGCCCGCATCGACTCCGAGGAGCGCCGCAGATAGTCTTCGCCCCAGTCGCCGGCGCGCTTCAGCAGCGCGGCCAGCCCCATCTGCACCCGCGCCTGCGGCGTCTGCATCCCGGCCACCGCCCGCCCGGTCAGTGTCGACGGATCGGGCACAAAACCTTGCCGCATCCAGCTATGCAGCATCTTGCCGGCCTGCCGGAATGCCTTACTGGCGGGCAGCTCAGTCACCTGGCCGTCTTGCGTAGACACCTTGAGCGTCTGCGGCGGCGTCTGCCCGGCCTCTCGATAACCCAGCTCCCACTCGGCCTGCAGCGCCGTGGCCAGCGCCCGCGCCGATGGCGGGTACGTCTCACCCTTGTACCAGCGCGCCAGGCCCTGGGTCTGGTGCCACAGCAGGCCGCCAAAGCGCGCCACCGCCGCAAAGGCGATCATCGCCGGCAGCTCGTCCTCGTTGGCCGTGAGCCAGGTGCTCACGTTCTGGGCCGTGTCCACGGCCCGCATCGCCCGGCCTACGTTCTGGGCTGTCGCCGCGCGCCCCAGCCCGCGCAGGGCCGGTC
The DNA here is from genome assembly GCA_036803245.1 of Chloroflexota bacterium. Taxonomy (GTDB): domain Bacteria; phylum Chloroflexota; class Anaerolineae; order UBA1429; family UBA1429; genus DAIRUQ01. The sequence continues at coordinate 12,307 of DAIRUQ010000016.1, read as the reverse complement.
CGAGGTTCAGGCCTTGCGCCGCTGCGGCCCCCGAGGGCAGCCCCATAGTCGCCCCTGCGGCGCCCGAGGGCAGTCCCATGGCACTGGCCGACCCGATCGTCCTGCCGGTGGCGTCCACCACCTGGCCGGTGTTGCTGAGCCCCCCGCCCACCCAACCCAGCCAGTTGATCGGGTCGAGCGCCATCTCTGCCGGCATCCGCCACCACCACGGCAGCTGCCGCTCGAACCGGCCCATCCCCCGCCAGACCTCGCCCAGATCGCGCCGCTCGCGCGCTGGGTTGATGCCCGCCTGCACCAGCAGCTCCTCGGGCACCTCGGGCGCCTGGACCATCGGCTGGCCGGCGAGCAGTCGGGCGGTATACGCCCCCAGCTCGGCCACCCCCGGATCGGCCTGCGCCATGGCCCCCAACACCGCCGGGTCGGTCTGCATCGCCTGGTATGCAATCGCGCCGGCCAGCGGCTGTGCCACCTTCTCGCGCGACCAGTCCACCACCGGCCGCGCCTGCTCGCGCAGCCACCTGTTCAGCTCCTCGACGCCCTGTTCGGTGCTCGTGAGGCGCCCCTGGGCCTCCGCTTGAGCGCGTACGCCCGGCAGCAGCGCCTGGTTGGCCATCACCGGCAGCACGCCGCCCAGGGGCCGTTCGCCCACCATCTGGCGTTGCAGCACGTCGATCAGTTGGCCCAGCCAGGGCCGCTCGGCCGGCGTTTGCGGGGCGGCCTGGGGCCGCACTGGGGGATAGGGGCGCACGCGGCCGTCAGGCATCAACACGTCCACCGACGGTATCCCCGCCTTGCCCCCGGCCAGCCCGTCGGGCACCTGCACGGGAGCCTGCGCCATGGGCGTCGGCGTCAGCGCCGCCACCGGCGTCAGCGCCG
>DAIRUQ010000016.1:0-11331 GCA_036803245.1 Chloroflexota bacterium | reverse complement strand
CGGCGTCAGCGCCGCCACCGGCGTCAGCGCCGGCCCGGCGGCCACCTGCCCGGGGACCAACACTTGCGGGCTTCCCGGCGTCGGCGTCGGCGTGGGCCGCGTCGCACCGCGCGGCTGCACGGTTGGGGCTGGTGGCGCGTTGATCAGCGCCGCCCACTGTGCCGCCAGCCCTTGGGGTGGCGCACTCGGCATAGGGGTGACCCACGCCGGCGTCGGCGACAGCGAGCGAGCCCGGACCATCGCCAGGCGCTCACGCTCTGCCTCGGCCCGGCGCTTGCGCTCTTCCTCCTCAGCTGGGCTCTCGTACGCCCACCAGGGATACACCCCCGCGTTCGGGTTCCTGGCCACCACGGCCTCCTGCTATCGGTGCACGATCACTATCTGCGCCCCCGCGCCGCCGAACGCAGGGGCGCCTATCGGTAAGAAAAGGGGCGCTAGGCGCCCCTATCGGCCTACCTGGCCCACAGCGTGTTGGTCATCGGCAGACCCTTGGGGGCTGCGGCCTGCGCGGCCAGTAGATAGTCCTGCCAGTTCCAACCTGCGGCGCTGACACTGCCCTGCAGCATCTGCTGCTCCACCGGCGTCAAGCTGGTCAGCGTCTTGGCATTCAGCCGGTGCCCCGGCGGGGGGCGCCAGTCGGACGCCTGGGTGCCCGTCGTGTTGCCGGCGCTGGCCCCGCCGCTCTGCGCCTGGCCGCCATACGCCTGGCCGCCATACGCCTGGCGCCATAGGTCTTCATAGCTCTCGGTCTGCCCCGTCTGCGCCTGAAAGCTCGGTAGCTTGGCCTGGTTGGCCACCGCCTGCATGAACGCCGGATAGGGGCTGTTGGCCAGGCCCCGCGTCACGTTAGCATACCGCACCCAGTCGGTCGGCCCGGTGAGGCTGGCCAGCAGGTTGGCGTACTGCAGCCCCGTACCCCATTGCGCCATCTCCCGTTCCAGCGTGGGCAGATAGCCCGCGCCCGGGTCGGTCAGCCCGTAGGCGTCCGTCGTGGGCTGCATCGGCGTCAGCTTGAGCTTGCCCTTGTTCAGGTAGGGCGCCACCTGCGCCCACCCTAACGCCAACTGCTGGTTGTAGGCCTGCTGCGCCTGGTCGACGTTCTTGGTCCAGTCCAACTGCTTGAGGAACTGATCATAGGCCTGCGCCAGGGCCGCCTGGTTGTACTGGTGCTGCATGGCGGCCATCGCCGCCTGCAACTCCATCTGATAGGCCTCGGTCGGCGAATAGTTGTCGGTCGTAGCCATTACATCACCTCCGCCAACGCCCTACGATAGTTGGCCCACGGGTCGGGCGCCGGCAGGTGTTGCGCCGGCGTCGGGCTATAGGCCCAGCCCATCTGCCCAAACACGCTGTCGATCATCCCGCCTGGCTGTTGCAGGCTGTAGAGCGTGCCGGCCTCAGGCAACGCCCAGCGGGTGCGCTGGTTCCAGACGTCCATCTCGGTGTTGGTTGCTGCCTGCGCCATCGCCTGGGCCAGGGCCGCCATGCGCGCGCTATAGTCGCGGTTGGCCTGCTGCCGCTCCCACTCGGGGTCATAGCCGTACACGTCGCGCGGGTTCAGGCCCCGTTGCAGCCACATGGCGTTCAGCAGCGCCTGGCCGCTCAGCTCTGGGTCGACGCCCCTGGCCACCGCCTCGGGCTGCTCCCATATGTCCCGCTCGCGCGATGACGCCGTCCGCTCCTGCAGATTGCGCTCCTGCACCGCCCGCAGCTCAGCCATGCCCATCGCTCGGTTTAGGGCCTGTGCCACCGGGTCCACTGCCTCTGGGCGTTTCATCGGCCAGCCATAGAGCAACACGTCGGCCTGCATCTCGGGCGTCAGGCTGTTCCACAGCCCGGGCTCGACATACTGGTAGTTGGGCAGGAACTGCCCACCCGATAGCGGCGCAGGGTCGGGTCCCGTCAGCACTTGGCCCACGTCGAGGCCTTCGGCCGCCAGGCCGGCCAGCCGTTCATGGCCCGGCGCCCCGCCCAGCGCTGCCGCCGCCGTCGCCTGGCGCGCCAGTCGCACGTCGTCCGGGCTCACCGCGGCCCATCGAAACAGGCTGGGCACGCCCGGGTCGAGCTGCACCGCCGTCGGAAAGGGCGTGTACGGATCGATCGCCAGTGACAGGTCCCATGGGCCTGGCATCTCACACCTCCTGGCGGCTGACACCGCCTGGCTCGCGCCGCAGATCGCGCTCGGCGCGCAGCCGTTCCATCGCCTCGACATACGCCGCCGTCTGCACCGGCCCGCGGTCGGTCAGCAGGCGCAGCCACGCCTGCGGGTCGCCGCGCATCTGCTCATACCGCTCGAGCTGCACCGCCGGCCCCACCGGCTCCTTGCCCAGCGGCTCGCGCGGTTGCGCCAGCTCCTGGCACGTCGCTAGCAGCCGCTGCGTGCAATACTCCACCGCCTCGGTCAACGGGTTGGGGAGTGGCCGTTGCGTTCTCACCGCTCGATCCCCTCTTCCAGCCCCTGCCGCCGTGCGCCCGGCGTCTGTCCGGGGCCGATGCCCTGCGGCCGCGGGTTCAGCCCGCTGCCCCTGGCCACCACCTGCTCCGGCGCCGTCGGGATCACCGGCACTCCCGGGGCCGCCATCATGCCCGCCCCAGGCGTCGGCGCCTGCAACCGTTCCAGGCCCGGCTGGCCACCCAACTGGCCGGCCATCAGCGCCTGCAGCAACGCCGGGTTCTGCTGCGCCTGCTGCATCAGCATGGCCAGCGCCTCTTCCTCGCTCGGCTGACCGCCCGCGTCGCCCTGCAGCCGCTCCCTCTCGATGCCCATGCTCTGCACGACCATGTTCTCCATCAGTTGCTGGATCGGTGGCCGGCGTCGCAGCTCATCCCAGATGATCTCCTTCTGCATCGCCTGCGTGTCCTCGACGCCGATCTGGTCCATCGCCTCGCGGTCGCTGATCAGGTTGGCGCTGCGCTCGGCGATCACGCGGCTGCTGTTGGCATAGCGGTCGGTGGGTAGCGTGGGCGTGAGGTGCACGCGCACCTGCCGCTGGCCCCTGATCTCGCTGGGACCCATCCGGTACAGGTTGCGCTCGCCGTCGGGGTACAGATACACGGGGTGCGGCATGACGTTCTCCACAATGTCCAGCAGCAGCTGCACCATCTCCTCGAGGGCGGACTCGCAGTGCCGCTGGATCGGCCCGAACTTCATGCGCGTGCTCTGAATCAGCTGGCTGATGGCATACCCGCTCTGCCCGTCGCCCACGCCCATGGCCGGCTCGCTCAGGCCCACCAGGTCGAGCAGCTTCATCAGCAGCATGATCTGGCGGTCGATGTCCGGCCCGGCCGTCGGCCACAGCAGAAATTCGATCGCCTCGCCGGGCAGCTTTTGCACCACCCCGCCCGGCTCGATCTCGATCTCGTGCACCCACTGGGCGTTCGCCTCGTCGATGCTGTACGGCCCTGGCGTGGCCATCACCGTCGGCCAGGCCCACTGTCGGATGGCGCTGTTCTTCTGCGTCAACAGCCGGTCGACCGACTTGAGCAGCTCCGCCATGTCCCACAGCAGGGGTTGCCCCAGGTACTTTTGCCGGCGCGTCGCCGGCGACAGGCCGTAGCACCAAACATAGGGCACCCGACCGTAACGGTGGCGCTGATGGCTCACCACCTCGTTGTCGATCGCGTAGGTGACCGTCTCTTCAGTCCAGTATTCGTGCACCGTGAGCGTGTGCATCCCCCCGGTCGCCTCGTCGCGACTCACCGCATCGATCCACTCCTGCGTCGGCCGCCCGTTGAACCCCTGCCAGTAGATCGTGTCAGCACTGCGCTCGCTCTGCTGCAGCATCGCCACCAGCCGGTCCTCGCGCCAGATCGGCGTCGCCTCCAACGGGCTCACCCAGCTCCAGTTGAGCGGCAAGCGCCTCTGCTGCCTGATCCAGCCGTCCACGCGCTCGTTGTAGGCCTCGTCGCCCTCGTCCCGCTCCCGTCGCGGCCTGTTGCGCCACAGCTGCGGCGCATAGACCAGCTTCATGCCCGCCTGGCCATAGTGCACCACCGCCTCGGTGAACTTGCTGTCCACGTCCTGGCCCTTCTGCCGCTTGAGCTGCCACAGCGCGGTGCGGATCAGCGTCTCCAGCCGGTCGTCGCGCCCCTGGCCCGTGTACTCTTCCTGGTTGTGGGGAATGCTGATGCGGATGCCCTGGTCCATCAGCGTGGCCACCGCCCGCGTGACGTTGGCGTTGGCCAGCGGCGTCCTGACCACGTCGGCCTCGAGCCCGCTGGGCACCTCCACCTGGTACTCGCGATAGCGCAGCTCATCCATGGCATCCCACAGGGCGCGGGCCTCAGACGTCACCTGCTGACAGTAGGCCGCCAGCGCCGCGATGTCGGGCGGCTCGCCGGCGTTCTTCGGAAACACCCGCGTCAGCTCAACCGGCAGTATCCCATCTCTGGCCATCAGCTCGATCTCCTCACTGTAAGCACGCCCAGCCGCGGCCGGCTGGCCACCGTCTCACGCGCCACCTGACAGAGCGCCGCCGCCGTCGCCAGGTCGTCATGCTGGCCATCCGGCGCCCGCAGCCTGTTGCCATCGATGCTGGCCAGCTGCTCCATCGTCTCCTGATCGTACAGTCGGACGTCGGCGCCCCGCAGCGCCTCGGCCATGCCGGTGTACATCGCCATCTTGCCCCGCCGGTTGTTGAGCCAGCCAAAGCGGCTGGTCCTCGGCAGTGTCGGCTCCGCTTGCCAGGGCACTTCCAGGTCGCGTGGGGCCTGCAACGCCTGCTGCGGCGCCACGTCCAGCAGCCGCTGCAAGACGGCGTGGCCGTGGTTGTTGCGCTCGACCATCACGCCCGCGTTGCCATAGTAGCGGGCCAGCTGCAGCGCATAGTCGGCCGTCACATCCGGCTCCAGACGCTGGTTGATCACCGCCACATACTCGCCGGTGGTGTCGTCCTGCACCATGATCGCGCTATAGTCGCTCTGCGGGTTGCCCTCGGCAGGGTCGACGCCCACCACGTACCGATGCGTCTGGTCGCGGCCGACATAGTAGCGCGCCCCGGGCAGCGCCGGGGCTCCAGGCACGTGGATCGGATCGCGCCGCTCGTACACTGGCGGCCGAAACCAGGCCGGCGCCAGGCGCTTGTTGAGGCTCTTGCCCCGCAGGGCTTCCTCGGCAGTGGCCGGGTACTGCTCCAGCACGGCATCGAGCGTGCCGTCCAGCGCCAGCGCCTCGGCCTGGACTTGGTCATACCACGCGTCGGTGCGGTCGGGCCGCCCCCACCAGGGGATGAAACAGAACGCGTAGCGGCTATCGCCCCGCATCGCGGCCTGGCACATACGGCCATACAGGCCCGGGTTGTCTTTGTCGATGCGCCCGATCAGCACCAGCTGCCCCGTGTGCTCCACCACCGGCTCCACCGACCGCAGCAGGCGATCCAGATCGGGCTGCAGGCCGGCCTCGTCCACCAGCACCAGGCGCGCCGTTTGGGCGTCGCCGCCCGAGCTCGAGTAGGCGCCCAGCCAACTGCCGTTGTCCCACTCGATGCGGCTGCTGCTATCGTTGTTGCGCTTGGTGGGCATCAGCCAACGGGGCAGCCGCTGCGCCATGCCGATCGTGCGGCGCACCAGGTCGAGGGCCTCGCGCTCTCGCCGGCTAAAGGCCATCATGGGATAGATCGGCCGGAACAGTTGGCCATGCAGCCCATAGCCCAGCGTGATCCAGGTGAATCCCACCTGCCGCGCCTTGAGCGCAATCACGAACTGGTGCTGCTGCAGAATGTCCAGAAAGGCCCGCTGCGCTGGCCAGGGGTTGAACGGCATCCAGCGCCCTTCGTCCACGCTCTCGAGCTGCACATAGCGCTCGATAAAGAACGTGGGGTCTTGGGCGCAGAGCACCGCCTCAGTCTGCTGATCCAGTGTCGCCATGGCCCTCTGCCCCTGCCTGCCTCACCCGCTCGCGCCAGTCGCGGATCGCCTCTGCGTTCTCGCTCTGGTACGCGCGCAGCCGCTCCAGCGCCTGCTCCAGCGCCGCGTTGCTCACCGCCTGATCGGCGCGCTCCTCGAGCACCCGCTCGACAAACAGCGCGTGGCTCTTGGCCACCATCTCCAGCGCCCGCAGCCGATCCATGCCCACCAACGTCATCCCCGTCGGCGTGGGCCTGATCCCCAGCACCAGATCGCTGTCCTCGCTGTCCAGCACCGCGTCCCAGTCGATGCGCGGCCTCGCCCCAGGAGCGTCCCGGGTGTAGAACCGCGTCATCCCCGTCCGCACGATCCGCGCCATGCGCATCAGGCACTCCTCGCGGCTCATCTGCACCTCGCGCATAAAGTCCTCCAGCCGCTCCTGGAAGATACCAAGTTTTACCAAGGCGGGGCCTTGCTTGTTGGGGTGTCTGTACCCGGCCCGGCGGGCGGCCTCAGTCGCGTTGAACCCACAACTCACATAGTGCCGCAGGAACTGCTCGCGCTTGTCCGTCCAACGCTCGGCCACCCCCGCCTCCAGCCCCCACTTGCGTCGCCTGGGGCCGCGGGTCGCAACACGGCCCCAGGCTATGGAGGAGAGCAACCGCGTGGGGCTACGGCTGCTATCTCCATCATAGCCGCCGTTCGTCGTCACGTCAATACATAACTGACAGGATCGTATGTCTACACCGAACACTGCGTAGCATCCGGCCTACGGCGCAATGACGCCAACAGCAAACGACCTCGGGCATCGCCCGAGGTCTTCTACCTGCAATCTCTTGTTCGCTCTGCTCGTCACCCGTCGCTTAGCGAGATGACTCTCGCCACTACAGCGCTCTGACTACCTTCTGCAGCTCGGTTATTCCGAACGGGTCAGGTCCTGCGATGCCCCGTCGGCCATCTGTCCGCAACCTGGCCGGCCAGGTCACCACGTGTGCCGCTGACAGGCCGTTCTAGCCCCACCTTCTCCTCAACACTTCCTGCTTGGCCTTGTCATACAGCACCTGCGTGCAGCTCTCCCAGTCCACCTTGTGGACCTGCGTGTAGCGCAGCTCAAATGGGTGCTGGGTGGGCACCTCGTCGATGAGCTGCTTGGCCCGCTCCCGCTGACCCTGAGCGACCGCCACCCAGGCGTCTTCCAGCACATCCGGAAGCTGCCCAAACACTGCATAGATGTCCTCAAGCCGCTCAGACAAGAGCTCGTGAACTCGGTCCTCCACTGAGCCGCGATAGCGCAGATTGCACACGTACACGGTATCGTGGATCTGCCCGATGCGCTGAATGCGCCCCTTGCGTTGCTCCAGGCGAGTGGGGTTCCACGGCAGGTCCAGGTTGATGAGCGACCCTAGGCGTTGCAGGTTGAGCCCTTCCGCAGCTGCATCGGTCCCCAACATCAGGCGCATCTCTCCTGCCATGACCAACCGCTTGAGTTCTTCCCGCTGGCGAGGCACCCAACGTCCGCCGTGCATGATGCCCGAGGTCTGCGGCCCAGAATAGATCGCCATGGGTTCAGCTGGCAGCTCAGCCGTCAGCGCCTCGGCGAGCCACAGGATCGAGTCGCGATACTGGCTAAACACAATGCACCCGCGCTGCTCTAGCCAGCGCCGATCCAACAGGTAGTTGCGAACTTGCCCTAACTTGGGGTCGCGCTCGCGATTCGCCAATAGCGCTCGGTGTAGCCGTTCCAGTAGGTCCCGCTCACCTGAGGTGATCAGCTCGGCGAGGCGCGAGGTCGAGGAGCTGGCGACCTCCTCGGGCTCATCGTCTTCCTCGTCCACCACGTCCGGCTCTATCCCGAGAATCCGTTCGACGGTGCGTTGACCCGCATAGATCGAGCTGCCGATCCGCCGCAGGAGTAGCGTCTGCAGAAAGCCTGCCCCCCGGTGGTTGGCGCCAAACAGCTCGCAGAACTCTTCCGCCAGGCCGTAGGCATCGCCCAGGTACGCGGGCAAGGGGATGGCCTCCCCCTGCCCCTCACCGAACAACTCGACCTTGATCGGCTGCAGCAACGGTTTGTGCGTCTCGGGGTCGATATGCTGCTCGAGCTGCTCCCGTGTACGGCGCACAAGGTGACGGATCAGGGGGTTGTGTTGCTCCACCAGTCCTCGAAAGCCATTGCGGATACGTGCCTGGTCAGGCGCCCTCAAACGCGTCAACGCATCGCCCGGCACCACCGCATCTTCATCCCGTACGGCCAGGCTGCGGCGCAAGATCTCATAGTCACGCCCTTCGCCCTTGGGGGGCATCGGGTTTCGCAGCCACTCCCACATGCCCGGGACACTGCCAGGCAGCGTCGACGCACCCGTGATCAAGTCCAGTGCCCGCTCTGCATCGCGCCAGGGGCTAAAGGAGTTGCCCAACACCATCTCGTTGCCGCGCGCCAGCACGTCGAGTAGGTCCCATCCCTCTATGGGATGGAGTTGTATCGGCGTAGCCGTGGCCAGCAGTAGGCTGCGCGTGCGGGCCGCCAGTTCCCACAGATAGGCCAGTAGGTTGTTGGGGTCAGCCTTCTGATTCGGATGATGCACGTTGCGGCGCCGAGCGCGATGCGCCTCATCGACGATGACGCAGTCATAGCTCAGCCGCAGTAGCTGCTCAGCAGCCTCTGAGCGCCGCGAGATCAGGCCCGAGGAGACAATGCCCACTCGCCGAGGGCACCTGCAGATATCCTCTACGCCCCCGTTAGGATATTGCAGGTCATTCTCATCAACCCACTGCCGCCCGTCCCAAACGGCCGAGGGCATATCCAGCAGATCGCGCATCTCGCCCTGCCACTGCCATAGCAGTGTCTTGGGCGCAATCACCAGGATAGGCCCATCTCCGGTGAGGGCGATGAGCATCGCGGCTAACGCGAGCTGCAGCGTCTTGCCCAGGCCCACCTGATCGGCGAGGATAAAGCGCGCCTGCTGATTGGGGCCGTGGTGCGCCTCGTATACCAGCTTCACAAAGTACTTTTGGTGCTCCCAGAGCCCGTTCTCACGGCGGTACACCGGCGTCTCGATGATCGCCGGCGCCGGCTCGGCGACGCCGCGCTCAGGTTGCCAGGTCGGCAGGTCGTAGATCACCCGCCGCCGCGCCAGTCTCCGGATGTCCTCGACCACAAAGTCGCCCAGCCTGACCGCCAGCGGCGAGCCCCACAGCGCGTCGAACTCTTCTTGCACCCAGGTCACTGCCTCGGGCGACTCGTCCTCCCACAGCAGCTCATAGTTCAGCTCCCAGGCGGGGCGCGATTCGTTGATGCTCCCCAAAAAGCTGGTCTGGCGACCGTCGGCCAGGGTGATGACGCCCGCCTTGCCGTGGATCAACCCAAAGGCGGTGTCTGGCAGCACCCGGACCTGCAGCTTGCCCTCACTGAGCAAGTCGTAGAGCCGGGCATAGCGGGCCTGCAGCCGCTGGCCGGCCGGTCCATCCAGCTCCGCCTCGGGCAAAGAGCCCGTCCAGGCGCGCCGCACGCTCTGTTGGGCGGCCTGCGCCGTGGCCACATCGCGTCGGTCGAGCGTCGAGTTGCACACCATGCGGATGGGTCCGCTGACGGTCTCCAACTCCTCGCCCACCACCTCAAGCAGCGATGAGGTAAAGTAACCCGCGATGCGGTCATATGCGCGTGCACCACGCAGCCGCTCGGCCAGGAACGCACGCCCCAAACGCTCTCGGCGAGACGAAAAGCGGTTCACCACGGCAACAAGCCCCCTAGCTGGTCTCGTGGCGCAAGAGGCCGGCCAGCACCTCGGCGCTCTCGGCCGCACGGTGCCAATGCTTCATCTCGCCCACACGACGCAACGCTGCCATATAGTCGAGCAGGGCGATGGCCCTGACGCGCTCATCCCAGTATTCGCGGCGCTCGGAGCGGAGATAGGCGCGCCCCTGACGGGCGTCGGCTGAGGTCTCGGCCAGGTGCACGGCATAAAGCAGGTGGCGCAACAACGACCCGCCGAACCCCTCGCCGCCCAACCAGCGCCGGCCCAGCTCGCTCGGCGTCTTGAGCCGCGTCTGGTTGGCCTTGTCGTTGGCCAGCAACGTGGCATAGTCGTTGGCGCCAAAGCCGCGCGCCAGCTCGATGTAAACGCCGCCGCGATACTCGGCGTGCGACTCGATCTCGAGCCCCTTGAGGTAGAACCGCTCCATGGGCGACAGCCGCCGCCATTGCTCACGCTCGAGGCCGCGCGGCAGCAGGTGATCGCACGCCTCGCCCACCGCCATGCGAATCAGCTCCTCGACCTTGCTCTCCTCGCCCGGCGGGCGCACGCGGTTGATCTCGCGCAGCGGGTCAATGTCCTCGATGGGCTGCGCGGTGAGCACCCGCAGCGCGGCGGCATAGGCCGCCAATTGATAGTCCACATCGCCAAAGTGCGACTCGCTGCCATCGTCCAGCGCGCGCATACTGTCGAGCTGCCGTTGCACCTCCAGCCGCACCTGGGGGACCAGCTCGTCCATGAACTTTGACTCGGCGGCGACGCGCTTGCGGCAGACCAGCAGCACCGTGCCCTGCACATAGTTGCCCTCTCGCAAGGCGCTGTCCGTCTCGGTGGCGATGGTCCATGCGGCGGTGACGCGCAGCCCCGCCGCCCACAGGATCATGCTCAGGTCGGCCCACACCGCTGCATCTTGATGGGTGAACATCACCACCTGCAGGCCGTCGTCGGGCATGTGCTCGGCCAGGTTGCGATAGGCTGCCACCATGCCCTGGCGAAAGGCCACCGGGTCGCTGCCGCGGATGGCCAGCGCCCGCTTCGAGTCGGCATACCAGTCGGGGAACAGCCGCGGCAGGTGCTTTTCGTACCAGGCCAGAAAGAACTCGCTGAGCTCGTGATAGTAGACCGCGTCGGCATAGGGCGGGTCAGTCAGCCAGAGGTCGACGACATCGGTTAGGTCTCTCGCGTCATAAGGCGCCACGTGTCCCTGACCCTCAAGTTGAGAGGGCGGGAAACTGGTGACGAAGCTGCTCTGGAGAATCGACAAAGGGCGGTGTCCGTGGTTGAAGAGCGTGTTGAGAGCTTGATTGTAGAACGTCTGGGCGGGTTTCCCGCCGGTGTGATGCGCACTCCAGATCCAGCGGCATAACTTAGAATCCCAATCCGCACAGGAGGCCAGGCCGAGGCACAACCCCACATACTCGCATGAATTCGATGCGTAAGCGCTGCTATGTGCTGCCAAGCAGCCATGCACCAGCAATTGGCGCGGGGTGAACAGGTGGTGCCAGTGGGTCCACCCGCGGGTGCGGATCGGCTCATCGGTCTTGTCCCCCGGCTCAATGGGGCGGGAGGGGATGTAGCCCTGCGCCTGCCAATCGTCAAACCGTTCGCGCAGCAGCGCCAACACGCGCGCCTCGCGGGCCTCATCTTCGGGTGTGGGCGCACGGTAGTGGCGGCGGGTCCGCTCCTTTAGCGCGCCACTGGCCACCAGCGTCTCATAGTCGGGCAGCGCTTGCGC
>DAIRUQ010000015.1:0-41255 GCA_036803245.1 Chloroflexota bacterium | reverse complement strand
TCGGAGAGGATGATCTTGAAGGCTTCGGTCACCCGCTCCTTGGTGGCGCCACCGACGCCGACTGCCTCACCGACGCCAACGACCACGCCTACCATCGCGCTCATTACCGGACCCTCTTGGCTCTGGCTGCACGGTCGCGCGACCGCCACGGCCGTACCCGCCTACATCCGGGCCACGCCCCGCGCCGGCTCTGCCGTGGGTACAATCCCCGCCGCAGTCCAGACTCGCGAGCCTGCCCCGACGGTGACGCCACCCACACCGGTGCGCCAGGGCACGGCCTGGCACACCCCTGGACCCGCCACCGCCACTCCCACTCCCGATGGCTCCCCCACGGCCGCTACGCTGACGCCCACGCCCTAACTATCCATGCCACAATGGGCGTCAGGCCGTCTCCGGCTCGCGCCCGAACACCAAGGCCACGGCCACGCCGGCCGCGAACACAGCCAGTAGCAGCAAGGGACTGGCCTCGGCGAGATGTTCGGGCCAGAGCCCGTACACCGCTCCCACGATCAGCCCCAGCACCACATAGTAGCTAATCGAGGGCGCCTTGCGGATGGCAATCTCGATGAGCTTGGAAAAGCCCAGGATGCCCGCGCCGGCTCCCACGCCCAGGCAGATCAGCAGCACCCACTGGATGTCGAGATGCTTGAGGGCCGATAGCGCCGCCAAGATGGGCTGATAAGTGCCCGCCAGGATCAACACGTAGGAGCCGTCCATGCCCGGCGTAACGCTGGCGCCGCCGCCCAGAAAACTGGTAACCAACATATAGAGCGCACCGTCCCAGTCGGTCAGCGAGCGCGCATCCTCAAAGCCGCCTCGCGCCCGAATGGTGCGAAAGAAGACCACGATGCCGATGCCCACCAAAGCGCCGATCACCCGCCCCACGGTGGGCCGCATGTCGCCATGCAGACGCACCACCCCTGGGATGGTGCCGAGCATCAACCCGATGAAAAAGACCTTGGTCGCTTGCTGATGCGTGGTCCAGAGCCAATCGATCCACCCCGAAAATAGCACCACCGCCAACACCATGCCCACCCCAATCGGAATCAGGAACGGTAGGAACTCGCGCCAGCGATGCCGCTGCAAAAAAAAGTTCCCCACAGAGTCCACGAACTCGTCATAGATGCCCATGGTGATAAGGACAATGCCGCCACCCAGCCCAGGCACCAGGTGGGTGATGCCATAGGCCATGCCCTTGAGCACGAGAACCAGATAGCGCAACATGCCGCTCCTCTCTAGGTGTCGTTACACTTCTGGAGAGTATAGCGGATGGCGGGCGTTCGCCCAACTCGGTCACGTGGCGCGTAGAGAGACGCCGCGGACGGGGGTGTCGTGATAGACCTATCCGAACCGCCCGGTGATATAGTCCTCGGTGCGCGGATCGGCGGGCTGGGTGAATATCCGCCGGGTTTCGTCGAACTCGACCAACACGCCACAGCGGGTCTCGTCGGTGAGGAAAAAGGCCGTATCGTCCGAGACGCGCGACGCCTGCTGCATATTGTGCGTCACGATGACGATGGTGTAGCGCTTTTTCAGCTCGCGGATGAGCTCTTCGATCTTGAGGGTGGCGATGGGGTCCAGCGCCGAGGCTGGCTCGTCCATTAGAATCACCTGGGGCTCGACAGCCAACGCCCGCGCGATGCACAACCGTTGCTGCTGGCCGCCCGAAAGCGCCAGCGCCGAGCGGCCCAGATCGTCTTTGACCTCATCCCATAGCGCGGCGTCGCGTAGGCTGCGCTCGACGATCTCGGAGAGGGCGCCTCGATCGCGCACGCCATTGGCGCGGGGGCCGTAGGCGACGTTGTCATAGATGGACTTGGGAAAGGGGTTGGGTTTCTGAAAGACCATCCCCACTAGCCGACGCAGCTCGACCACATCGCGGCAGTAGATGCTCTCGCCCCCCATCAGCACCTCACCCTGCACCCGCGCGCCAGGAATGAGGTCGTTCATCCGGTTGAACGTCCGCAAAAAGCTGCTCTTGCCGCACCCAGACGGGCCGATGATGGCGGTCACACGCTGGGCCCCGATAGCCAGGTTGATGTCCTCAAGCGCTGGTGACTCGCCATAGTGCAGCGACAAGCCCCTTGTCTCTAGCATCACCTGGGATTTCTTGCTCTGTTTACTCATTCCCCATCATCCGTTTCGTGTACCGCCGCGACAGAAAGGTAATGGCGGCGTTAATGAGCACCATCGTCACCACCAGGATGGCGCCGGTTCCCATGGCCCGATCGAACGCTCGGGTGTCCATCGCCAAATAGTAGACGTGCAGGGCCATGGTGCGACCGCCCTGCAGCAGCGACCTGGGCGCCGCGGCGTTTCCGCCCAGCGTCACATAGAACACCGCCGTTTCGCTGACCACACGCCCCACGCCCAGCACCACCCCGGTGATGATCCCGGGCCCCGCGGCCGGCAGCACCACCTGCCAGATGGTCTGCCACTTGGTAGCTCCCAGGGCCAAGCTGCCCTCGCGATAGGAGCGCGGCACCGCCTTGAGCGCCTCTTCGGTGGTACGGATGATCACCGGCAGGATCAAGCAGGCGCCCGCCAACGCTCCCGAAAGCAGCGAAAAGCCGAACCCCATCGCCACCACAAACAGCGCATAGCCGAATAGACCAAACACGATGGACGGCACGCCCGCCAGGGTCTCCACCCCGAACCGGGCCACCCCGATCACCCGCTTGGCCAGGCCCGAGCTTCCCTGCGCCTCCTCGGCATACTCGACCAGATACACCGCCGCACCGACCCCCAAGGGCGCTGCGATCACCAGCGTCAGACCCACCAGGTACAGGGTGGTCACGATGGTCGTAGAGATGCCGCCCTCTCCGGCTAGCCCGCCACGGGGCGCCGTCGTGAGAAAGTCCCAATCGATGACCTGCGCGCCGGCCCACAGCACATAGCCGACCACCCCCAGGAGCACCGCCACACCGACCAAGCCCGCGGCCCACAGCAAGCCAAAGGCCAGCCCTTGGATGACCCGTCGGCGACGCAGGTGTGTGGTCGCAGGGGGCGCACAGGGAGCGGACGCTTCGCAAGTCCGCGGTTGCGCCCGCCCCGCCAAGAGCCGCTCCATCATGCTGGCCTCCCCTTGAGCAGCGCCCGCGCCGCGCTGTTTACCACCATGATGAGCGCGAACAACACGACACCGGTGGCAAAGAGGGCCTGCTCCTGCAATCCGGTGGCGTACGAGATCTCTACGGCAATGTTGCCCGTGAGCGTCCGCGCCTGGCGCAGAAACAGGGTCAGCGGATTGGGGCTCATGGGCGAGGGCACCACCACCGAGTTGCCGATCACCATGATCATCGCCATCGTCTCGCCCAAGGCCCGCCCGACCCCCAGGATGACGCCGGCCGTGATACCGGATCGCGCCGCCGGCAGGATGACCCCCACGATGGTTTGCCAGTGGGTCGCCCCCAGGGCCAACGAACCCTCCTTGTGCTCGCGGTGCACTGAGCGAATGGCATCCTCACCGACGCTGGTGACCGTTGGCAGAATCATTACCGCCAGCACGATCGAGGCCGACAACAAGCCATACCCCGTATTGCCGGGCACCCGGAACGTGTTGCGCACCCAGGGCACCAGGACGATCATCCCAAAGAGCCCATAGATCACCGAGGGGATACCGGCCAGCAGCTCGATCGCCGGCCGCACGACCTCGCGAACGGAGGAGGGGGCCACCTCAGCCAAAAAGATGGCCGCTCCCAGCGAGACCGGCACCCCTAGCGCGATGGCGCCAACCGTCACCAGGACCGATCCACTGATCATGGGCCAAAGGCCCAGCTGCCCCTCTTTCGGGCGCCATACGCGCCCCAGCAGCAGCTGGCGCACCCCGACCTCGCGAAACGCGGGTAGCCCCTCGCGCAGGATGAACAGCCCAATCAGCAAGAGCACGAGCACCGAGGCTAGTGCGCAAGCGAGCATCAGATACTTGACGCTCCGATCGACAAGAAATCGCAAGGTTGAATCCCCCTTTTCGCTACAGCAAGGGGCAGCGGCCCCTACGAGCCGCGCCCCCGCTGCGCTTTCCAGAGTCTAGTCAGCCGCGATGTACCCTTCCTCGACCACGATGGCCTGCCCATCCTCGCCGAGGATCCAATCCAGCCAGGTCTTGACCAGGCCCTCGGGCTCGCCGTCTGTCACCATGTTCAGCGGCCGCACTACCGGGTAGCTGCCATTCTTGACGTTCTCGGCGTTGGGCACTGCACCGTTGACCGCCACCGCCTTGACGCTCTCGTCCAGGTAGCCAAAGCTGAGGAACCCGATAGCGTTAGGGGTGGTCGCCACCGTCGTGCGCACCGCCCCGTTGGACTGCTGTAGCAGCGCTAGGTCGGTGATCAGCTCGTCGCCCATCACCAGCTCGTCAAAGGCGTCTCGCGTCCCAGAGCCCTCCTCACGCGCCACCACCACGATCAGCGCGTCCGCGCCGCCTACCTCTTGCCAGTTCGTGATCACGCCGGCAAAGATATCTCGCACCTGCTCCAGCGTCAGGCCGTCCACCGCTACGTCCGGATGCACCACCGGCGCGATGCCATCGTACGCGATGGCGAACACCTGCATGCTGGGATACTCTTCCAGCTCCGAGGCCTTGATCTCGCGCGAGGCCATGCCGATATCGGCCGTGCCCTGCACCGCCGACTTGACCCCCACGCTCGATCCGCCGCCCTGCACCTCGATCCGCACGCCTGGGTTCGCCGCTACAAAGGCCTCCCCCAGAAGCTGTGCCAACGGCTGCACCGTCGTCGAGCCGGCCGCCGAGATCGTGCCGCCTTCCTCGGCGGCGCTAGCCGCAGGAACATCTCCCGCCGGAGCATCGGTCGGTGTCGCCGGCGTAGGGCCGGTGCACCCCGCCAGCAGCAGCGCAATCAGTAGCGCACCAATCACGAAACGTCGCATCTTGTCCTCCTCATCTGTTTCCTTTCGTCCTACAGAGTATGCGACCACCGTGTTAAGGGCCGACGACATCCCTGTTAAGAAGCGGTTAAGCTTTGAGCACATCGCGGCGAGCGTAGCGACGTTGACAGCCGCCGAGGATCGCGACCATAATGGCACGGTCGATGGACCAACCAGAAAGGACGATCACCGTGCGCATTACCGACGTCAAGACCCATGTGGTTGGCAACCCGTGGAAGAACTGGGTCTTTGTGCAGATATCTACCGACGAGGGGCTGACGGGCCTGGGCGAGGCCACTGGCAGCCTGGCCACCATGCCGCATCAAGCCGACGTGGAAGAGCTCAAGCACGTGGTGCTGGGCGAGGACCCGTGTCACCCCGAGCGCCTGTTTCTCAAGATGGTCAAGGCCCGCTTTTTCGAGCGGTCGGTCGGCATCGCCGCCATCGAGCAGGCCTGCTGGGATATCCTGGGCAAGAGCCTTAACGCGCCCCTCTGGCGCCTGTTTGGCGGCCAACACCATCCGCGCCTGCGCGTCTATGCCAACGGCTGGTACCGCGGCCCGCGCGACCCTGGCTTTTTCGCCGAGCGAGCCTGCGAGATGGTGGAAAAGGGCTATACCGCCCTCAAGTTCGACCCCTTTGGCGGCGCCTACAAGCTGATCGAGCCCGATAGCGAACGCCTGGCCGTCGCCATCGTCGCGGCCATCCGTGAGGCCGTGGGCGACGAGGTCGACCTGCTGGTCGAGGCGCACGACCGCTTTACCGTCTCCACCGCCATCCGCATCGGCCAGCAATTGGAGCCCTACCGCCCCTTCTGGCTGGAGACGCCCGTCCGCAGCCATGACATCGAGGGCACCTTGGCGGTGCAGCAGGCGCTCAGCTATCCCGTGGCCGTGGGTGAGATGCTGACCGAACCACGCCAGTTCTCTGACCTCCTGGCCCACCGCGTGGTGGATATCATCCAGCCCGAGCCGATGAGCCTCGGCCCCTCGACCACCCGCAAGGTGTTCGCCGTCGCGGACGTGTACGACGCCTCGGTGGCCTGCCACCAAGCCCAGAGCCCCTTTTGCACCGCCATGAACGCCCACCATCACTGCTCCATCCCCAATTTCCTGATCCAGGAGTGCTTTGATGACTCGCTAGAGCCTTGGACCTGGGACGTGCTGGAGGGCGTGCCGCGGGTCGAGAATGGCTACCTGGTGCCATCCGATGCCCCTGGCTGGGGAGTGACGCTAGACGAACGCGAGGCGGCCAAGCACCCCTATCATGAGGGGAATCGCCTGCGGTTGTTTGAGGAAGGGTGGGAAAAGCGCCGCCCCACCGAAGGCGGGTGAGGCTTGATGACTCGTTGGGGGGTGCGACGCATCGCGGCCGCGGCCCTGCTATGGCTGGGGCTGGCCCTACCCATAGCGGCCGACGCCCCCGCCTGGCAGAGCGCCAGCCCAGAGCTGGATGGCCATCACGTCCATGACCTGGCGGTCTCGCCGGTCGATGGGCGTCAGGTGCTGGCCGGCGGCGAGCTCGGCATCTACCGCACGCTAGACGGCGGCGACACCTGGAGCCCCTTCAACCAGGGTATCGCGACGGCCCACCGCCCCATTCTGCGCCTGACGCAGCACGCCACTGCCCCCTGGACCGTCTATGCTGCGTCAGAGGATGCGCTCTATCGCTGGCGCGAGGGCGAAGCGACCTGGCAGAATATCACCAGCCGCCTGCCGGCCGCCGGTTCGCGTATCTGCGGCCTGACGGCGGCGCCCAGCGACCAGGGGCGCCTGTATGCCGTGCTCGAGGGACTGGACCACTGGCTGCTGGTCTCGTACGACTGGGGCGACGCCTGGATTCAACGCCCCGGCAACCTGGCTCAGAACGGCTGGCGACTGCCGGGCGCCCAGCCCCTGGGGAACAGCATCGTGGTGGCAGCCCACGATCCCGAGCTGCTGATGCACGCCCAGAGCCCCGCCACACCCCAGATCCTGCTCTCGCCCAACGCCGGCGTAACGTGGGCCGCGTACTCGCTCCCTGGCGGTGGCGTCTACGCCCTGGACATGGCCCATGAGAGCGCGCCCTGGCCGGCCTATGCGGGCACCAGCGGCGCCGGCGTGTACGCGCGCGCATCCGCGACCGATCCCTGGTTGGCCGCCAGCACCAACCTTCCCGGCAACGGTGCCGACGACGTGATACGGGCGATCGCCGTCCACCCGGCTGCACCGGAGCACGTGCTGGCCGGGGTCGATGGCCATGGCGTCTATCGAACCCTCGACGGCGGAGCTTGGTGGGAGCCGTTCGGGGAGGGGTTACCAGAAGATGCGGGGTTGCGGATATACCGGCTCAACTGGGGGACCGGCGGCGGGTCTCTGCTCTGGGCCGCCACCAACGACGGCGTCTGGCATATCACCGGCACCCCGCTCTACCTGCCGGCCCTCTGGCGACAGTCGGCTCCCTAGGAGCCCATCTGGATAGCCACAAAGCTGGTGACGCCAGCCTGCACGGTAAAGCGCTCCTCGTGGTGGCGTCCTCGGTAATAGGTCTGCAGCACCCACTCGCCGGCCGGCAGATCGCCGACCACCAGGTTCTCGCCCCAGGAAGAGTCGGGGTTCACCTGCGTCTCGGGGTAGGTCAGCAGCTCGCGGTACGGCACCCCCGGCGAGCTAGCGCGGGCGATTACGACGCGCAGCTCTGGCAGGGGAGCGCCATCCTGCGTGCCGATGCGTGCCGCCAGCGTGCCCAGCCCCGGCCGCGGCTCCAGCCAAAGCTCTGGGTTTACCGTGGCGCTATAGTCGTTCCGGGCATAGCGCACCTCAAAGTGGAGATGCGGCCCCTCGGCCGTGCCCTCCTCGCCCACCAAGCCGATCGTCTGGCCCGCCTGGACCCGTTCGCCCTCGGCCACGCGCACCTCGGACACGTGCCCGTACACGGTATAGACGTCCTCGCCTTCCCACACGCCCTGGTGCTCGATGATGATGGCCAGTCCGTAAAAGCCAGAACGAGCCCCCACCACCCGCTGAACATCCTCCCCCACAAAGACCACCGTGCCGTCAGCCGCGGCCAGCACCGGCGTGCCCAGGGGATTGACAAACTCGACGCCGTGGTGGATGGGATAGGCGCCGCCTCCCCGTGAACCGTACAAGTAAAAGCCCGCCACCTGGTCGTTGTGGGTGGAGGCGATCGGCCGCCGCAGCAGATAGTGATCCACCCGTGGAGGGGGCGCCTCCACCAGTGCCACCGTCGGCCGGGGCGTCGCCACGTTCACGGCGCGGGGCGTGACTGGCGCGCGGGTAGGCTGGCGTGTGGCCACGCCCAGGGCAGCCAGCACCTCCGAGGCGCGCGGATCCACCAGGGGGGCCTCATCCGCTGGTCCCGAGCCCAGGATCAGTACCGCCAAGGCCGCCCCCAGGCAGACGACCAGCACAATCAGGGGAAACCGGTTGGGCCTTGCTTCTCGATCTAGCATCGCTCTATCACCGTCCATGTGCGCCGATTATAGCGTGAGCATGAGCGCCCACCAACTTGAGTGCGCCCCTTTCCTCGGCTACAATGTAGGATAGTGAGGGGAGGACCATGCGCTTTGACATTCTGACCCTGTTCCCCGGCATGTTTGAGGCCGTGTTCACCGAGAGCATTGTCGGGCGAGCCCAGCAGGCGGGCCAGGTCGAGATCGCCATCCACGATATCCGCGACTGGGCGACGGACAAGCACCATATCACCGACGACACGCCCTATGGCGGCGGAGGCGGCATGGTGCTCAAGCCCGAGCCGATCCTGGGCGCCCTGGAGGCCGTTCTCGACGCCGAGTTGATCGCCAGGCAAAAGGCCACCGGCAACGTCGAGGTGCCCGTGGTCCTGATGAGCGCCGCCGGCGCCCCCTTTAGCCACGCCATGGCCCGCGAGTTCGAGCGTTACGGTCGGATCGCGCTGGTCTGCGGTCGGTATGAGGGCGTGGACGAACGCGTCTGCGAGCTGGCGATCACCCACGAGATCTCTATCGGCGACTATGTGCTGTCGGGCGGAGAGATCCCGGCCATGGCCATCGTCGAGGCGGTGACGCGGCTGGTGCCCGGCGTGCTCGGCGACATGCGCGCCATGGTGGAGGATTCGCACGCCAACGGCTTGCTAGAGCACCCGCACTATACCCGACCGGCCACCTTTCGGGGTCTGGGCGTGCCCGAGGCGCTGCTCTCGGGCGACCACGCGCGCATCGCCCGTTGGCGGCGCAAAGAGTCACTGCGCCGCACCTGGGAGCGGCGGCCCGACCTGCTAGAGGAGGCCGCCCTCTCACCGGCGGACCGAGCCTTCCTGGATGCGTTGGAAGAGGAGCGGGACGCGGGCGCTCTTGGGTAAGCCGACGCGGGGGCATAGTCACCATTTTGTGCCACTCGCAGGCCGTGATATAATCGCCGTTTGTGACTAGCAACGAAAGGCGGTAGCGAACCATGACGGACATTCTTCGCACGCTGGCGCCCCAGCCAAACTCGAACATCCCTGCCGATCTCCGCAGCGGAGATACGGTTCGCGTGCATGCTCGTATCGTCGAGGGCGATCGAGAACGCGTCCAGATCTTTCAGGGCGTCGTGATCAGCATGCGGCGTGGCGCCGACGGCGGCAGCTTTACGGTTCGCCGTATCGCCGCCCATGGCATCGGCGTCGAGCGTATGTTCAAGCTGCGCTCGCCCCGCGTTGAGAAGGTAGAGATCGTCCGGCGCGCCAAGGTGCACCGGAAGCAGCTCTACTATCTCCGCAAGGCCAAGGGCAAGGGTCTGCGCCTCAAAGAGGATCGCGGTCCGGTCTCGCGCTAGACCAGCCCCCGCGCGGCGCGCCCACGCCTGGATCGACAGGGGAGCGAACGGTGCCCACATGGCCCGACCTCTCGTTCGAGACCACTCTCTGGCGCGCAGGATTCACCTACGTCGCCGGCCTCGATGAGGCCGGCCGTGGTGCTTGGGCCGGTCCGGTGGTCGCTGCTGGGGTGATCCTCGCTCCCGATGGCGCCAGCGCGGCCGACCTGCTGGGCCAGGTAAACGACTCCAAACAGCTGTCCCCAACCGCCCGCGAACGCTGCGCTGCCTTGGTGATGCGCCATGCCTATGCCTGGGCCGTGGGGTTTTCGTCGGAGCGCTGCATCGATGCCCTCGGCATTGTGCCAGCCACACGTTTGGCCATGGGCCATGCCCTCCAGCGCTTGCCGCTCTCGCCCGATCTGCTGCTAATCGATCACCTGCTCCTTCCAGAGGCAGTCACGCCGCAACTCGCCCGCCCCAAGGCCGACGCCCTCTATCTCTCTGTGGCAGCGGCCTCTATCCTGGCCAAGGTAGCCCGCGATCGCTACATGGCGGCTGTGGGCCGCCTGCTGCCGCAGTACGGATTCGCGCGGCACAAGGGCTATGGCACCGCCAGCCATCGCCAATGCCTGGAGCGGCACGGCCCTTGCTCATACCACCGGCGATCATTCGCCCCGGTGCGTCAGTTGCTGGAGGAGAGTTGTGAGCGCCCTTGATCGCCCCGTGCGCGAGGCCGCCCTGGCTGTCGTCGACGTGGAGACCACGGGGCTCGATCCCCGTCGGGGACACCGGGTGTGCGAGGTGGCGATTCTCCGATTCGACGGCGGCGAACCCACCGCAAGCTGGCAGCAGCTGGTCAACCCGCAACGCCCCATCGAGCCGGGCGCCTATCAGGTCAACGGCATCTCTGAGGAAATGGTGGCCGACGCTCCCACCTTTGCCGAGATCGCACCCCAGGTCGTCGAGCTGACGCGCGGGGCCATCCTGGTGGGGCATAATGTCTGGTTCGACACGCGGTTCCTCGCCGCCGAGTTGGACTGCCTTGGTCAGCCGCCCATCATCCCGCCGGCCTGCCTCGACACGCTCTCCCTGGCCCGCGCCCTCCTGGACCTGCCACGCTACAGCCTGACGGCCGTTAGCTCCGCACTGCGTGTCCGCGCGGCTGGGCGAGCCCATCGCGCTTTGGCCGACGCCACGCTCACCTGGGGCGTCCTCACCAAGCTGCTCGTCTTTCTGGCAGAGGACGATATCGTCACCGTGGACGATGTGCTCAAGGTGCAGCACGGCAGCAGCTACCATCTGCCGCAGGACCACCTTCAGGTGCCCGCCCCCATCCAACGAGCGCTCAGTGAGGGGCTGGCACTCCAGATTCACTATACCGACGCCTCTGGCCGCACCACCCACCGGCGGGTCAACCCGATGCGGGTGGTGGCGGGCGCCGAGTGCCCGGCCTTGGAGGCCTATTGCCAACTCCGTAACCAGGTCCGCCACTTTCGGCTGGACCGCATCGTCTCCTATGATTTGATCGAGCACGAGGTCTGAGCCATGCCCGAGCTGCCCGAGCTGGAAGCGTTGGCCGAGCGACTCCAAAGGAGCGTCGTCGGGCGCACCATCACCGGCGTGCTCGTTCACAGGCCCCTGATCCTGCGGCCGCCCGCCTCGGGAGATAATCCCTCGGCCTTTTGCGCCCAGCGTGCGATTCTGTCGGCCAGCCGCCGCGGCAAGACGGTACGTCTCGCCCTGGAGGGCGGGCGGTGGATCGTGCTGAACTTGATGCTGGCGGGCACCCTGCGCCGCTGCCCCCAGAACGAGGCGCTGCGCACTCGCGATGCGGTCTCCTGGCTGCTGGACGACGCCTCTAGCCTCCGGCTCCATGACCGCACCGGCATGGCCAAGGCTTACCTCTGCGATAACCCCGATACCATCCCTGGCTTTGACCCCGGCCCCGAGCCGTTCGATCCTTCCTTTACCGCCGCAGCGTTTCAGCAGGCTCTGCGCAGCTTTCGCGGCGAGATCAAGGGGATCCTCACCCGGGGCGCCCTGGTGGCCGGCATCGGCAACGCCTACGCCGACGAGATCCTCCACGCCGCCGGCATCTATCCCTTTCGCCGGTCCAGCAGCCTGACGCCGCCAGAGATTGGCCGGCTCTATGCGGCCATTCGGACGGTGTTGGCGCAGGCGCTGGAGGATGCCCGATCGCGCCTGGATGATACCCTCGAGCTTGACCATGATCGCGCCCTGGCCGTGCATAACCGCGCCGGTCAGCCCTGCCCGGTATGCGGCGCACCGATTTCCGAGGTCCGCGCGCGCGGCCGCATCACCAGCTTTTGCCGGCAGTGCCAGCCCGGCACGCTCATCAAGCAGTAGAGTGGCTAAAGCTCGGCGCCCTGCCCATCGGTTGCCAGGACGCGCCCTCCCCCCTATAATCGGCTTGGTTGCGCGTACGCCTGCCGCCTCACACCACGCGCGACCACCCCGGCGATGGAGCGTCCTGTGGTCTCACGGCGTCGCTCTCGCCCGTAACTGGTGAATGCTTTGCGCCCCGCCTGGCCTGGCAGGCAAGCGGCGTTGATGGAGGATAGATGGGCGATACGGAAGAGATCCTGTCCGTCGATATCGACCGCGAGATGCGCCAGTCCTACCTGGACTATGCCATGAGCGTCATCACCGCGCGCGCCCTGCCGGACGTGCGCGACGGCCTCAAGCCGGTGCAGCGGCGCATTCTCTTTGCCATGCGGGGCTTGGGCCTGCAAGCCGATCGCCCCACCCGCAAGAGCGCCCGCATCATCGGTGAGGTGCTGGGCAAGTACCACCCGCACGGTGACTCGGCCGTCTATGATGCCATGGTGCGCATGGCTCAGGACTTTTCGCTGCGCTACCCTCTGGTTGACGGCCAAGGCAACTTTGGCTCCGTCGACGGCGACGGAGCGGCCGCCATGCGCTACACCGAAGCCCGCCTCTCGCCCGTGGGCGAGGAGATGCTCAAGGACATCGAAAAGGACACCGTCGACACCGTCCCCAACTTTGATAGCACCCTTAGCGAGCCCACCGTCCTCCCCGCCCTGCTGCCCAACTTGCTGGTCAACGGCGTGGGCGGCATCGCCGTGGGCATGGCCACCAACATTCCACCCCACAACTTGAGTGAGATCGCAGACGCCATCGCCTACCTGGTGGACCACTATACGCAGCTCGATGACGTCAGCGTCGAGGATCTGATGGCCTTTGTGCCCGGGCCCGATTTTCCCACCGGTGCCCTGGTGCTGGGCAACGAGGGCATCAAACAGGCTTACGCCACCGGCAAGGGACGCATCATCTGCCGCGCGCGCATGCATGTCGAGGACCTACGCTCCAACAAGCGCATCGTCGTCACCGAGCTGCCCTATCAGGTGAACAAGGCCAACCTGGTAGAGCGCATCGCCACCCTGGTCCGCGAAGGGCGGGTGGAGGGGATCGCCGACCTGCGCGACGAATCCGATCGCAACGGCACCCGCGTCATCATTGACCTGCGTCGCGGCGTCGAGGCTGCCGCCGTGATCTCGCCGCTGCTCAAGTACACGCAACTGCGCACCACCTTTGGCTGCAACATGCTGGCTCTGGTCGATGGCGAGCCCAAGGTGCTCTCCCTGAAAAAGATCCTGGTCGCCTATATCGAGCACCGCCACGAGGTGATCGTGCGGCGTAGCGAGTACGAGCTGGCGCGGGCCCGCGAGCGGGCCCACATCCTCGAAGGCCTGCTGATCGCCCTCGACAACCTGGACGAGGTCATCGCTACCATTCGCCGCTCGCGTACTGCCGATACCGCCCAGACCAACTTGCGCCGCAAGTTCAAGCTCAGCGAGGATCAGGCCCGCGCCATTCTGGATATGCAACTGCGCCGCTTGGCCGCTCTGGAACGCAAGCGCATCGAGACCGAGTACGAAGAAGTGCTGGCCCGCATCGCTTACCTGGAGGCGCTTCTCGGCTCCAAGGCCAAAGTGCTGGCCCTGGTCAAGGATGATGTGCTCGACCTCAAGAAGCGCTATGGCGATCCGCGCCGCACCAGCATCTGCGAGGCCGAACACAAGGGCGCCAAGCTAGAAGACCTGGTGCCCGATGATCAACGGCTGTTGTTGCTGACGCGCTCTGGCGCCGTGCGCTCGGTCAAGCTGGGCACGCCCCAAGCGCGCCGCAGCGGAACCCAGGCCGTTGCCGGCATGTCAAACCAGGAGAGCGATGTGGTCCGCGTCGCCTGCCAGGCCAACGGCAAGGACACGGCGCTCTTTGTCGGGGAACGAGGTAGCGCGGCCCTGCTGCCGGCCCATCGGCTGCCCGAGGTGGCCCAGCATCCCGAGGGCTCGCCCGTTCACGCCTGCGCCCAACTCCCGCGCGACGAGCGGCCCGTCGCCATGCTGCCCCTGCCCGATCTCAAGGATACCGGCCGGCTCCTGGTGATGGGCACCAGACTAGGCAAGGTCAAGCGCCTACAGATGGCTGACCTGGCCCAAATCGGGGCCGGCGGCCAGATCATGGGCATCGCCGATGACGACGCGCTCGGCTGGGCCTTGATCGCCAGCGAAGAGGATGAGGTGATCATGGTCACCGCCCAGGCCAAGTCGATTCGCTTTGCCGCCAGCGAGGTGCGGCCGCAAGGCCTCACTGCCCAAGGCGTCATGGGCATCAAGCTCCAGGATGATGACACCGTCGTCGCCATGGAACTGGTCCGCCCCCAGGCCGAGCTGCTGATCGTCACCAACCAGGGCTATGGCAAGCGCACGCCGCTGGATCAGTACTCTTCGCAGGGGCGTGGCGGGCAGGGTCTCCTGACCATGGATGCCTCCAAGATTGGCGATACGGGGCCCATCGTGGCCGCTGGCGTCGTCTCGGCCGAGGATGAGGTCATCCTCACCACAGCCAAGGGGCGCATGCAGCGCCAGAGCGTCAAGGCCCTGCCCCAGCTGGACCGTGCCACCTGGGGACGGCAGGTGAGCCAGGGGGACGAGGGCAAGGCCTGGGCCCTCAAGAACGACACACTAGACGGCTGCGTGCGTATAGACGACAGTGCCGATGACGAACAGCGCCCTACGCCCGAGCAACCTGAAGACGAGCCCGAGGCGCCAGCGCCCAAGGCGACCACGCGCTCGTCACGCCGTGGCACAAAGACGCGCTCGACGTCCCGTCCGAAGCCAGCCAAGGAAGAGCCCGCCCCAACCGACGAGGATGAGGCCGACTCTTCCAGCGAAAGCGCGCCGCCCGCGACGCGCACCCGACGCGCCACCGTCACGCGTCGTCGGACTCGCCGTACCAGCGGCTGATCCACGCCAAGGGGGAAAGCCAAGATGCTCATCAAGCTCGCAAAGACCTACAAGCAGGTCCGCATCGCTGCGATCATCCTGCTGATCGCCCTGATCGGAGTCGTCGGCTACTATTTCTATGACTTTTATGTCCAACGCGCCGCGCCCGCGCGCATGGTGCAAACCTACTTTCACGCCCTGGCCCGGGGCGATCTGGAAGAGGTCTATCGGATGACCGATCCCGAGAGCCTTCGTGACATCTATGGGCGGCCCATCACCAAGGGCGAGTTCCTACGCCAAGTTCGCGCCATGACGGGCGATGAGAACGTGCCGATCCTGGAGGTGCGGGAGAATCGGCTCTTTAACCGTGGTGGTTGCTACTATTACTCGGTCACGCTGCGCTCTACCGTAGGCGGCGACTCGCGCGGCCGCATCGTCGTCGAGGTGTGTCGCAAACAGGGGGACTGGTACGTGACCTACCCCTTTGCCATCATGCTCTAGCGGACCACTCGAGATGGATCTGCGCGAGCTGCTGGTGCGGGGCCGCGGCCCCATGGTCGAGTTTCTGCCCGAGCCCAGCGCCGAGGCATTGGCAGAGCTGATCGTCGCGTTCGCCAACGGCGTCGGCGGCACCATCGTGGTGGGGATGGATGCCCAAGGCCAGGTCCATGACGACGTAGCCGAGGACGCCGAGCCGCTCTTTGAGCGCGCGCTGGGCATGTGCCTGCCCCCCTTTCGCGCCACCGAGTTACCCCTTTGGCAGATGGAGCCCGTGCGCGAGTCGCAGGTAGCCTGCATCGTCGTTCGCCCCACCCAACGCGAGATGAGCGTTCACGGCCAGGCGGTCTATGTCCGCTCGGGCACGCAGAACGTGCGCCTGCGCGAGCCAGGCCGCTCGCAGACCGACGACCCCGACGACGAGCTGTATGAATCGCAGGTGGTGCCAGGCGCCGCGCTGGACGACCTGGACGACGAGATCATCGAAGAGTATCGCCGCAACCGCCTCCAGCGGGGGCCCAGCGGCGCAGTGCTCACCCGCCGCGAGCTTTTGCGCGACGCCGGCGCCATCACCCCTCAGGGCGAGCCCACCGTGGCCGGGCTGCTCTTGTTTGGGCGTAACCCAACGTCTTTTCTGCCGCAGGTGGGGGTGGTGATCGTGCGGTTTGCCGGCACCAGCCTTCGTGAGGCCGCCCGTGGCGAGCAGCGCTATGGCCGCCGCGTCGAGATCGTCGGCCCCGCCGCCCGGGTGATCGAGGGCACCTGGCAGGTTCTCTTTGAAGAGCTGCACCGCCAGGCGGTACAGGACGGGCTCGAGCGCCGCGAGACTTATGCCTTGCCGCCCGATGCCGTCCGCGAGGCCATGGTGAACGCCGTATGCCACCGCGACTATACCTCGCGCGGCCAGCGCGTCGAGATCCGCCTCTTTGACGACCGCATGGAGATCCACTCGCCGGGCGCACTACCGGGGCACATTACCCTGGATAACATCCTGGACGAGCACTATTCCCGCAACCCGCGCCTGGTGCGTGGCCTGTACCACTGGGGCTATATCGAGGAACTGGGTCAAGGGGTCGATATCATCTATGACGCCATGCGCCGCGATCACCACCCCGATCCCGAGTTCCGAGAGACGGGGCGGAGCTTTATGGTCACGCTGCGCAACGCCGTGGACGACCTGGCCCAAGAGATGGGCGCCGATACCAACCCCCGACAGTTGCGAGCGCTGCGCTACATCCGCTCGCACGGGCGCCTCACCCACGCCCGCTACCGGCAGCTCTGCCCCGACGCCACCCCCGAGGCCCTGCGGCTGGACCTGCACGACCTGGTAGAGCGGGGCATCCTGCTGCGCATCGGCGGCCCACGGGGCACCATTTATGTGCTCAAGTGAGCCAGGGCCCCACGCAACAGGCTCGAGCCGTGATGGCCCGAGCCTGCTAGATACCGGGGAACTGCCAGCGCTCTAGGACGCCTCGGCCTCCGATTCAGCCAGGTCCTCGAGCGCAAACGTCAGAACGCCCGCGAACCACGTAGGCACCCGCCCGCGCAGATGCACGCCGTCCGCCTCGTACGATTCGCCATCCACGATGCCATACTCGTGCCAGGTATGCACCAGCTCACCGGCTGCGTAGGGGATGACCGCCTCGCAGGGCGCCAGCTCGTCGCGCAGCGCCTGCTCGACCACATCGAGCAGATCCTCGATGCCCACGCCCTGCTCGGCCGAGATAGGCACGACATGCTTGTGTCGCGCGCTGAGCTGATCCATCAGCGACGGACCGACCCACACATCGGAACCCTCTCGCAGTAACGTCTCGGGGTCGACCAGGTCCACCTTGTTCAGCGCCAATACCATCGGCTTCCCAGCGGCGCCGATGTCGTCCAGCACCTCGTGCACGGCCTCGATCTTGGCCATCAGGTTGCGATCGCTCACGTCAGCCACATGCAGCAGCAGATCGGCCTCACCCACCTCTTCCAAGGTGGCGCGAAAGGCCGCCACCAGGTCGGTGGGCAGCTTTTGGATGAACCCGACCGTGTCGGTGATCAGCGCTTTCTTCCCCGAAGGAAGCGCCACCCGCCGCGTGGTCGGATCCAGCGTGGCAAAGAGCTTGTCGGCCACCAACACGCCGGCATCGGCCAAGCGGTTGAGCAGCGTCGACTTGCCTGCATTGGTATAGCCGACGATGGCCACCACCGGCATGCCACTGGCGCGACGCCGGCCCCGCTGGAGGCTGCGGTGCGTCCGCACCTCTTCCAGCTCCTCGCGGATCTTGGTCATGCGGCGGCCGATATCGCGACGGTCCATCTCTAGCTGGGTCTCGCCAGGGCCGCGCAAGCCCACCCCACCCACGGCCTGCCGCGAAAGGTGGGTCCATAGGCGGGTGAGCCGTGGCAGCCGGTACGCGTACTGGGCCAGCTCGACCTGGAGCGCACCCTCGCGGGTGCTGGCGTGCATGGCGAAAATGTCCAGGATCAGCGCGGTACGGTCCAGCACTTTGCAGTCCAACTCGCGCTCGAGGTTGCGAAGCTGCGCCGGCGAGAGCTCTTCGTCAAAGATCACCACGTCGGCATCCTGATCGCGCACCAGCGCGGCCAGCTCCTCCACCTTGCCCGATCCGACCAGCGTACCTGGGTGCGCCGTCGTCAGCCGTTGCGACTGCCGGGCCACCACCCGGATGCCCGCGGTGGTGGCCAGCAGCGCTAGCTCGTCCAGCGATTCCTCCATAGTCAGCAGCTGGTCCTCGCCAAAGATGGCGACGCCCACCAGCACGGCGCGCTCGGGCGCCGACGCAGATCCTGCCTGGGTCTGTCTCAGAGTCTTGATAGCCTCTCTCCTGCTTCTTTGAGTCGTTCTTCGGGCACGCATACCGAGAGCCGGAAATAGCCGGCGCCGTGCGCGCCAAAGGCGGTGCCGGGGGTCATCCAGACGCCCGCCCGCTCGAGCACGTCCACTGCAAAGGAGTCAGCCTCCACGCCCTCGGGCGCCTTGGCCCACACGTACAACGCGCCCTTGGGCGGCGTCGCCGTCATGCCCAGCGTGGGCAAAAAGCCCAGGATGATGTCGCGCCGCCGCTGGTAGATCAGGTTACGCTCAGCCAGCCAGGACTGGTCGCCCGTCAACGCCACCTGCGCCGCGTCCTGGATCGGCCGAAAGATGCCGGAATCGATGTTGGTCTTGACAGTGGTCAGCGCCTTGATGGCCTCGGCATTGCCCACCACCATACCTACGCGCCATCCAGCCATGTTGTACGTCTTGGAGAGCGAGTTGAACTCGACGGCCACGTCCATGGCGCCGGGCAGCTCCAGGATGCTGGGAGCCACATAGCCGTCAAAGGTCAGGTCGCAGTACGGGTTGTCATAGCAGATCAGGATATCGTGCTTGCGCGCATAGGCGATGACTTCTTCGAGGAACTCGAGTGGCGCGGCCGCACCCGTCGGGTTGTTGGGATAGTTCAGCCACATCAAGGTGGCCTTGTCAGCCACTTCTTCGGGGATGACCGACAGGTCCGGCAGCCAACCCCGCTCCTCCAGTAGAGGCATGGGGTAGCCATCGCCGCCGGCCATCACGGCTCCCATCGTATAGGTAGGATAGCCCGGGTCGGCCGCGAGCACCAGGTCACCCGGATCCACAAAGGCCAGGGCCATGTTGGCCAAGCCTTCCTTGGAGCCGATCAGCGGCCGCACCTCGGTCTCGGGATCAAGCGTCACCCCAAAGCGCTCCGCATAATAGTGCGCGATCGCTTTCCGCAGGCCGGGCGTGCCATAGTAGCCAGCATAGCCATGGGCGTCGTCGCGTTGCGCGGACTGGTACAGCGCGTCGAGAATGTACTGCGGCGGCGCGAGATCGGGGCTGCCAATACCCAGCGAGATCACGTCCACGCCCTTGGCCTTGGCCTCTCCGATCTTTTTCTCAACGGTCGCAAACACGTACGGCGGCAGGTTAACGACGCGATCAGCAATCTTCATGGTAGCTCCTCCTAGTCCAAAGGTGGGCCCGATGTCCACATCGGGCTATCGACACGAGGCTCCCCTTTGAGCAAGGTCTCCAGCACGCGCCCCACGCGCTCCAGGCTAGCCGCGCTCAGCTTGTCGGGCGTATCCAGGGTCGTGTGCCAGTAGATATAGTCAAAGTCGATGATCAACGCAGCGGGGATCCCCTGCTGCAAGAATGGCGTGTGATCATCGATGATATTGTGGCGATGCTCGGCTACAAAGGAGTGCTGGTAGCCAAGCTCGTGCGCCAAGGCCCAGATGCGCTCTTGCAACCAGAGGGTGGACGACCACTCGTAATAGAGCTCCTGCGGGTTGTCCCCCACCATGTCCACAATAATAACATAAGCCGGGCGCTCCGTCAGGCTGGCCGCGGCGTGGTAGGAGCCGACACAGCCGTTCCAGCCGCCCAACCCGGCCCGATCCTCGGCGTCGAAAAAGGCCAGCTGGATGGTCACCTGGTCGGTGGCGCGCTCATCGAGCACCCGCGCTAGCTCGAGCAGTACCGCGGTGCCGCTCCCGCCATCGTTGGCGCCGGGCACCGGCAACGACCGATCTTGCGGGTCGCGATCGGCCAGGGGTCGCGTGTCATAGTGCGTCCCCAAGATCACCAGGGGCCCCTGCCCCTTGGTCCCCAAGACGTTGCGCACCGGCAGGCCGCGATGGGCAAACTCTTGGAGCTCGACCTCCCAGCCATGTTCTTCCAGCTCTTTTTGGATGTAGGCGGCGGCGGCCTCGTTCCCCTCGCTGCCCACGTGCCGCGGCCCCATGGCGACCAGCGTCTCCACATGGGCCATCGCCCTTTCGCCGCTGAACGTCCGCTCGTCGGCAGCGCAGCCGACGAGGCCGACAAGCACCAACGCCAACAGCCCCAGCAGCGCTCCCTGCGCGAGGCACAGCCCGCGCCTTTCGCCAAGCCGTCTCACGATGCCTCCACCAGGTCGTCCAGCGCGCCCGTCGCCAGGATCCAAGCCTCCAGATCGGCCAAAGCGCGGTCAGCGTAGGCGGCATAGCGGTCACGCTTGCGGCGTACTGGCGGCTCCAGTGGCGGCATCAGCCCGAAATTCGGCTTTACCGGGTCAAAGGCGCCCCCGGCGTCGGTGCTGATATACCGCAGCAAGGCCCCCATCATGCTGGTGGGCGGCAGCGTCAGGCCCTCGCGCCCCAGCGCCATGCGAGCCGCGTTCAACCCCGCCATCAGTCCACTCATGGTGGATCCCACATAGCCCTCGGTACCGACCAGCTGCCCCGCAAAGAACAGGCTCGCGCGCCCGCAAAAGGCCAGGGTTGGCCCCAGGGTGCGCGGCGCATCGATATAGGTATTGCGATGCATCTGCCCAAAGCGCACCCACTCGGCCCGCTCCAGGCCCGGAATCATGCCGAACACGCGCCGCTGCTCTCCCCACCGCAGGTTGGTCTGAAAACCCACCAGGTTGTACAGCGTTCCTGCCAGGTTGTCCTGGCGCAACTGCACCACCGCATAAGGCCGCCGACTCGTGCGCGGGTCTCGCAGGCCGATGGGGCGCAGCGGCCCATAGGCCAGAGCCTGCCGCCCCCGCGCCGCCAAGACCTCCACGGGCAGGCAGGCCTCGAAGAAGCGACGATCCTCGCGCTCGAAATCGCGCAGCGGGATCGTCTCGGCCGTCAGCAACGCATCCACAAAGGCGTCGTATTGGGCCTGATCCATGGGGCAGTTGATATAGTCGGCCTCGCCCCGATCATAGCGCGACTGCCGAAAGGCGATCTCCATATCGACCGACTCGGCCATCACGATGGGCGCCATGGCATCGTAAAAGGCCAGGTGCTCCTGCCCCAAGAGCCCAGCTAGGTCCTCAGCCAGCGGATCCGAGGTTAGCGGCCCCGTGGCCACCACCACAATCCCGTCGCGCGGCACCCGCTCCACATGCTCGCGCACCACGCGGATGCGGGGATGGCTGGCTACCGCCTCGGTGACTGCCGCCGCAAAGGCCTCGCGCCCCACAGCCAGCGCGCTGCCCGCCGGGACGGCCATCTCGTCAGCGCAACGCAGGATGAGCGAGCCCAGGCGCCGCAACTCGTGCTTGAGCAGCCCCGGCGCCCGGTCCGGCAGATTGGAGCCCAGCGAGTTGCTGCAAACCAGCTCAGCCAGCCGGTCGCTATGGTGCGCCGGCGTCATGCGGTCGGGGCGCATCTCGAAGAGATCCACCTCCACCCCGCGACGAGCCGCCTGCCAGGCCGCCTCGCAGCCTGCCAATCCCCCACCGATGACCCTGATGCTCGAAGCCATGCCCCCCCTCGCCTGAGTCACTTCAGATTATGATAACACAGCCATGGCCCCCGAGCAACGCGCCGTGGTCGCCAGAGCAAGGGCGGGTACCAGCCTGGATGCGAAAGGCGCCCAGCTCCCCCGTCCGCACGGCGCGAACCGAGAGAGCTAGGCGCATCCTCTCTCCACTCTGATGTCTGACGGTCGCTCGCTAGCCCCCTACCCCTCGTCAGAGCCTTCGCGGTCCAAAAGCGTATCAACCTCGCGCTTGAGCGTCTCCAGATCAGCGAATGACCGGTAGACCGACGCAAAGCGCACATAGGCCACTTCATCGAGTGCCTTGAGCCGGCGCATCACCATCTCGCCGATCACGGCGCTGTCCACCTCGGCCTGGCCCAGGCTATAGAGCTGGTTCTCGATCTCCTCGACCAGCCCCTCCACGTCGTCAGAGCTGACCGGTCGCTTGGCGCAGGCCTTCCAGATACCCTCGAACAGCTTTTGCCGGTCGAAAGCCTCCCGGCGCCCATCGCGCTTGGCCACCAGCAGCGTCACGCGCGCGATCTGCTCATAGGTAGTGTACCGTTGAGCACACTCTTGGCATTCGCGCCTGCGGCGGATGGTCTCACCCACCTCGCGGGTGTCGATCACGCGCGATTCGGTCGCCCCGCAGAATGGGCACTTCATCGTCCCGGCTTTTCCCCACCACGCAGGCCCTGCATCAAAAAGTCCGAGAGTCCGGATGGCTTTTCCTCGGTCTCTGAGCGCTTGCCGTCGTTGGGTCGCTCCTGCTTGAGCGTGGCTGGCTCGGACATCCCTGGCACATCGATGGTAGCCCAAGTTGGTCGCTGCGCCTTGGTCTGAGCGGGGGCTGCGCTCGCCGAGCTCCAGGCCGCGTCGATCACATCGGGCTCGCGCCCGTCAAAGCCAGCGGCGATCAGGCGGATCTGCATCTCGTCCTCCAGATGCTCATCCACGCCACCGCCCCAGATAATGCTGGCGTCGGCGTCAGCCAGGTCGCTGATAATGTCCGCCGCGGCCTGCAGCTCATAGAGCGACATGCTGGCATCGCCACGGACCTCGAACAGCACCGACTTGGCCCCACGGATGTCGCGATCCAACAGCCGCGAGTAGACCGCCTGCTCGGCGGCATCGCGCGCGCGCTCGGGCCCGCGACCGACGCCGATGGAAAGCAGCGCGCTGCCGGCCCCCTTGATGGTCTCGCGCACATCGTTAAAGTCGACGTTGATATCGGCGGTATAGTCGATGATGCCGACGATCCCCTCGACGCCCTGTCGCAGCATCTCATCCGCCAAGACAAATGCCTTGAGCAGAGGGATTTCTTCCTCGACGATGGCCAGGAGCCGATCGTTGGGGATGACGATGAGGGCATCGACGTTCTCACGCAGGCCTTCTACGCCCGTCGAAGCCAAGCCCGAGCGATGTTTTCCCTCCCAGCTAAAGGGCAGGGTCACGTTGCCCACCGTCAAGGCACCCACCGAGCGAGCGGCCTTGGCTACCAGCGGCGACGCGCCCGTACCCGAGCCACCGCCCATGCCCGCCACCACGAACACCATGTCGGCGCCCTGCAGCAGCTCCGCGATCTCTTCTACGGATTCTTCCGCCGATGCGCGGCCCACCTCGGGCTTGCCGCCCGCGCCCTTGCCACCGGTGGTAATCGGCCCAAGCTGGAGCCTTACCGGCGCCTGGCACTTGGCCAAGGCTCTCACGTCAGTGTTCATGCCGATGTACTCGACGCCCCTGACGCCGTTAGCGATCATACGGTCGACGGCGTTGCAGCCGCCCCCGCCAACCCCAACCACCTTGATCTGGGCGGCCCCATTCAGACCATACTCATCTGCCATCTCTCTCTCCTTCTCTCTTATTCTCGCGGAGCCAGTTGTGAGAAAAACGTCCGTGCCGCAACCATCGCCCGCGAGAACCAGGTTCCCGTAGGCTCCTCGGGGCCACCGGTCGCCAACGTTCGGCTCTTTTCCCGACCCCAATGCAGCAACCCCACCGCGGCGGCATAGGCAGGGTCGCTGATCGTCTCCGCCAGCCCCTGCAACCGCAGAGGCACCCCGATCCGCACCGGCAAGCCGGTAATCTCGGCCACCATCTCGGCCAGGCCGGCCAGGTTGGCGCTGCCGCCGGTCAGGACGATCCCGGCCGGCAATTCGGTCAAGCCTGCGTGCGCCAGCTCGGCGTGCACGCAGCGCATCAGCTCCACCGCATAGCTCTGCACGATCTCGCACAGCCGTTTTCGCGGCACTGTGGTCACCTGCTCAGAGCCAAACACCAAGATCTCGATCTCTTCGTCGGCTCGCACGTTGCCACCAAACGCCTGTCCGTATCGTACCTTGAGTTCATCGGCCATCGGGACAGCCGTACGCAGCCCCTCTGCGATGGCTCGCGTGAGCTGTGCGCCGCCCATGGCCCACGACTTTGTTACGCGCACGCCGTCTCGAACATAGACGGCCAGCTCGGTGGTGCCTCCGCCAATGTTCAGCAGGGCCACGCCGAGATCGCGCTCTTGGTCCGTGAGCACGGCCTTGGCCGCCGCCCAGGGCTGCGGGTACATGTCCAGAACCTGCACGTCATTGGCCACCACGCACTGCTTCAGGTTACGGATGGCCGTGTGCGCGCCGGTGACAATGTGGGCGTCCAGCTCCATCCGATAGCCCAGCAACCCGATGGGGTTCCGGATGCCGTCACGCCCGTCGATAATGAACTCGCGGGGCGCGGCCTGAATGATGGCCCGATTGTACTCGAGCGAGATCGCCGTGGCCTCCTCGAGCGCCCGCTGAATGTCGTCGCCGTCGACGGGGCGGTCGCCCCGACCAATGGCCGCCGACCCCCGGCTGTCCTGCGCCGCTAGGTGGCTGCCGCCCACCGAGACAAAGGCGCGCTGCACCGTCAGGCCCGAGACTCGCTCGGCCTTGAGCAACGACTCGCCGATGGCCTCGGTGGCCGCCGCCATATCGGTGACGACTCCCTCGCGCACCCCACGTGCACCGACAACCCCCACCCCGATCACCCGTAACGCCTCACTGGCGGTGATCTCGGCGATCAGCGTGCAGATCTTGGTGCTGCCGACATCAATTGCAACGATGGTCTGGTCCAAAGCCGCCCCTCCTCTTCAGCCGTCGCCCAGGTCATCCCTGGCTCAGTTTGAACACCGGTGACTCGTCTGACGATAGATCCACATAGGCCGGCGTGGTGCCCTCGCTTTCCAAGCGCTCCACCAGCGCCTCCAGCACCGCCGCCTTGACGCGGCCGCTGCCCTCACACCCCAGATACACCGGCACATCGTGGCTGCCGATCTGCACATAGAGTGTCAGTCCCTGCTCCTGAAAGTAGAACCGCGGTGCCGCCCGCAGCGTCAGCGCCATCTCTTGTGCCATCCGCCAGGGCACTCCGGGCACGTACTTATCGGCCGAGGCGATCCCGATGGCGTCCTCCACGGTCACCAGACCCAGCGTCTGGTTAGCTGCGCCCAACACGGTGCCCTCGCCATCCACCCACCAGCGCTGGCCAGCGCTCTCCCACACCATCACATCCGGCTTTTCCTGAACCCGAATCCGCACTTGGTTGGGCAGCTGCGTCTCCACCGTCACCGATTCCAGGCACGGATAGGCCCTTAGTAGCCGCCTTTGCACCTCGGCGGGCCGCACCAGGAACAGACTCTGGCCCACGATGCCCGTGTGCTGAATCAGCTCGCTGCCGGGCACCAACTGCGCCCCCTCCAACACCGGCTGCACCAGGAAGCGCGTACCGTTCAGCAGCGCCACCAGCGTGACCATGGCCACGAACGCCAGGAGCAGGCCCGGCAACCGCGACCAGCGCCACCAGCGCCGGCGAGCCACGCCGACCGGCAGCTCGTCCCAAGCGGGATCGACCACGCCGCCACGGGATTTGGCGCGGGTCCCCTCGGGCAGGTGGCCTCGGTCGTGCGTTTCCACCGTTATGCCCCCGCCTCTGCGTGGTAGGACGTCTCGCTGGCCTGTCGTTCCTTCCAGCGCTCGATCGCCAGTTCGATCAGCCGATCGATCAGCTCCGAATAAGGTGTCCCACTAGCCTCCCATAGCTTGGGGTACATGCTGATGGAGGTGAACCCAGGAATCGTGTTCAGCTCGTTGATATAGAGCAACCCGGTCTTTCGGCAGAGAAAGAAATCCACCCGCGCCATGCCAGCGCAATCGATGGCCAAGAATGCGCGGATGGCATAGGCTTGCACCAATCGCGCCGTCTCGGCCGGGATTTCGGCGGGAATGTGCAGCAGTGACCCCTCGCCGACGTACTTGGCCTCATAGTCATAGAACTCGTTGCAGGGTTCGACCTCGCCCGGCACCGAGGCGATGGGATCGTCGTTCCCCAGGACGCTGCACTCGATCTCGCGGGCATCGATGGCTGGCTCGACCAGCATACGTCGGTCGTACCGAGCGGCCGTCTCCAGAGCCCGGGCCAGCCCGTCGCGATCATGCGCCTTGCTGACGCCCACGCTCGAGCCCATGTTGGCGGGCTTGCAAAAGACCGGATAGCCAAACCGAGCTTCTACGGCGTCCAGCACGGCCTCCCGCTCGCGCTGCCACCGGGAACGAGAGGTCCGCAGATCATCCACCACGGGCAACCCGTTGGCGCGCAACACGTCTTTGCAGGCGATCTTGTCCAGGCCCAGCGCCGAGCCCAGCACGCCGGCCCCCACATAGGGCAGCCCGGCCAGCTCCAGCAGGCCCTGCACCGTGCCGTCCTCGCCATAGGTGCCGTGCAGCACCGGGAACGCCACATCAATGTCGCGCAGGCGTTCGGCGGCCTGGCTGGGCACCAGAGCGCTGTTGACGTCATTCCCTGTGGCACCTGCATCCACCGACGGGTGAGATCGTCCCTCGAGCAGAGCCTGGGCCTCGCCGCCAGAGAGCCACCGACCCTCCTGCGTGATGCCGATAGGGCGAACGTCGTACTTGACGGCGTCCATGGCCTGCATCACCGAGCGTGCTGAGGCGATGGATACCTGGTGCTCGCCCGAACGTCCCCCGAACAGCACCGCCACCCGAATACGCCCTGCCTCACCGATCATCGTTCCCGCTCCTCTGACGTACCAGCACCCCCCTCACCGGAATCCCACGCGCCCACAAACTCGATCTCGGGCTCGAGCAGCTCTCCCAGCTGTTGCTGGACCTCTCGCTGAACCAGCAGAATCAGCTCGCGAATCTCAGCTGCGGTAGCGCGCCCCTCATTCATGATAAAGTTGGCGTGCTTGTCCGAAACGACCGCGTCGCCCACGCGCCGCCCCTTGAGCCCGGCTTGCTCGATCAGAAACCCAGCCGGATAGTGCAGCGTACGCTTGAACACGCTGCCCGCACAGCGCCCGGCCGGCGTCCGCGCCAGCCGTTGCGTCTGGATCGCCCGAACCCGCTCCTGGAGCGCGGTCGGATCGGCCTTTACGAGCTGGAAGGCCGCCTGCAGCACCACGGGCCGCTGATCCGGGTCCGAGAGGCGTTTCAAAGCGCTGGTGCGATAGCCATACCCCATCTCGTCCCGGCCCCACAGCGCCCGAGAGCCATCGGGCAGGGCCACATCCACCCACAACAGGTTGTCGGCGATGCAGCCGCCATAGGCGCCGGCGTTGCCCACCACTCCGCCGCCGACGCTTCCCGGCACGCCGACGGCCCAGTCCAGCCCCGCCCATCCAGCATCCACGGTGGCTCTAGCCACCTTGCGCAAGTCGGCGCCCGACTCGGCCACCAGCACGCCATCGTCATCGATTCGGTGCTGCACGCAGCGGTTCAGGATCACCAGGCCGCGCACCCCCGCATCGGCCACCAACACGTTGCTGCCAGCGCCGAGGACCACGCCTGGCACCCCGGCCGCGTGGGCCATCTGGACCAAGGTCGCCAGCTCGTCGATGGTCTCGGCGATGATCAAGACGTCGGCCGGCCCGCCCACGCCATAGGTCGTGTAGGGCGCCAGCGGCGCGTTCCGCTGGGCCCGCGTGTCGTATCCAGCCTTTTGCAGCAGCCCCCACAGCCGCTCCAGGCCGCTCATGACGTCACCTCCCGCCCAGCAAGAATCGCCTCGCCGACCAGGTATCCGTTGCCCGCGCCCAGCGTGATCAGCAGGTCACCAGACCGCAGCTCCTGGCGGAGGTACTCTACGGCCTGCTGGAGATCGCCCACGTAGGCTACATCGCGATGTCGCGTCGCCGCCGCCAAGTTCGCCGCGGTGATGGTCGCTCGTTCGCTGGGGCGCGCCGGGAAGACATCCACCAGCCGCACCAGATCGGCATCGGCAAAGCAGACCGCAAACTCGTCCAAGAGCGCTTCCGTCCGCGAATAGGTGTGCGGCTGGAAAAGGGCGATGATCCGCCGCTCCGGATAGCGCACCCGAGCGGCCTCCAACGTCGCGCGGATCTTGGTGGGATGGTGGGCATAGTCATCCACCACGAGCACGCCATCACGCTCGCCCTTGACCTCGAAGCGTCGCGCCACCCCCTGAAAGCGCCCCAGCGCATCAGCAGCCGCTGCCGGATCCACACCGCAGCAGGTCACAGCGGCCATCGCCGCGGTGGCGTTGAGCGCGTTATGTACACCCGGCACCTGCAGAGTCACCCGAACGGCGTCGTGCTCGGCGTGCGCCCAGTCAAAGCTAACGCCGCCGTGAGGCCGCGCCTGCACGTTGGTCATGCGGCAGGCGGCGTCCTCGCCCTGCCCGAACCAGACCACCTGGGCCTTTGGCGCGGCCTGCTCGACGGTTACCCGGGCGTCGGGACTATCGGCGCCCACTACCAGCCAGCCTTCGGGCCGCACATGGG
This sequence comes from Chloroflexota bacterium, assembly GCA_036803245.1. GTDB lineage: Bacteria > Chloroflexota > Anaerolineae > UBA1429 > UBA1429 > DAIRUQ01. Next base: position 12,785 of record DAIRUQ010000015.1, on the reverse strand, counting down.
CCATAAACGCGCCAAAGGCTTGGCGCACGGCATCGATATCGGCAAAGCAATCGGGATGATCCATCTCTACGTTGGTAACCACGCCCACCAAGGGGCACAGATCCTCAAAGGCGTGGTCGTACTCGTCGGCCTCTAGCACAAACCAGCGGCCGCGCCCGGACGCTGCGTTTCCATGCAGATCCGGCGCCAAGCCTCCCACCACATAGGTGGGTTCGTGCCCCAGTTCCACCAGGATATGAGCAATCATGGCCGAGGTAGTCGTCTTGCCAGCCGTCCCGGCCACAGCGATGCCATCCACCTTGCGCATCATCAAGGCCAGAAGTTCGCGCCGGTGCACCACCGGGATCCCCAGCCGCCGGGCAGCCATAACCTCGGGGTTGCTCTCTGGAATAGCCGAAGAGACGACCACAAGCTCGACATCCTGGAGGTGGTCGGCGCTGTGGCCCAGGGCGACCGGAATGCCCGCCGCGGCCAGACTGCCCGTCAGCTCGGATGCCCCCTGATCGCAGCCGCTAACCAGAACCCCCCGCTCCGCCAAGACACGCGCGATGGCCGAGAGGCCGATGCCCCCTATACCGATCATATGGACTCTTGACGGGATGGCCGTTAGCGAATGGATGGGTTCCACGAGATCATCTCTTTCAGCGCACCACGCGAGCCAACAACAACAGAATGCTCAGGTAGAGAAGCAGGCTCTGCCCCAGCAAGAGAGGCTGCCCCAGAAACGACTGCGGCAGGTAGGGCAACACCGAGCGGGCGCTCTCGGACAAGCTCGCTGCATTCACGCCCAGGAACTCGAGCGGATAGCCATATTTGTCCAAATAGTACCACAGCGAACCCACAATCAAGTACCCGTTGGCAGCGCCGTTGAGCAGACCCAAGATTGCTCCCTGCACACCCAGAGGCGCCTGGCCCGCGAACTCGAGCGTGTGCCCCTGGTACGAGATGAACGCCGCACCCAGGACGCATCCCAGCGCTACCCAGCACCCCAGCAGATCGGGGTCATTCTGGGCGACCTGGACAGGGCTCATGGCCACCACCTGGCCCACGCCCTGATCTAGGTACCCTTCGAACGTCTGCAAGAAGAACAGCACAAACATCATGACCATGGTCACGCCCAGCTCGCGCATACAGCCGCGAGCCAGCCCAATGAGGGTGAACATCAGCGCTACCGCTGCAAAGGTCACCTCTAGCGGGACCACGACGCCTCCTGACCTGCGTTCCCCAACTGGATCAGCGTCTGCGCGATGGTCCGCGCCGCATCGGGCACAGCCAGTCGGCCTGCCGCCGCCGCCATCGCAGCCCGACGCCCCCCGTCGCGCAGTAGATCGAGCACCACCGGCGCCAGCCGCTCTGCCAGGTCGCCGTCGTCGATGACCACCGCCGCGCCCCGGTCGGCAAGATAGGCGGCGTTAACCGCTTGGTGCGCCCCGGCGTGTGGATAGGGCACCAGCACCGATGGCAGGCCCACGGCCGGGAACTCACCCAGAGTGCCCGCTCCCGCTCGCGCCACCACAAGGTTGGCGGCCAAGAGTGCGTCGGTCATCTCCTCGTGCAGGTACGGGTAGAGGTGATAGCGAGCCCGTCGCTCCGCGTCCAGCGAGTCCGCCAACCGGCTCATCTCGTCGTGGTCGCCCGACCCAGACACGTGCACCACCTGCGCGGCACGGCACAGCTCCGCCAGGTTCGCTCCCACGGCCCGGTTGATGGAGCGCGCGCCGCGGCTGCCGCCAAACACCAGCAAGGTCAGGTCATCATCCAGGCCCAAGCGCTGGCGCGCCGCAAAGGACGCCCCTTCCAGCAGAGCACGACGCACGGGATAGCCGCTCACCATGACCTTTTCCGGCGCAAAGTAGCTCGCCACGCCCTGAAAGGAGACCGCCACGCGATCGGCCCAGCGCGCAAGCATGCGCACCGCCCAGCCGGGTTCCATGTCGGGCAGATAGAGCAACGACGGAACGCCCTCCCGCCGAGCCGCTAGCATCAGGGGCACCGAGACATAGCCGCCCGTCGCCATGATGGCATCGGGGCGCGACTGACGCAGCAACGCCCGGGCTTGGCGGGCGCCGTTCCACAGGCGTTGACTGCCTCGCAGCATGCCGCCGGGTCCCGTGCCTCGCAGCGCGCCGGCCTGCAGCCCGCGAAAGGCGATCTCTTCCCGCGCCACCAGATCCGCTTCCATGCCGCCCTCTGCGCCCACCCAGAGCAGCTCCAGCGCGATCCCCCGTTCCTCGCACTCGGCCCGCAGCGCCTCGGCCACCGCCAGGCCCGGGTAGACGTGTCCGCCCGTTCCGCCGCCCGTCAGATAGACCCTCATCTCGCCGACTCCACCCGGCGCGGCCGCTCATGCGCGGAGATGCTCAAGAGCAGCCCCGTGCCAATCAGCAGCGTCATGAGTGACGAGCCGCCGCCGCTTAGGAACGGCAACACGGTTCCGGTAAAGGGCAAGCTCCCCGTCAAGGCGCCTACGTTGACGATCACTTGGAACGCCACCCAGCCGGCAAAACCCTGCGCTAGCAGCGCCCCGAAACGATCCTGACACTGGCTGGCGATGCGCAAGCCGCGCCAGATCCACAGGGCATACAGCGCCATGACCACCAGCGAGCCGATCAGGCCGAACTCTTCGCCGATCACCGCCAGGATGCAGTCCGAGTGCGCCGCATAGACGCGCAGTTTGGCCGTGCTGTTGCCCAGCCCCACGCCGAACATGCCCCCACGACCAAAGGCCATCAGCACGTCGCTGAGCTGTTCGCCAGGCTCGCCCCGCACCCAGGCCAGCAGGCGGCCCATGCGAAAGTCCTCAGTCAGCAGACCGCCGGCGATCAGCCCCGAAAAGCCGCCGCTCAGCACAATGCCTATCTCACGCAGACCTGCCCCTGCGACCAGGTACATGCCAGTGAGCGTGAGGCCCAGGATGAGCGCCGTGGAAAAGTCTGGGTCCAGCAGCGTGATCACCACGGGAACCCCCATCAGCAAGAGGAACGGGACGAGCCCAAGCCAGAGGTTACGCACGTCTCGGCCCGGCGTCGCCAGCCAGGCGGCCATGTAGATGATCACACCCATCTTGGCAAACTCGGAGGGCTGCCCCCCAATGGGCCCCACCTGGATAGAACGACCCTCGGTAAAGATCATCATGACCAAGAGCGCCAACGTGACCCCGCCGATGCGGTAGAGCCAAGGGCGTCGGCCCCACATGCGAAAGTCCAGGCGCATGGCAACCAGCAGCCCTACCACCCCCAGCCCAGCCCACATGGCCTGGCGCTTGAAAAAGGCCAACGAATCGCCGGGGCCCGAGTCATCGCCCTCGTAGGCATAGCCATACGAAGAGCTATAGACCATCACCAGCCCAACAATGAGCAGGGCCATCGTCAAGAGCAAAAGGATGGCATCAAAGCGTATCGGTTGTCGTTGCTGGCGCGTGCTCATGGGTGCTCCTACAGCCGCGTCACAAGTTCGCGAAACCGTTCACCGCGCGCTTCGAAATCGACGAACGCATCAAAGCTGGTGCCGCCCGGCGAAAGCAGAACCACATCTCCCGGCTGCGCCAGGCGTGCCGCCTGAGCTACCGCCTCCTCCAGCGTGACCACCTCGAGCAGCTCGGGGGCCGCCGCAACATCGGCGCCGGCCTCGTCGAGCGCGCGGCCGATCAGCGGCGTCACCTCGCCAAAGGAGATCACCAGCCGCGCCCGCTCGCAAGCGGTGGCCGCCCACGCATCCCAAGGTAGGTGTTTGTCGCGGCCTCCAGCCAGCAGCACCAACGGCTCGGTATAGGCCCGCATCGCCGCCATTGATCGTTCTGGGGATGTGGCGATCGAATCGTTGACAAAGAGGGCCCCCCGCCAGGTCCGCACGTGCTCCAGGCGGTGGGGCACCCCGGCAAAGGTGCGCGCCACCTGGGCCATCGCCTCGACGGAAAGCCCGAGAGCGCCGGCGCAGGCAGCCGCGGCCAACACATTGGCCACATTGTGCCGTCCCCGCAGGCGCAACTGATCTATCTGACACAGCGATGTCTCTCGGCCATCGAACCGCAGCACCAAGGAATCGTCCTGAAGGTAGGCCCCCTCTTGGACCGGCGCCTCCAGGCTGAACGCCAGTCGCCGCCCCGGGGCCCGTTGCCCCATAGCGCAGAGGACAGGATCGTCGGCGTTCAGCACCGCCCAGTCGTCGGCCGTCTGATAGGCCAGGATCCGTTCCTTGGCCCAGCGATAGGCCTCCATGGTGGCATGCCGATCCAGATGGTTGGGCGTCACATTGGTCACCACGGCTACGTGCGGGCTCCATCCGCCCAGGTCAATGACCCGCGAGGCCTCCGAGCGGCGACGCTCCGTCTCCGAGCCCTGGTAGTCGGGGGCAAATAGCTCTAGCTGAAAGCTAGACAGCTCCATCACCACCACCTCGGGCGTCTCTGCAAAGAGCAGGCGCGGCGTCAGCGGCTCACCGATGTTGCCACCGACCCAGGTCGCTAGCCCCGCCGCCTCGCACATGCGTCCTACCAGCGTGGTGGTGGTCGTCTTGCCGCTAGAGCCGGTAATGCCCGCCACCGGGCAGGCCACCGATTGGGTCAACAGGCGCGGCTCGCTACTGATGGGCACCCCGACCCGGCGGGCCTGTTCCACGATCGGAGCCTCGGATGGCACGCCCGGGCTGACGAACAAGATGTCCAGGCTGCTCACTTTGAGAGGCGCTCCCCCCAGTGCCAGCCCGATATCGAGGCCCATGATCTCCTGGAGGGCGCCCGTTAGCGCCTCGGCCGGCTTGTTGTCGGCGAGCACCACCTCGGCGCCACAAGCGCCCAGGTAGCGCACCAGCGCCAGGCCCTCGCGGGCGGCCCCCACGACGCCTACGCGCATCCCGCGCCACTCGTCGTGGCCGATCACCACGCCACACCCCCCAACGCTAGCGCCACGCCGACCACGCCGGCCGCCACACCCAGCAGCACGAATCGCGTGGTCACCTGCACTTCGGACCAACCGCCCAGCTCAAAGTGGTAGTGGATGGGCGCCATGCGAAAGATCCGCCGCCCCTCGCCGTACCTGCGGCGCGAGTACTTGAAATAGCCCACCTGCAGCATGACGGCCAGCGCCTCGACCACGAACACCAGGCCGATCAGCGGGATCAGCAGCCACCTGCCCGAGAGGGCCGCCAGCGCTGCCAGCCCGGCGCCCAGCGCCTGCGAGCCGGTGTCGCCCATGATGACGGCCGCTGGATGGCTGTTGTGCCACAGATACCCCAGCAGCGCCCCTACCACGGTGAGGGCGAACAAGCCCCAAGCGGGCTGCCCACCCACCAAAAAGACCACCGCCAGCGCGCCATACGCCGCTGCACAGGTGCCGCCGGCCAGCCCGTCCATCCCGTCGGTGATGTTCACCGCGTTGGCCATACCGACCAGGTAGAGCATGGTCAGCACGATCCAGGTCAGGTCCAGCAGCCCGAACGTCACCGCCGCCGCCCGGCCAAAGTGTGAGGGCGCGTTCAGGTAGAGCACCACGGCAACGCCCAGCGCCAACAGCCATTGGGCAGCGAACTTGCCCTTGACCAGCCAACCGACGCCCTCGTGGTCGCGCAGGCCCTGGACGTCATCAAACGCGCCGAGCGCCGCAAAGGCCAACGTCGCCACCAGGGGCGGCAGCACGCCCGTCACCCCCGCCACCCGCAGGAGCAGGCAGCCCAGCGCGACGACCGCCAAAAAGTAGAGCCCGCCCATGGTTGGCGTGCCCCACTTGACCTGGTGCGAGTCGGGCTCGTCGGAACGGATGCGCTTGGCGATGCCCCAGGCGCGCAGACGGCCCACCGCCCAGCTACCCAGCGGCACCGTCACGGCGAACACCGCCACGACCCACAGAAGAGCTCTGGCTAACATGACTCGGCTCTCAAGGCGCGCACGATCTCTTCCATCTCCATCCCACGCGAGCCTTTGATCAGCACCACATCGCCGGCCATCAGCTCGCGCTGCAGCCATGCGATAGCCTCGGCGTTAGTATCCACGTGCCAAGTCCGGCTGAGGCCCACCCGGCGCGCTTCCTCGGCCATCAGGCGGGCCCGCGGCCCCACCGTCACCAGCAGGTCGGCCGTCGACGCCACCGCCCGTCCCACCTGTCGGTGCCCCTCGGTTTCGGCCTCGCCTAGCTCGAGCATATCGCCCAGCACAGCCACGCGACGCCCCTCAACCTCGGCCAGCACCTCCAGAGCGCCCAGCGTGGCCGAGGGGCTAGCGTTGTAGCTATCGTCCAGAATCTGGATTCCTCCGGCCCCTCGCAGCGGCATCAGTCGCAGCCCTGGGCTCATGCCGTTCAGCGCCTCGGCAATGGTCGCCCAGCCGATGCCCTCGGCGCGTCCCACGGCGGCGGCCGCCAGGGCGTTCGTCACCTGATGGCGCCCTAGGGCCCGGCTCCGCACCGCGATGTCGCCATCAGGCCCCACGAGGGTGAACCGCGTGCCCTCCAGGCCCAGCGACGTCATGTCTCGCACGACATAGTCATTGTCGGCGCCCAGGCCGTAGGTGACCGACGCACACGGCGCGGAGGCCGCCATCGCCCGCACCCGCGGATCGTCGCCGTTCAGCACAGCCAAGCCGTCGGCTGGGAGGGCGCGAACGAGCTCACTCTTGGCCTGGGCGATCCGCTCGATGCTCCCCAAGCGCTCGAGGTGTACCGGCTCCACGTTTGTCACCACGCCCAGATCGGGCGCGGCGATCTCGCACAGCCGTGCGATCTCGCCCAGGGCGTACATGCCCATCTCGAGCGTGACATAGCGATGCTCGGCCGTCAGCCGGGTGAGCGTCAGCGGCAGCCCGATCTCGTTGTTGAGGTTGCCCTCGCTCTTGAGCGTCGGAGCCGTCGCCGCCAGCACGGCCGCCACGGCCTCCTTGGTGGTGGTCTTGCCCACGCTTCCGGTTACGCCGACCACGCGCACGCCCGCGAACTGCCGCCGGTGTGTCTGCGCGATGGCCTGCAACGCAGCCAGCGTGTCCTCGACCTCGATCACCACGGGAAGGGCGAGCGGAGCCCCCTCGGACCCGGTGGCCGAGAGGTACCCGGCACCGTCGACTCTCACCGGCCGCTGCACCAGCGCGGCGACGGCGCCCCCGGCAAAGGCGTCGCCCACATAGGCGTGTCCATCCACGCGCTCGCCGGCAAATGCCACAAAGAGCGACCCGGCGGTGGCCTTGCGTGAATCGATACAGACCTCGCCGATGGCAACATTCTCCGCCCCGAGGGGCGGCGGCTGCATCGGCAGGGCCGCGGCCATGACGGTTCGTAGGGTCAGCATCTAGCCCGCCTCGGCCAGCGGTTGGCTGGCCGGCACACGGTAATAGTCCAGCAAATAGGTGGCCATCTCGCGAAAGATGGGAGCGGCCACCTCAAGGCCCAAGGCGTCACCGACGACCTCTTCCAGCTTGACCAGGATCACGAATCTTGGCTCGGGCAGCGGACCAAAGCCGACGAACGAGGGCGTCGCCAGCCGGTGATCGTATTCGCCATCGCGCGGCACGCCCGCGGTGCCCGACTTGCCCGCAAACCGATAGCCCGCCACCATGGCGTTCTCCATCCCCAGCTCCATCGCCTCGGCCATGATCTCGCCCACCTGATCGGCCACTTGGGGGCTGAGCACCCGCCGCAACACCGCCGGCTCTCGCCGCTGTACGCCGTCCGGCCAGCGCACCTCGGCAACCAGGTGAGGCCGCATCATCACGCCGTCGTTGGCCAGGGCCGCATAGGCGACCGCCACCTGGAGCGGCGTCATCGAGATGCCCTGCCCGTACGAGTTGGTGGCCAGATCAGACATGTGCCAGGTATCCATGTTGGGCACGCGCATCAGCCCCTGCGCCTCCAGCGGGAGATCCACGCCGGTCACGTCGCCAAAGCCGAACCGACGGAGCATCTCATAGAACCGAGCGGGGCCCATGGTGGCCGCCAGGTGAGCCGCGCCCACGTTGGCCGAGCGCGCCAGCATCTGGGTCCAGTTCAGCTGGCCATAGGGCACGTCGCCCATGTTGGCCACGCGCCTTCCACCGACCCACATCTCACCGCGATCATCATAGGTGTCGGTGGGAAGCACGGATCGCGTCTCCAGGGCCGCGGCCAGGGTGATCGGCTTGATTACCGAGCCCGGCTCATAGATGGCCGATGCGGCCGTATTGGCCACCCGCCAGAAATCGCCGGTCTGCAGCTCTTCCAAGGTCTCCAAGTTGACGCCAGGCAGGTTGGCCATGGCCAAAACCGCGCCCGTCCGCGGATCCAGCACCAGGATATTGCCCCGTAGCGCTTCGTACGTGTCGAGCGCCTCCGTCAGCAGCCGCTCTGCCTCAAGCTGCACGTTGCGATCGATGGTCAGCACCACCTGGGCGCCGTCCCTAGGAGACCGATACTCGCCCCACTCGGCCAAGACCGCTTGCCCCGTCTCGTCGATCAGCGAGGCCCACTGGCCCTCTTGGCCACGCAGCGCCGCGTCATATTGCTGCTCGATGCCATAGGCGGCCTCGCCATCGGAAAGCACCATCCCCAGCACCGATGCCATCAGCCTGGGGTCGGCATATACCCGCTGCTGGCGCGGATCGAGCCGAAACACGCTGGCCGTCAGGTACTGGTCCTCGTCGCAACGCCGCAGCAGCTCGTCCACCGTCGCGCTGGGCACCTCGGTACCCAACTGCACATAGGGCTGGCGGCTGTCTAGCACCGTGCCGGCCTCCCGCGCCTCCATCCCCAGCACCTCGGTTAGTAGCCGCAGGTAACCTTCGCGATCGTCCTCGCGCAGCAGGTGCGGCGAGATGCCCACGGTATAGATGACCGAATTGGCCACCAGGTAGCGTCCGTTGGCATCGACGATGCTCCCGCGCAGCGGCTGCAACACCAAGCTCTGGGTTGGATCGACAAAGGTGACGCCGCGCAGCTGCCAGTAGCCCACACGGACCGTCAGCACCAACCCGATGACCGCAAGACAGATGCCCAGGAAGGTGATCCGCCTCCTGGTCTCTTGGGCCAACTGGCTACGCATGCCACTCGTCGCCACCACCGCTCCCATCGATCATCACGGCTGCCCAGCCAACTCGTACACCAGATCGATCTCGCGAGCCCCATCGGGCGATGCATAGCCCCAGGCCTCGCCCAGCTCCAGAATCCGCTCCACCGACTCCTGGGCGGCGATCCGGCCCTCCAGGTCGGTCCGCAGCCGACGCAGCGTCTCCTGGCGGTTGATCAGCACCCGGATGTCGTATTTGAGCGACGCAATGTCATCCGCCTGCCGTAGCAGCAGCATGGCCGCCAACCCAGACGCCAACACCAGCGAAGCCACATAGACAATGCGGCCCACGTTGAGCGACGTGGCCCCTTGACGGCCACCGCCCTCGCTCGGTATGGTTGGCACACTATCACGGTTGATCTTCATCACGTCTCTTGCTTGGCCCAGCGGCTAGATGCGGACGGCCGCCCGGAGCTTGGCGCTACGGCTACGGGAGTTGCGCGCGACCTCCTCCTGGCTCGCCGTGATGGGCTTTTTCGTCAACGGGCGCAGTTGCGCCGAGTGCCCACAGACGCACACCGGCAGGCGCGGCGGGCAGATGCAGTCGCTGGCCTCGCGCCGGACAAACTGCTTGACGATGCGATCCTCCAACGAGTGAAACGAGATCACGACCAGCCGCCCGCCGATCGCCAGAAGGTCCAGCGCCTGCGGCAGCGCCCGCTCGAGGGCGCCCAGCTCGTCATTTACCGCGATGCGCAACGCTTGAAAGGTCCGCGTCGCGGGATGGATGCGCTCACGCCTCCCCCCCACCACCCGCGCCACCATCTCGGCCAGCTCGGACGTGCGCGCAAAGGGTCGGTCCTGGCAGATAGCGCGAGCGATGCGCCGCGCGTAGCGCTCTTCGCCGTATTCCCACAGGATACGGCTGATCTCTTCCTCGGGCCACTGGTTGACGATCTCGGCCGCCGTCAGATCGCCCGATCGACTCATGCGCATGTCCAGCGGGCCGTCCTGCTGGAAGGAGAACCCGCGCGTTGGGTCATCCAACTGAGGCGACGAGACGCCGAGATCCATCAGGATCCCGTCGACCCCGCTCCAGCCCCGCCCCTGCGCGAGTTGCGCCATGTCGCCAAAGTCCCCCAGCACGAGCTCCAGCCGGTCCTGCGCCGCTGCGAGGCGACGCGCCGCTTCGCGTAACGCCAGCTCGTCGCGGTCGATGCCCATCAGCCGCCCGTCGGGGGAGCTAGCGCTTAGGATCGCCTCGGCATGGCCGCCCAACCCCAGGGTGGCGTCGATGTAGCGACCGCCAGACCGCGGCGCCAGCAGATCCAGCACCTCGGCCAGCAGCACAGGCTCGTGTTGCCAGATGCTGCTCTCGGAATCGGGTTTGCGAGAGGCCTGAGCCACCTAGAACCCCAACTGCGCGATGGTGTTCTGGATTGTCTCCATGTCGGCCGCCTCCATCATCCCTTGATAGACGGCCGGGTTCCAGAGCTCGAACACATCGTTGACGCCAACAATGGCCACCTCGCCATCGAGCGAGGCATAGTCGCGGAGAAACGGGGGAATCAGCACGCGGCCCATGCCATCCAGGGTGACCAGCTGCGCACTGCCAAATATGGCGCGCGCATAGGTGCGTACGTTCTTGTTGGCCTTGGAGACCTGGGCTAGCCCTTCCGCTCGGGCCTGAAAGCGATCGACCGGGTAGGCTACCAAGCAGGGATCCTCGCCTCGCGTTAACACAAAGCCGCCTTCGAGGTCCTCTCGAAAGCGTGCGGGGATCGTCACGCGGCCTTTGGCATCTAGGGTGTGCGCGTATTCGCCCAGGAACATGGCCGCCTCGCATGGTGGCTACGGCAGGTCGTTCGTGACGTCAGGTGCCAGGCCAGCGAATTCACCACCTGCTGACACCTCGTGCCACATCATGCCACCATTATACACATCGGCTGCGGGCATGCCAAGCCGAAAACGCGATAATCACTCGGTTTTTACGGATAGCGGCTCGCGAGTTTCGCGCGGGTGCCGCTCGGTCGTATGCCGCGCCCACGCCGCCAGCTCTGCTAGCCGCGTGCTCCAGGTTGCTGGGCGCCACCCACCCAGTCCCACAATGCTCACTTCGGTGGTCACCGGCCCCTGGTATCCCTGCCGATGCACGGCCGCCAGGAACTCCTCCAACGGGAGATCCCCCTCCCCCGGGAAGCGGTGCTCGTGGGCTAGCTTGCGATGCAACCCGCTTCCCACCATCGGTTCGGCCACGCGCAGGTCGCTCAAGTGGAGGTTGCCAACCAGATCGCCCGCCAGTTGCCAAGCCTCCATCAGTGGTTGACCGGTGGTGCCCACATGGCAGGTGTCCAGCGTCATGCGGAGGCCATGCTGGCGGCAGAACATCACCTGGTCCGCCAGACGCGCCAACACGCGTTGCCGATCGCCAGCCACATAGTGCCCGGCGTTCTCGACGCAGAGCATCACCTTGGCACCATGGGTGTCACGGGCCCTCAACAGCGCCTCCAGCCAGCCCACGGCGTGGGGATGCTCCCACGCATAGGTGCCCGGAGGATGCACCACCACCCGAGGAGCGCCGGCCCTCAAGGCCGTCTCCACGGCTTCCGCCAGCAGCGCCGCCGGGCTGCGCCGCCGCAATCGGCCCGCTGCCAGCGACTCGTGCACGCTGAGTACGGCCAAGCCGCGCCGTCGCGCCTGTTCGGCCACGTGCGCGGCACGTCGTAGCGGGGTGCGCGGCCCCACGACGAGTTCGATACCGTCAAAGCCGGCCTCGGCCGCCATGGCGCAAAAGCGGCCAGGCGAGGTGCCATAGAGGGTGGCGGTGGAAATGCTTAGCAACACGATAGGTGTGAAAGAGATCCTGTGGGGGCCCGGTAGAGGCCATGCCGCGCGATGTACCGCTCGACGGCTGGGTGGACGTGGAATCTAATCGGGTCGCCGGCAGCCACCCGCCGGCGTATGTCGGTCGAAGAGATGCCCACCTCCAGGCCGTGGACGCAATCGGCGCGTTCGACGATGGTGGGTAGCGCGCCCTGCAGTGCAGCCAGGTCCACCGGCGTCCCCGGGCGCGTCACGCAGGCCAGCCGTGCCAGACCGAGGATCGCTTCCGGTTCGCGCCACTCGGCAAACGTGGCCAACGCATCAGCACCGACCACAAAGGTGAGCTCGACATCTGGCCCCATCCGATGGTGCAGGATTCGCAAGGTATCCACGGTGAACGAAGGGGCGGGCCGATCGAGGTCCACCCGCGAAACGCGAAAGTGAGGCTCGCTCTGTAGCGCCAGGGCCAGCATGGCGGCGCGATCCTCAGCGGGGGCGGCCTGCGCGTCCCTCTTGAACGGCGACACCCGAGCCGGCACAAACAGTATCTCGTCCAGCTCCAGGCGCGCCAGCACCTCTTGGGCGACAATCAGATGGCCTACGTGAACCGGGTCAAAGGTCCCCCCTAGCACGCCTACCCGCCTCAACGCATGGCCCGACCGGTCCGCTACCATTGCCACTCCAGCTCATAGGGGCCGATATAGACGGTATCGCCCAGCTCCACCCCCGCCTCCTCCAGCGCCTCGGTGATCCCCCTGGCGCGCAGAATGCGTTCAAAGCGCTCGATGGCTTCCTGGTTGGACCAGTCGGTCTGGATAGCGATCCGTTCGATCTCGTCGCCACGTACCCGAAATCCCCCATCAACTATACGGTGGACGTGATAGGCCCCGGGGTCCTCCTCAGCCGGGCGGAACACATAGAGCGGCTCCTCGACCTCGACCTCAGAGAGCGCCGACAGACGATCGGCGACCCGATGCAGCATCTCTTGGATGCCCACGCCGGAC
>DAIRUQ010000014.1:28141-42278 GCA_036803245.1 Chloroflexota bacterium | reverse complement strand
GCCCTCGTGGTCGTCGACTACCAGCACCACCTTTTGTGGGGCTCGGGCGAGGCGCACGGCCAGGATCGTGCGTCCGTCCGCATCCTCGGTACGCTCCCATCCCAGGCCCAGCGTCTCGATGATCTCGATAGCCACGGCCAACGGCCCGCCGTCGGCGGGGGGCTGGGTCGGAGGCATCTCGGTGACGATCTCGACGTGGATGCGGTCATCGCGCTCGGCCAAGGTGATCCCGACCGCTCCGTCCAGCGAACTTTCGATGGCATAGCTGAGCAGGTTCATATAGGCTTGTCGCAGCAAGACGCGTTGCGCGGCCACGCGCAGAGGTCCGCACTCGACCTCCATCTGCACCCGCACGCCGCAGGCTTTGGCCAGTGGCCGCAGGCTTTGCGCCACCTCGCGGAACAGCCGGCGCAGCTCCACATCCTGCGCTTCCATGCTCGCCAGGCGGGCCAGCTCTCCGCGCACGCGCTCGGCGGCGGCGGAGCTGTCGTTCGCATCAGCGAGGGGCACGGCGCCCCGGGCCGGGTCGCGCATCAGGTCGCAGAGGATCGAGGCGACCGCGTCGCTGGCTCGTTCGAGGGCATAGTAGGCCTTGCGCTCACTGATGCCCAGCTCCTCAGCGATGGCGATCACCGTTTTGCGCGCCACGGCGTACTGGTAGAGCACCTGAAAGGTGCTCGGGTCCACGTCGCTGGCATCGTGGGTGCCGTTGGGCTCTAGCGAGGCGATGACCAGGCGAATGGTGCGCTGCAGCGCCTGGCCCCGGCTGAGATCCGGCGTGTCGATGACGGCGCCCACCTGCTTGGCCAGGCCCAGGCCCTCCAGGTAGAGGGCGTCATCCAGGTGGCGCAGCGCCCGGCGGATCTCTTGAGCGATGTCTTTGTCATCCATGACCTGCTCCCGGGAAAAGCGTGCAAATTGTTGCGGGTACGCAGGCTCCTCCCATGGCATAATGTTACCAGCAGGCGGCGCCGCGGGCAACCGGTCGCGAACTCGCCGTGTCGCCGTTTGCGGGCTTTGGGGTTGCCGGTAAGGCGTCCCCCGGGGCCTAGCGTTCATGGGGGAAGGAGGAGCATTCGGGCAGGAGGACGCCGCTCGCACGAGGTCGAGGGTCGCATGGAGAGCGCTCACAAGAGCGTGAGCAAACATCGAGGAGGACAGAGTCGTGGATACGAAAAAGCTGGATCGCCGTTCGTTTCTGCGCATGGCCGGGCTAGCGGGCGCCGCTGCAGTGGCGGCGGCTTGCCAGCCGCAGGTCGTCTACGAGACCGTGGAAAAGGTCGTCAAAGAGACGGTCATCATCGAGGGCGAGGAAAAGGTCGTCGAGAAGGTCGTCGTTGAGACCCGTGTGGTCGAGAAAGAGGTCGTCAAAGAGGTCGGCGAGCGAACCGTCATCCGTTTCCAGCCGCAGGGCTATATGCCGCTCGAGCGATTGGAGACCGACCGCTGGGAGCCCCCGACCTATTTCTGGGTGATCGAGTCCAAGTACGAGAATATGTTCCCCGACGTGGATATCCAGTTCGTCGAGGTGCCCTCCGGGCAGGGCCAGGACGAGTGGATGACCACCCAGCTGGTGGCTGGCACGGCCCCCGAGATCTTTTGGATTCAGCGTGGCTGGATCACCCGCGACTATAAGAAGGGGTGGCTGGCCAACCTGACGCCGTACCTGAACGAAAAGAGCCCCTACAACGACAAGTACGACACCTGGTACGAGATCTTCCAGGTGCCCTGCGTCGAGGCCGGCAAGGCCCCCGATGGCAACATCTACATGCTGACCGTCGACATCGTCGGCACGGGCCAGTTCTACAACAAGACGCTGTTCAACCAGATCGGCGTCGAAGTGCCCGAGACCTGGGCCCAGTTCGACCAGGTGCAGACGACCATCCGTGAGAATGGCGTGATTCCGTTCTCGATCAGCATGATCCTCCCCGACGGCGTGGGCCTGTGGGGAAGCTGGAGCACCCGTATGCTCTGCGACGTGCTCTACGATGCCAAGATGGGCGTCCTCAACGACAACAAAGGCGGCACGGTGGAGCGCACCTGGAAGCCCGGCGAGAACCTATCGCAGCCCATCATGGCGCGCGCTATCCGCGACGGACGGTATGGCGCCAAGGATCCCGAGTGGGGCGAGATGTGCCGCATCCTCAAAGAGTGGTCGATCCACTGGCCGGAGGGCTTCTGGGCGGTGGATACGGGCGACGTCTACCGCCTGTGGGTGACTGGCGAGGCCGCCATCGACTGGGAGGGAAGCTGGCAGACCAAGGCCGTGTATAACGACCCGCTGCGCGAGTTCGAGTGGGGCGTGTTCCCGAACCTGCCGTTGATCACTACCGAGACGTCCGAGTTCGGCGGCAAGTCGTTCCCGGCCATGGCCGGCGTCGGTGGCGCGGGCCAGTACGCGGTGTCCGAGGCCGCTCGCGAGCGCGGCACCCTCGACACCGCCATCGACTGGCTGCGCTTTTTCACCAATCCGGACAACCTGGTACCGCTCATCAACGATCACGGCGGATTCGCGCCCGGCATCAAGGACACCGAGGGGGCGGACCCGAACATCGGTGTCTACATTGATCAGATGGTGGCCAATGGCACCGAGCGCATGGAGCCGTTCGACAGCATGCTCACCCGTGAGTTTGTCGATCAGCTCTGGGCCGACCTGCAGGTCTTCCTGGCGGGCGAGATGACCCAGGAAGCGTTCCAGGACAAGGCCCAAATGGACATGGAGGCCGCTGCGGCCGAAGTGCTGGCTGAGAACCCCGACTGGGATATCGAGGTCTAGGCGAGAGGCGATCGTTGCGAATCTGCTGGCACTGGCGGACCGGGCCTCGGCCTTGGGCCGCCAGTGCCAGTTGCGTCAACTGGTGTGATTTCTGAGCGATCGTCTACCCCTGCAACCGATAGCCTCCGGGAGGTAAAGAGAAGATGCACACGCTCGATCGCGACGTCGGCCAAGTCTCCGCCATGGATGTATCGACCAAGCCTCGCTCTCGCTTTATGCTGACCGTGGGGCGGATGCGGCGACGGAGCTTTTGTTACCTTTTCCTGCTACCAACCTTTGTGCTGCTGGCCATGTTCAACTACTGGCCGGCGCTCTCGGCTCTGTACCACAGCTTTTTCCAGTGGAATGGCGCCAACTTTAAAGAGTGGTACGGACTCCAGAACTTTTTGCAGATCTTTCGGGATTCCGTCATGCGAACGGCGTTCAAGAACATGTTCATCATCAGCGGGTTCGGCCTGGTGATCAGCATCACCTTTCCGCTGGCAGCGGCGGCGCTGATCTTTCACCTGCAAGACCTCAAGTTCGCCTACTTTTACCGGGTGATGTATGTAGTGCCCATGGTGGTGCCCGGTATGGTCACCCTGATGATCTGGCGCTTTATCTACAACCCGCAGGTGGGCCTGCTGAACGCTCTGCTGGAGGCCATCGGGTTGCCCACGCGCATCTGGTTGGGCGACTTTCAGTATGCGCTATACGCGCTGATCTTTATCGGGTTCCCGTGGGTGGCGGGGACGTCGATGCTCATCTACCTGGCAGGTCTGCAGGGCATCGAGCCGTCGTTGCTGGACGCGGCCGCCATTGACGGGGCATCGGGGCTTAAGCGGTTCTGGTATCTGGAGCTACCGCTGGTGGCTTCGCAGATCAAACTGATCGTGATCCTGACGCTGATCGGAGCCATCCAGGGCTTTCAGGGGCCGCTGGTGATGACCGGCGGTGGCCCCGGCACGACGACCATGGTGCCTGGCCTCTGGCTATACAAGAACGCCATGAACTATAACAAGATGGGCTATGCTTGCGCCATCGGCACCTTTTTGTTCATTGTGACCATGGGGCTGACGTTCATCAACCTGCGCTTTGTCCAATCCAGCGCCGAGTTTGAGGGGGCCTGAGTCATATGAACACCAAGTTGCTCAAAGCAGACTGGCCCAAGCACGTCATCCTGCTGCTGGCAGGTTTTATCACCTTTTACCCGTTCATCTTTATGGTGCAGACGTCATTCAAGTCTTCGTTCCAGTTCCAGCACGAGTTCTGGCTGCCGACTTTTCCGTTGCAGCCGCTGAACTATAAGGATGCCTTTAACCAGATTTGGCCCTATCTGGTCAATAGCTTTGTCGTAAGTGGCGTGACCGTCATTTTGGTGCTGGGCTTGGCGAGCTTTGCCGCCTACACCTTTGCACGGTACGACTTTCCTGGTCGCGAGATACTCTTTCTGGGCATCCTGGGGCTGCTGATGATTCCGGGCATCCTCACGCTGGTGCCGGCCTTTCTGCTGATCCGGGATTTCGGCTTGATCGGCACGCGGTGGGCGCTGATCCTGCCCTACCTGTCGGGCGGGCAGGTGTTTGCCATCTTTATCATGCGCAGCTTTATCGCCGGCTTGCCCGAGGAGCTGTACGAGTCGGCTCGCATTGACGGGGCCACCAACTGGCACATGTTCTGGCGCATCACCATGCCGCTCTGCAAGCCCATTTTGGTGACGATCGGTGTGATGAATATCCTTGGCACATGGAACGACTATATCTGGCCGCTGGTGACGCTGCCCGACGATCGGCTCTGGACGGTGACCGTTGGCATCGTCAAGTTCACTGGGCACTTTCAGGGCCTGGAGGCCTGGGGTCAGATGTTCGCTGGCTATGTCATCGCGTCGGCCCCACTGATTGTCCTGTTCGTGTTCACGATGCGAGCCTTTATTTCGGGTCTGATGTCGGGCGCCATCAAGGCCTAGGGACGCCGACGGTGGTGCTGCGAGGCAACCAGAGTTCGTGGTGCGCGTGCCAAGCCCGCGTCTCGTATGGCGCGGGCTTGGCCCTTGTGACGGTCTAGTAGTAAAGGGACGGCGGCATGCGGCTGATTGATACGGCGTGGGGGCTCATCCGGCTTTCTATCAAGCGGCTACGCAGCGACGTGTGGCTCAGCATCGGACTGATGATCGGCTTGGTGGTGGCATCGATGCTCACCGTCAGCGTGCCCATGTATACCGAGGCCGCCAACAACCGGCTGCTCCAGCAAGAGATGGTCAGCGTCGATCGGACGCTGCGCATCCCCTATATGTTTAGGGCCATCAACAGCTCGGGTGACTTGGGTGACGCGCAGATCAGCCTGGCCGATCGGGTCCTCACCGAGCAGGCCCCCGGTCTGGTCGGGCTGCCCCTGGAGATCACGGGCTTTACCGTGCAATCCGACTTTTTCGGGCTGTACGCCGCGGATGATGAGAGTGCGTACGCTAGCAGGCGCGATGACCTGGGCCGGTTCAAGCTGGGGGCGGTGCGTGACTTTCAGGATCACGTCACCCTGGTCGAGGGGCGCTGGCCCGCCGAGCACGACCCGGCGATGGGCGGCGCGCTCGAGGTTCTGGTCAGCGAGACGGCGGCGGCCGAGGCCGGGTTTCAGGCTGGCGAGGACTATGTGGTGTTCCGCGGGATTGAGGCCGCGGTGGCGGTCGATCAGATCCCGGTGCGGGTGGTTGGCGTCTGGCGGTCCAACGATCCGTCCAGCACCTATTGGTTCCTCTCTACCAAGGTCTATGATGGGGTGCTGTTGACCAGCGAGTCCTCCTACCGGGCCTTTGCGGCGGCGCGGCCGGCCGACCAGCAGATCTATTTCAACTATGCAGCCTGGTATCATCTGTACGATGGGAGCGGGCTGACGGCGGACCGCGTGCCGCGGATTCTGCGGGGCACCACCATCCTCAAGACTCGGCTGACGTCGGCCGTGCCCTCGATCGGGTTCCCGGTCTCTCCCGAGAGCGCTCTGACGCGGCATCAGCTCGCCGTGCGCTTGCAGACCACCCTGATGCTTTCGTTTGGGCTGCCGATCATCATCCTGGTGCTCTTGTTCGTGGCCTTTGTGGCAGGGATCGCCTCCAGTCGCCGCCGCGGCGAGCTGGCTGTGCTGCGGAGCCGGGGGTATGGCACCGTCCATCTTCTGATGATCACCGGCGTGGGAACCTTGGTCCTCGTGGCCATCAGCATCGCGGTGGGGCTGCTACTGGGCCCCTATGTGGCCCAACTGATGTGGAGCACGCGCTCCTTTCTCGAGTTCACGGGGCGAGAGCCGCTGGCGGTGCGCATCGTGCCCAGCGCCGTGCGAGTGGGAGCGTTGGTGGGCTTGCTGGCGGCTGTGGTCAGCGTGCTGCCCGACCTCGCCAGCGCCGGCCTGACCACGGTGGCTCACTGGCAGAGCTCGGCCCGCGAAACCGCCAAGCCTTGGTGGCAGCGCTACTACCTGGACGTGCTCCTCGCTATCATGGCAGCCTATGGCTACTATATGATCGTCAACGGTGATGCCATGAGCTTTTTGCTGGGTGGCGGCGGGAATCTCTTTGAGAACCCGCTGGTGCTAGTCACCCCCTTTGCGTTCATGCTTGCCGCCGTGCTGATCTTTTTGCGGCTGGTGCCCCTGCTTTTCAAGGTGAGCTCAATCGGGACGGGCTGGCTGCCCAGCTTGGTGCCCTTCCTGGCGAGCCGGCGCCTGGAGCGCGCGTCCGGCCGGTATAGTGGCGTGCTGATGTTGCTGGTGCTCTCTATCGGGCTTTCGCTTTTCACAGCATCCATGGCGTGGACGCTCGATCGTAACCTGAGGGAGCGAACCTATTTCGAGGTGGGCGCCGACGTGAGCGTCAGTGAGCGGGGCGTGGTGCTGGGCACTGAGGCGGGCCTGCAAGCCTCTGGTGGGCTGGGGGGCGAGACGACCACCGAGTCAGAGAGCGTCGACTCGCTCTTGGTCGCTGGTGCCCTGGTGCCGGTGGCAGAGGCGCTGGACGTCGCTGGCATCCGCGAGGCGGCTCGCCTCTACCGGGGATCGGTCTCGGTCCGAACGGGATCGGCGGCCCGCAAGGGAACCATCGTGGGGGTGGAGCGCCTGCAGCTCCCCAACGTCGCGTTCTTCCGGTCCGATTTTGGGCCTCAGCCGCTGGGCGCCCTGATGAACGCGCTGGCGGTGCGTAGCGATGGTGTGCTGGTCGATCCGTCGTTCCTGGCCGAGTCCGGCTTGGCAGTGGGCGATACCGTCTCCCTCCAGCTGGATGTGTCTCAAGGGCGCAGCATGAACTTTCGCATCGTGGGGACGGTCGCCATGTTCCCGACGGTCTATCGCGAGGACTATCCGCTCTTTGTCGCCAACCTGAACTATGTCACCGAGCAGTTGGGATGGCCCTTGACGGGGCATATCTGGCTTTCCGTGGCGTCCGATGCCGATGCCGAGACCATCGCAGAGGGGCTAACGGCGGAAGGGTTTGACATACGCGAGGTGTATGACGCCCGCGCCATGATCTCGGGCGAGCAGAGTCAGCTGGTGCGGGTGGGACTGTTCGGCTTTTTGTCAGCCGGCTTTGTGGCGACGTCGCTGCTGAGCATGCTTTCGCTGCTGATCTATTCCTTGACGTCGTTCAAGGAGCGGTACATCCAATACGGCATCCTCAGCGCCTTGGGCCTGACCAAGGGCCAGATCGCCAGCGAGTTTCTCTCGGAGCAGATGGGGATCCTGGGGCTGGGGATTGCCGCTGGCACAGGCCTGGGCGCCTGGGCTTGCGCGCTGTTCTTGCCGTTCTTCCAGGTGAGCACCGGCGACGCGGCTCCCATGCCGCCGATGATCGTAGAGATCGCCCTGCGCGATATCTGGAAGACCTATGCCGTGATCGGCGTCAGCCTGGTCGTGCTGATCCTCGGCACCGCCCGGCTATTGCGCAGCCTGCGCATGTTTGAGGCCATCAAGCTGGGGTCGCAGCTTACCGGCTAGGTAGCGACCAGACCCACGATGACGGCGACCATCGCCGCCCGCTACGCCTCCGGGACGCGGGCGGCGGTCTGCTGTAGACGCAGGCTCCACAACCCTCGCAGGCGGAGCGACACCAGAATGGCGTTGGTGATGATGCCGAACCAGAGCCAGCCGACCAGATCGGGCGCCAGTTCGAACAGCAGCCCCCAGCCCGGCACGCGGCCGGTGGCCACCGCCACAAAGCGTGGCAGCGCCAGCACCAACAGGCACAGCAGCAAGGGACTACCCGTCCCCAGTACGATGCGGGCGGTGCCGCGGTCGACCGCGTCCTTGACCCAGGACTGCACGCCCAGGATGCGGCGCACCGTGCCCACCACGTTGATGGCGATGGCGACGGTGAGGATCCAGCCCACCAGCACCAAACCAGGCCCGGCTACGGCGGGGCGCCCGAGAGTAACCTGGACGATACCCTGCAGCAACCGAGGGTAGACTCCCAGCGAGGGGATCAACCCGTTCTGGTTGATCAGCAGCACGATGCCGATGCCCTGCTCTGGCAGCAGGACCAGGTCCGCGTGATAGTTGGAGAGGTCGCCGCCGTGCGAGACCGCCGGCACGCCGCCCATCTCTTGGACGAACCAGCCCATGCCATACCCGCCCCGGGGATCTGCCGACGACGGGCTCGCCCCGTCGGTCGTCGCGGCGATCTGCATGGTGGCGATGCCTTCGGCCGAGAGTACCTGCCGGTCGCCATAGCGGCCGCCGTTCAGATGAGCGCTGACGAGTTTGGTGAGGTCTTGGGCGGTGGAGATGATATAGCCAGAGGGGAGATGGGCCCGCACGAACGTCTCCTGGCGCGGCACCGGCCAGCCCAGCACACACCCATGGCCACGGGCCAGGTTGGTGGCTAGGGCCGGGTCGGTTACGGTATCGGACATCTTCAGGGGCGCCAGCACCTGCTCCGCCAGATAAGCCTCATAGGTCCGGCCCGATACCTCCTGAACCACCATGCCGAGGATGTTATAGTTGTCATTGAAATACTGGAACCGCTCGCCCGGCTCTGCGATGGGACGTGCCTCTCTCAGGGCGCGGACGCTCTCTTCGATGGTTGCCTCGGTGCCGGGGGCCCAGCCCGGGTACCCTTCCTCGCCCATCCCACTGGTCTGCTGGAGCAGTTGCCGGATGGTAATGCGCGCCGCCGCCTCGGGATCGGCCAGCGTGAACCAGGGCAGGTAGGTCTGGACGGGGGCGTCCAGCTCGATGGCCCCTTGCTCGACCAACTGCATGACGGCCAACGCCGTGAACGGCTTGGAGACGGAGGCGATATAGAACTGAGCATCCGGTTCCATGGGGCGGTTGCGGCCCGCCTCTCCATAGCCGCGAAGGAACGCGATCTCGTCTCCGTGGACGACGCCGACGACCATGCCCGGCAGCCGGTTGGCACGCATCTCGGCCAAGAGGTAGCTATCCAGGCGCTCGGCCAGGTCATCTGGCATAGCGGCCCGCGCGGGCAGGGCCCAGATCACCGCCAGGCAGAGCCCCAGCAGCAGGCCCGGCCACCATGCCGCTGTCCGTCGTGCTACTCGCATGCCTCGTCCCCCTCCTCGCGTGGGCAGATCTTTTCCAGACACTCGGGACATAGCCCGTGGGTGAACGTAATCCCGCGATGGCTCTCAAGGTACGCCTCGACGGCCAGCCAGTAGCCCTGGTCATCGCGGATCCGTTTGCAGCAGGCGCAGATGGGAAGGAGCTCCTCCAGCTGCTCGACCTCGTCGCGGGCCTCTAGCAGGGCCGTCTGATCGTGAACAACCACGATGCGAGCGTTGCCGTCGCTGGCGTCAGGCAACTCTGCCAGCTGGGCCCGGCAGCGGCGCTTGCCCAGGGACGTCTCCCAATGGGCATCGAGCACGCCGACATCGCCGCGAACCAGCCACGTCACCAGGGCTGGTGCGCCCGCGAGCACTGCCTTGGCATCCAGCCCCAATAGGCTATCGGCCGGCATGCCCGCCAGCCGCGCCAGGGCTGGGTTGGCATCGAGGATATGGCCGTCCTGGTCCATGACCAGTACGGCAGCATCCATCATCTCTAGGATCTGAGCGCGGGCGATGGGTAGGATCTCTAGCAAGCGTAGGCGAAGGACCGCCCACGTCATGATGACCCCAGAGGACACAAAGCCGAGCACGGTCCAGTCAAGTCCGGGCACGGGGTTGATCGGGCTTAGGTAGAGCAGGTTGGCGAGCACCGGCAGCGCTGCTGCGAGGAGCAGGGCGCCGATCTGGCGACGATTGGCGCCGACCTGATCGAGATGACGTAGGAACAGGCTCGCGCCGAGGCCGAGGTACAGGTAGGCGTGGGCCACGCCGACCGCGAACCAGGGCCCGTGCACATAGACGGCTAGGTTGCTCCGCGGCTGGATGGCGATCTCTCGCCAGAGCAGCCCGTGGGACGGGTTGGTAAAGGCCATGAGAATGGTGCCCAGCGGTGGCAGTGCCAACAACGCGACGACCCAAGGATGCAGCCAGGCGCGGCGCCGCGTATAGGCCGCCGCTAGCAGCAGATAGGCGAGAGGCACGGTGGTCGTGCCGATGTAGGCGATCTGTGACCAGAGCAGCTTGCCGCCGACCGTGGCGGCCGCCGACTCAAAGACGACGGCTACGGCCCACCAGACGATGGCCAGGAGCGCTAGCGCAAGGTAGCGCGCGGCGGGGAGCGATCGACGACGCCACGCCAGGGTGGCCGCCGAGAGAGCTACCAGGGCAGCCACCGCGTACGCCAGGCTGTAGAGGCTCCAACGGTACATGGCAAAGATCCCTCGGCGAGCTCGCTGGGTCAGAACTGCCCGCCATTCTACTCTGGATGGACAATGGAGGCCAAGCGCTGGGATCGGGCTGTACCTTGCTCGGCGGAAGAGCGAATGGTAGGCTTTGGTGGCGCGGTGGGTTTCTGAAGGTGAGGTGACCGTGGGTGAGGTGGCGCTGTACGATGATCTGAGTGGCGACTATGACCGGTTCATCAACTGGTCTCGGAGACTGGCTCGCGAGCTGCCGGTGCTGGACGATCTCTTAACGCGGCACGGCGCGCGGCGCGTGCTCGACGCGGCGTGTGCCACTGGACGGCACGTGCTGGCTCTTTGTGAGCGAGGCTATCAGGCCGACGGCGCTGATCTCAGCGCCGCGATGATCGCCCAGGCGCGCGCCCGGGCCGACGCCCAGGGGCGGGAAACCAGTTTCTGGGTGGCTGGGTTCGGCGAGCTGGGGAGGTATGCCGCTGGATCGTATGATGCGCTGCTCTGCCTGGGAAACAGCCTGCCGCACCTACTGACGGCCGAACAGCTAGGTGCGGCTCTGCGCGACATGGCCAGCGTGATGCGGGACGGCGGCCTGCTGATCATCCAGAACCGCAACTATGACCGGGTCTGGGAGAGCAGAGATCGCTATATGCCTCTGTTGCAGCATCGTGAAGGTGACCACGAGTGGCTCTTTTTCCGGTTCATGGATTTCCACGAGGCTAGCCTGACCTTTCACGTGGTCACCATGAGCCGGCAAGGTGGCGACTGGTCGTACCGCGTTGGGTCCACCGAGCTGCGGCCGATTCTGCAGGACGAGCTCGCCCGCCAGCTCGCTGCCGCCGGCTTTCGGCAGGTGGACTGGTGGGGTGGGTACGACCGGTCGGCCTTTGACCCTCAGAAGAGCGGCGACCTGATCGCGGTGGCGGTCAAGGGCGGCGCATGAGAGCGGTGCGCCGGGCGCGAGCCTGTCGGCGGGGTCATACGCGCTGACGACGGGTGAGCGCGCTTGGGTGAACCGTCTGGGCGGCCTATAATCGCAGATGCTGTTGCTCCCATGACACAAGGAGGTGGACGTGATCGATCCGCGGACGGCCAAGCTGGCCAAGTTGTTGGTGGTGTACTCGGCCCGGGTCAAGCCGGGCGACTGGGTGGTAATTCGCGGCACGGTGGCCGGTGCGCCGCTGGTGCGCGAGGTGGTGCGCGAGACGTTGGCGGCCGGCGGCCACCCCAGCGTGCTGTGGGACGACGAGCAGGTTTCAGAGATCATGCTGCGATCCGCCGACGACGAGCAGATCGAATACGTGTCGCCTCTCGAGCGTCTGCCCTATGCGCAGGCCGACGCCCTGATCCGGATCGGGGCGCCCGAGAATACGCGGGCGCTTTCCGGCGTGGACCCGGCCCGGCAGCGCCTGCAGCAGGTGGCGCGTCGCCCGCTGATGGCCGAGTATCTGCGCCGCGGCGACGCCGGCGAACTGAACTGGGTGGTGACCCAGTATCCTTGCCCGGCGCTGGCCCAGGAATCGGACATGGGCCTTTCGGACTATGCCGATTTCGTGTTCGGCGCCACGCTGGTGGATCGGGACGACCCCGTCGCCGAGTGGGGACGCGTGCATGCGATGCAAGAGCGCCTCACGCAGTGGCTGCGCGGGAAAAAGCGCGTGGTCGTGCGCGGCCCTAACGCCGATCTGCGTCTCTCCATCGAGGGACGGCAGTTCATCAACTCGGACGGGCGTCACAACATGCCCTCGGGCGAGATCTTTACCGGGCCGGTGGAGGACTCTGTCGAGGGGTGGATCCGCTTTACCTACCCGGCCATCCACGCCGGCCGCGAAGTAGAGGGCATCCGTCTGGTCTTTGAGCAGGGTGTGGTGGTGGAGGCGACGGCCGAAAAGAACGAGGCCTATCTGCAGACGTTGCTCGATAGCGACGAGGGGGCCCGTCGGGTGGGCGAGTTTGCCATCGGCACCAACGATGGCATCACCCGCTTTACCAAGAGCATCCTGTTCGACGAAAAGATCGGTGGCACCATTCATATGGCTGTGGGCGCAGGCTATCCCTCCACGGGCAGCGTCAACGAGTCCGCCATCCACTGGGACATGATCTGCGACATGCGCGACGGCAGCGAGATCCTGGTCGATGACGAGCTGTTCTACCGCAACGGCAAGTTCCAGGTATAGCGTTGCGACACAGTAGGAAGGGGCGGCTGGTGCTCAAACGACTGGGAATCCTGCTGCTGGCGGCCGGCCTGCTCATCGGGTGTGCCTTGCCGACGCCAGCCGAGCCGTTCCGTCTAGGTGAGGCGCCCTGGCGTGATGGCGAGCGCACAATCTATGACGTGCTGGGCCGTGATGGCCAGCGCGTTGGCGAGGCCACCTGGACGTGGATGCGCGAAGGCGATGGTTGGCTGCTCGGCTACCGGTCCGATCTGTCGGGCAGCGTCACCGAGGGCGAGACCCATCTTGCGGCCGACCTGTTACCGGAGCGCGGCTGGCGCGCGTCCGGCGGGCGCCGCGTCGAGGCAGAGTACGGCGACGACACGGTGGTGATCACGACCACCGCGGCCGATGGCACCACTACCACGCGCGAGGTCGACCGCAAGGCGACCACACTGGACAATGAGCAGACGCTGCAGACCCAGCGAGCCTTGCCGTTGGCGGCCGACTATCGTACCGGCTATAGCAACCTGGTCGCCGCCAGCGGTGCCCAGGTGGCCATGACGATCAGCGTGGTGGGGCGCGAGCAGGTGACGGTGCCGGCAGGGACCTTTGCGGCCTGGCGGGTGGAGATGCGGAGTGGGTCGGCAACCCACGATGCCTGGTACAGCGTCGAGGCGCCCCATCTCTTGCTGCGCTATGTCAACCGCGCCTCGGGAGCCGAGTTCCGCCTGCGGGCCTGGCAGGAGAGCGAGGATGCCCCGCTGGAAGGAACGCTCGAGATCGGGCCCGACGAAGCGCCGGCTCCCGTGGGCTGGCAGCGGCCAGCGATGAACTGGCCCTATCTGCTCACCTCTGTCTTGGTGCAGATTCCGTTGATGGTGGTCTTGCCGCTCTTGGCGGGTTGGTATCTCACCCGGCGGACCGGTGCCACCTGGGGCGTCTTCTGGGCCGGCGCGCTGACCTTTGTGATCTCGCAAGTGGTGCATTTGCCGCTTAACTGGGCCCTGGGCCTGCTGGGCGAGACCGCTCGCGGCGTGGCCCTATGGCCGCTGTCCCTGGTAGCGGTGGTGGCGGGGCTAAGCGCCGGCCTGTGTGAAAGCGTGGCCCGCTGGGTGGCGCTGCGCTATGCCATGCGGCGCACCCGCGGGTTCGAGAACGCGGTCCAGTTCGGGCTGGGGCACGGCGGCGTCGAGGCGGTCCTGCTGGGGCTGATCGCACTGTCGGGCCTGGTGAACATCCTGGCGCTCTGGCGTTCTGATCCGGTCTCTCTGGGAATGAACGAGGCCCAGCAAGCGCAGATCGTCGCCGCCTTTGCCGAGCTGGATCTGGTCGGCTGGTACATGCCGGTGCTAGCTGGCTTGGAGCGTGTCTTTGCGCTGTGTCTGCATGTTGCCATGAGCGTGCTGGTGATGGACGGCGTCATGCGGCGCAAGCCGATCAACCTGCTCTGGGCGGTGCTGGCCCACGCTGCGGTCGATGCCTGGG
>DAIRUQ010000014.1:9917-28041 GCA_036803245.1 Chloroflexota bacterium | reverse complement strand
GTCGAGGATAGGCTTGGGGGCGGCTCCTGCGAGCCGCCCCTTTTGCGTCGTGTGCTAGGCTAGGTTGGGCGGGCGGTAGCCGCCGGCATCGGCGATGAACCGCAAGGCGCCGCCGTTAGGCTGTGGGATGTCGGGCCAGGTGGGACCCTGGTCGGCGAACTGGGGCAGCCAGGGCGCCAAGGCCGCGAACATCTCGTCACACATCTGCCAAACCTCGTCGGTGTTGCAGACGGCTCCCGTCAAGGGATCGTGCAGCACCGCCAGCTTGGCCAGGTTGCGGTCGCCCGTAAGGGCGGCCTCAACGGCCATCTCTTGCACCAGGATGGTCTGCTTGCAGGTCGCGGCGCACTGGATGGGCAGGGCGCCGGTCCAGGCGGGATGGATCCCGTTGCGGTCGACATAACAGGGCAGCTCGACGGTGCAGCCATCGGGCAGATTGGTGATCAGCCCGGTGTTGCCCACGTTGAAATGGCCGCGGTAGGTGCGGCCAGTCTCCAGGGCCTCGATGATGTGGGAGGCGTGCTCCGAGCTGCGGCTGTCGGGGCCGATAGGCTCGGCTGGCGACGCCATGCCCTCCTCAAACGACTGCTGGTAGTCGTCGCGCGTGTCGCGGCACTCGCCCAGATAGCCTCCGGTGCGCCCTCCGATCCAGGTGTCCGGATAGATCCAGCGGTCGATCTCGTCGGGGCGCTTGCGGTACCAGGGCAGGTACTCGCTCAGGTGGCCGTTGGACTCGGTGGAATAGTAGCCCCAGCGCTTGAGCACATCGATGCGGCATGGCTCCTGCTCGGCGAGTTGCGGGTGCTTTTCAAAGGCCTCCAGCAAAAAGGGGAGCATGTCCTTGCCCTGGTGCGACACCTGGATGTACCAGGTTTGATGGTTGATGCCGGCACAGATAAAGTCGATCTCTTCTGGGGCGATGCCCAGGGCCTGACTGATCTGCATATAGCCGCCATGCACGCCGTGGCATAGGCCGAGATAGTGCACCCCACCGGCGCGACGCACCGCCCACGAGTTCATGGCCATGGGGTTGGCATAGTTGAGCATCAGGGCGTTGGGCGCCAGCTCGCGCATGTCGGCGGCAATATCCAACAGGACGGGAATGGTGCGCAGGGCGTAAAAGATGCCGCCCGGGCCGAGGGTGTCCCCCACACACTGGTCCACGCCGTACTCGAGCGGGATTTCGATGTCGTGGGCAAAGGCCTCCAGGCCGCCCACGCGGACCACCACCATGACATAGTCAGCGTCGGCGATGGCCTCGCGGCGATCGGTGGTGGCGTGGACGGTCGCCCCCAGCCCGTTCTCGCGGATGCGTTTCTCGCATAGCTCGGTGGCCATGCGCAGGTTCTCGGGGCTGATGTCCATGAAGCGGAACTCGGTCTCGGCGAACTCGGGCACCGCCAGGATGTCTCCCACCAGGCGGTTGGTAAAGGTCAGGCTTCCAGCGCCGATCATGGCGATCTTCATGATGCTACTCCTCATGCATGTGACGGGTCGCTATGTGCGCAAAGGTTCACCAACGGGCCTCGAGGTGATGCGGCCGAGGCTAGAGCTTGCGCCCCTCCAACAGCTGGCCCCGCGTCCAGCCATTCAGCAAAGGATCCTCGGTCTCTTCCATCCAGGCCACCAGCCGGCGGCGCAGGCGGGCCAGCTCGTCGGCGCAGGCGGGCTCCAGGGCGCGGTTGTGGACCTCGCCAGGATCGGCGGCCAGGTCGTATAGCTCGTCCTCGGCGGTGGCGTTGTAGACGTACTTCCAGCGGCGGTCTCGCACCATGCGTTGGCTATAGAGGCCGAACTGGTTGCCAAAGTAGGTGGCATAGATGTCATCGCGAGCCTTGGTGGTGTCACCGGCCAGCAGCGGCAGAAGGCTCTGCCCCTGAAAGGTCGCTGGTGTCGGCACGGCCGCCGCCTCGCAAAAGGTCGCGGCCAGGTCCAGGCTGTTGGATACGAACGCGTCGCAGACGGCGCCCGCCGGCACCCGCCCGGGCCAGCGGATCATCAGGGGCACATGGACCACGTCGTCATAGAGGATATAGTGCTTGTCGAACATGCCGTTGCCGCCGCAGGTGTCCCCGTGGTCGGGGGTGTAGACGACCAGGGTGTTCTCGGCTAGGCCGAGCTCGTCCAGTGCCGCCAGGATGCGCCCGATCTGATCATCCAGCAGGCGGACCATGCCCAGGTAGCGGCTGACGATGGGCGCCCACTGCTCCCAGGTCCAGCCGTCGATGCCCCACGAGCGACGCTGCTGGCCCTGGATGTAAGGCTTGCCGACTAGCGGGTCGGGGTAGCTGGGCCAGGGCGGGATCTTGTCGGGCGGGTACATGGAGGCATAGGGCTCCGGCGGCTGGCAGGGCGGATGCGGCTCGTCGGTGCACCAACTGATGCAGAACGGCTGCTGGTTGGCGCTGGCGCGGATCATCTCGATGACGCGATCGGCGCCCCAGGCAAGCTGGGTTTGTTCGGGGCGAGCCTCGGCATCCACGCACCCAAAGTAGCGGTTCTCGGTCAGATAGCGTGAGAGGCCTTGCGCCTCGCGCCAGTCGCGGTACTGGGTTAGCGGCACATGCTCGACATGGCCGAACGCTTCGGGGCCGCGGGTGGGGTGGACGTGCCACTTGCCCACCAGGCCCAGGCGGTAGCCCGCTTCGGCCAGCAGGTTCGGCCAGGCGGCCAAGTCGTCGCGGGCGGGGCGTGGCGCCTCGGTATCCCAGTTGGCGATGGACAGATGCTTGGTGGGCCACACGCCATAGACCAGGCTGTTGCGCGTGGGGATACACACCGGAATGGGGCAAAAGGCATGGGAAAAGCGGGTGCCCTGAGTCGCCAGCGCGTCCAGGTGGGGCGTCTCTAGCAGGGGATGCCCGTGAATGCCCACGCAATCGTAGCGGTGTTGGTCGCTCTGGAGGATCAGGATATTGGGGCGCTCGGTCATGATGCGCTCCCATCGTCACCCGTTAGCGTGAGCCTTAGGCCGTCGTGAGCGACCGTCCAGCCTTGGTCCGCCACCAGCGCCTCGATGTCGGCCTGGGAGCCGTGCAGCGTGCGGGCCAGATGGTCCAGGATCACTGGCGCATGGGGGCGCAGGATGCCGGCGCGACGCAGGCTGGCCGTCATCAGGCCGATCATGGCCAACGAGTTGTGCTCAAACACGCGATAGTCGTCGGGGATGTCGCCGATGGTAGCGTCGATAACCAGTGCGTCCAGGGCCCGCTGCTCGAGATGCGAGCGGACCTCGCACCGCATCCAGGCGCCGTCCAGCGCATAGAGCCAGCGCGACCCCTGCCCCTCAAAGAGATAGTGGACGGGCGTGCCGGAGCCCTGAGCCTCGTGGGCGACGTGGTGGTTGGCGGGAAGAGCGGTGACGGCATAGCCCTGGCACTGGATGGTCTCCCACGGACGAATGCGCTGTACGACACAGCCCTCGGCGAGGGCCAGGCCGGGCAGCGGATCGGGCGACCAGATGCGCAAGGGCGGCTGTCCCGCGCGGGATGTCAGCAGCGCGGCGACGCTGGCGAGATCGCAATGGTCGCTGTGCGTGTGGGTAAAGAGCAGGTCGGTGATGCGGCCAGCGTCAATAGCATAGGTCGCCATCGCATCGGGCAGGCTGGGGCCGGCGTCCAACAGGATGGCGTCATCGATCAGCGTCATGGTGCTGCGGCGCCAGGCGCCGGGCGCGGCGGGCAGGGGTTTGGGCGGGTTCGTCCAGGGCCAATCGGCGGCGCCCGTTCCGAGAAACAGCAGGCGAGGCGCCAAAGCGGCGGCGTCCGTGGTCATCGGCTCTCCTTGCGATGGGGTGATCGTTTGTCGCTCGCTATTGTGGCGCGCGGGAGGGGGATGTCAAGCGGCGGGGTGGGGGGGAGAGATGGCTGACATCATCCGATATTCGATCTGGGTGGGCATCCCGACGCGCTGCGAGGCGTCCAGTATCTCGATCGATACCAGATTGCCTGCCGCGTCATAGTCCAGGATCACACCCTGCCTGTCTTCGTCGCTCTCTACCACCGGCGTCTGGGCAAGGATGATGGTGAGGGTATCGGTATCGCTGTCATATATCACTTGCATGTTGATATTCTAGCGTGTCTTTCACGACCACGCCAGTATCTCGCCCTAGCCACCAGTTCGCTGCCTGCACCTCTCCACCCACGCTGCGTCCATGCGCGTCAGACGCGCCTTTTTCAGGTTCTCGCGCATGATCCAGCGAACGTCCGGGTCGGGATGGCCCAGCCATGCCTCCATCGTCGGCCGGCCGACGACGGGCAGGGCGACCACGGCCACGCTCCAGCAATAGCCCAGGCCCTGGCGCAGCGCCTGCCTTCCGGCGATCCTCCACACTGGGAATGGAGGCCGTGATGGCGTCCAGGATGTCAAGCGTGGCGCGGGCGTGGGCTGGTTGGGCCAGCAGGCGGGGCTCGCAGAGCGCCGCGGCGGCTGCCCGTTGCTCCAGCGGCGAGCCCTGGGCCCAGCAACGCATCTCGGCCAGGAGACGGTCCATGTCGGCGTCGCCCAGGCGCTGGAGAGCCATGGCCACGGCCTCGCGCAGGCGCCAGCGCGGGTCGGACGCGTGGTGGCGCAGCGTTGGGAGCAGCTCGTGGTGGCCCTCGGCGACCAGACGCCCCAGGCCGACCACGCCGCAGAACGCCAGAAACTCGCCAGGCGTGTTGCTGGGGGCCTCCTCGGCGGTGATGGCGGCATAGCGCTGAAAGATCGCCGGGTTGCCGACGTCAGCCACGGCCTGGGCCAGCTCGAGGTTGCCGCGCGGCCCCGGCAGGCCGGATTCGGCCTGGAGGTAGGCGTCCCAGTCGTCCAGGTCGGCGAGGATGGCGCGGTAGGTGTTGGTTTTGGGCATGGGGCCTCCAGGGGTGCGGCCTCGCGGCGGTGTCTCGGCCCGCGTGAGGGACCAGCAGCATGCTAATCGCGCCTTGTCGGCATGGCAAGCCGATGGCGCTCAGTGCCAGCCTCTTTGACACGCCTCTCCCCCCGCCCTAGACTGCGCCCGTTCCGCAAAGGAGGTATCGCCTTGGCAAAAGAGTGGCAGATTCAGCCCCCCGTCGAGCCCAGCGACGCGTTACAGCGCGTTGTGGGGCACCCGCTGGTGGCGCGGCTGTTGGCGCAGCGGGGCATCGGCGATGCCGAGGCGGCCGCCAGCTTTGTGGATCCCGCCCAGTACCATCCAGCCTCGCCGTGGGAGCTGCCCGGCATGCGCGCAGCGGTGGCGTTGCTGCGACAGGCGCGGGACAATGGCTGGCGCGTGCGGGTATGGGGCGACTTGGACGCCGACGGCGAGACGGCCACGGCCGTGCTGGTGGAGGCCCTGCGCGCCGCTGGCATCGACGTGCTGTATGACCTGCCGTCGCGCCGCGAGGGGCACGGCTTGCATCGGCGCGCCTTCCCGCGGCTGCTGGGCGACGTCGGCGCCACGGATGGCGGCGCCACAGATGGCGGTGATGCACCGCTGGTCATCACCTGCGACACGGGTGTCAGCGACGTGGAGGTGGCCGCCGAGGCGCGGGCGGCGGGCTATCGGCTGATCATCACCGATCACCATGACCTGCCCGAGCAGCTCCCCGATGCCGACGCACTGGTCAACCCCAAGCTGCTGGATGCCGCGCACCCCTTGCGGGAGCTCTCGGGGGTGGGGGTGGCCTATATGGTGGCTCGCGCCCTGCTGGAGGGTGCCAACCATGACGACGCGCTGGACGCCATGCTGGACCTGGTGGCGCTGGGTATGGTGGCCGACGTCGCGATCCAGGTGCGCGACGTGCGCTATCTGATCCAGCGGGGGCTGGCGGTATTGCGAGAGGGGCGGCGGCCCGGCCTGGCGGCGCTGGCGGGCGCGGCAGGCATCGAGCTGCCCCATATCAGCGCCCGCGACCTGGCCTACCGGCTGGGGCCACGGCTGAACGCAGCGGGGCGGCTGGCCCATGCGCGACAGGGCGTCGAGCTGCTGCTGACCGAGGATCCCGTCGAGGCCCGCGAGATGGCCTATGCCCTGGAGGCGCTGAACAGCGAGCGGCAGGCGGTGACGGATGCGACTCAACAGGCCGTGCTGGCGACGCTCGAGGCGCGCCCCGAGCTGGTCCGCGATCGGCCCGCGATCGTGGTGGATGGGGAGAGTTGGGAGGCGGGGGTGTTGGGGCTGGTGGCGGGGGCGCTGACCGAGCGCTACAACCGACCCGCCATCGTGATCCGCCGCGGTGCCGATGGCGTGGCGGGTGGATCGGCGCGTTCGGTGGAGGGCGTCGACATTCGCGCGGCCATCATGAGCCAGGAGAGCATGCTGCTGGGCGGCGGGGGGCACCCCATGGCGGCGGGGTTCAGCATCGCCAACGAGCACGTGGAGGCGTTCCGCCACGGCCTGTGGGCCTGGCTGGAGGAGCACGTCCCCGAGCGCCCGCCCGCCGCGCCCTTGCTGGTGGATGCCGTGGTGCCGTGGTCGGCCCTGGATCTGGAGCTGGCTCGCGCGCTGGATCGGCTGGCGCCCCACGGCGCGGGCAACCCCGAGCCCGTGTTGGCTTCCTTGAACGGGCGGCTGGTGCGCGATGAGGACGTCAGCTCTCGCCGCGAAACGCCTCACCGAAGGCTGTATATTGGCGATGAGGGGGAGCGCCTGATCCAGGTGCTCTGGTTCCAGGCGGGCGAGCTGCCCACGCCCGAGCAGCGGATCGATGTGGCTTATCAGCCCGCCGTCAATCGCTATCGCGGACGAGAGAGCTTGCAGCTAACCTTGGTGGACTGGCGGCCTGCGGGCGACGAGCGGGCCGCTGATATCACTGGCAGGGCCGCTATGGTGGCGGGCGGTCGTGAGGTGGTGGATCTACGATCCGACCTGGCCGTCGGCGATGCGGTCGCGTCGTTGCAGGCACGGCATGGTGACGATGTCGTGGTCTGGGCCGAGGCTACCCTCGAGCCGCAGGCGGGCGCGTTGGGCAGGCACGCGCTGACGCCAGGGGCGCCCTACCTGGCCGTGGCTGGCGCGCCGCCCGATGGTGAGACGCTGCGCGCGGTGGTGGCGCGGGTGGATCCTAACCGCGTGTACCTGCTGCCGCCGATGGCCACGCGAGCCTGGGAGGCGGGCGAGTTGCTTCGGCAAGTGGCAGGCATGGTGCGCTGGGCGCTGGGGCACGAGAAGGGTAGGTTGGATCTGGAGCGGATGGCGGCTCAGGTGGGCCTGACGACGGGGGCCGTGCTGGCCGCTCTGCGCGCGCTGGAGGCTGGCGGTGCCGTGCGTGTGGAGCGCGGGGCCGACGGTTGGCTGGCCATGGTTCATGATGGTGAGGTGGCCGAGGTGGGCCAACAAAGACGTGCCCGCCACGCGCTGGAGAGGCATCTGCGCGAAACGGCAGCCTTTCGTGAGAGCTACCGCGATCTGACGGTGGAGGCGCTGCTGGCGGAGCGCTGATCGGCGTCCCCGAGCTTGCGCGCTGCTGCGGGGCAGGCTAGGATGCGGGCAGCTTGCACCGCGTTGGGCGGTGCGTCGGAACCAGACCCACAACGAGGGGGCAGCATGTCCGAAAAGGTTCGCATCGGGTTCATCGGGGCGGGGGGCATCGCCAGGCACCACCTGCGCCAACTGCAAGAGATCCCCGAGGCCAAGGTAGTCGCGTTTGCCGATCCCAGCGCCGACGCCTTGGCCAAGGTAGCGGAAGAGTATCCCCAGTACGCCGATACGCCCACGTTCACCGACTATCACGCCATGCTGGACGCCGTGCCGATGGACGCCGTCGAGATCCACACACCGCACACCCAGCACTATCAGCAGGCGCTGGACGTCTTTGCCGCGGGCAAGCACCTGCTCCTGGAAAAGCCGATGGTCTGCACCGTGCCCCACGCCCATGACCTGATGGCCGCGGCGGGCGAAAAGGTGTTCATGATCTCCTACCAGCGGCACTTTCAGGGCACCTATGTCTACATTCGCGACCAGGTCAAGGCGGGCGCGCTGGGCGACATCCAGTATGTGGCGCTGCTCTTGGGCCAGGACTGGTACCGCGCGCAGCAGGGCGCCTGGCGCCAGGTCAAAGCGCTGAGCGGCGGCGGCCAGCTCAACGATTCGGGCAGCCACATCGTGGACATCATGCTGTGGACCACGGGCCTGCAGGCCCAGAGCGTGATGGCCTACTGCGAGAACTATGATACCGAGGTGGATATCGACTCGGCTGTGGCCATCCAGTTCACCAACGGCGCGCTGGGAACCATCTCGGTCATCGGCGACTGCCCCATGTTCTATGAAGAGTTCTCCATCTTTGGCAGCAAGGGCGCCATCTTGCAGCGGCATGGCAAGCTGACGCTGCACCGCTTTGGGGTGCGCGAGGTGGAAGAGATCGAGCTGCCGCCCAGCCAGGGCAATCCCGACCGTAACTTTGTGGATACGATCCTGGGGCGCGATGAGGTGCGGGTGCCGCCCGAGTGTGGCTTGCGGGTCATCGAGCTGACCGAGGCGGCCTGGAAGTCGTCCGAGCTGGGACGCCGCGTGGAGGTAGCCGAGCTGCGGTAGCGCGAGGACGCAATCGGGCGCTCAGCATATGCGAGCAAGAGTGAGGGCGCGGCTGTCCGCGCCCTCATTGCTCCTGTCTGCGGGCAAAGCCCCCCCCGACTTGGCTAGCCCTCTCAGCTCGCCACGCCCAGGTAGCGCACCACCGTGGCGAGAAAGACCCGCGTCGTGCGGACAATGTCGGCCACCCGCACCGATTCCAGATCAGCGTGGGCGGTAGAGGAGCCCGTCCCGTGCCCCAGCACGGGGATGCCAGCCTCGCGGGCGATGATGTTGACGTCGCTGACGCTGTTGCCGCCGACCAGCGGTAGCTCACGCCCCGTGACGCGGTCGTATCCCCACTGCAGCGCGCGAACCAGGCGGCTGTCGGGATCGACGGCATAGCCCAGGCCGTTGCCGCCGATCTGGATATCTATCGTGAGGCCCTCGGCGCGAGGAATGCTATCCACAACCTGGTGGATGCGGGCGTGGACGTCCTCCCAATCCTTGTCGGGCCAGTATCGGTGGATCCCGTTGACATAAGCACGGGTAGGGACGCGGTTGTAAAAGTCGCCGCCATGGATCTGCCCCAGGAAAAAGGTCTCGGAGCCCAGCAGAGGATGCTGGGCGCTAGCGAGCCGGCGATCCTCCTGCACAAACGCGTTGGCGATCTCGGCGGCCAGGTGCATAGGGTTGGGGATGCCGCGCGGCCGGGCCACGTTCTCGTGGAGCGGCTCGCCCTCGCGCGAAATAGTCACGTCAAAGATGGCTTGCCCCTTGCCCTGGATGTACACCTCATCAAAGCCACCCTCTGCTACCAACGCGGCATCGGTGAACAGGTCATCGCGATGGGCTAGGGCGATCAGCGCCTCCATGTGGCCCACGGGCGCCTCGTGCAGCGCGTGGGTGACCAAGACTAGCTCCCCATCCAGCGTGATGCCGCTCTCACGCAGCACACGGAGCGTCTCTACCATGGCGGCGATGCCCGATTTCATGTCGCCCGCTCCCCGTCCGTAGATCACGCCGTCGCGCGATTTAGGCGCGGGGTGGGGGGCATGGATGGTGTCCAGGTGGCCGTCCAGCACCAGTTGGGCGCCGCCGCGGGTCCCCCAGCGGATGACGGTCGACGGGCTGCCCGCATAGGTGGTATCCATCTCCACGGGCAGGCCCAACGCGCCAACCCGCTCGGCATAGCGCTGCGTGACGCGCACCGCATCGGCGGTAGGGCTGGGGATTTCTACCAACTCTAGTGTCAGATCGTGCAGGCGCTGCGCGCTGACCTGTTGGCATAGCGTGGCGATGACCTCGTCTGTCATGGCATCTGCTCCCATTCCTCTGCGGTAAGGACGTACCAGGGCGTGTTCAGGAAGGTGCCGTCCTCGGTCTGGCGGTACATGCCCAGGCGCACGCCGATAGGCTGCGCGTCTGGAGGGATCGTCAGTGTCAGGTCGTCGCGTACCACCTCGCCTTCTATCCACCGACTGGTGGGATACCAGCCATAGACGGGGTGCTGGGTATCGGCCTGCGCCAGGATATCCTCGGGGCCCTGGGGCGGGTCCGCTGCCAAGAGGTGGGCGGCCACGGCATAGTCGTGTGCGATGGGCTGCGTGGCCTGCCAGTACACGGCGATCTGGACCTGGTCGCTCTCGCGCGTCGCCGTGGCTCCCAGCAGCCTCACACCGTTCTCCAGGTCGAGCGATGGGCCACGCGGGGCGTCGCTGGCAGCGAGAATTGGCTGCGGCGTGATGGCCACGATCTGGGGCGCCAACGAGGTGAGGTGCAGCGATCCCAGACGTTGCTCCCACCAGGCGGGCGGCAGGGCGTACAGGGTCCGCTGGAAGGTCACCAGGCGGTCGCCGCGCTCGACGATGGCCTCAAAATGGGCGTTGTGATCTACCAAGGTGAGCCCTGGCAGGGCG
Source organism: Chloroflexota bacterium (assembly GCA_036803245.1). Taxonomy (GTDB): domain Bacteria; phylum Chloroflexota; class Anaerolineae; order UBA1429; family UBA1429; genus DAIRUQ01. The sequence continues at coordinate 17,655 of DAIRUQ010000014.1, read as the reverse complement.
TCCTCGTACGCCTGGGCATAGGCCAGCGCCCAATAGTCGTTGCCCCAGAGGGCCATGAACGTCGTGGGCGCCTCAGGGGGAGCGACCTGCTCGGCCAGCGCGATGGTGTGGCGGGCGCTGTCGTCTCGTGTGATCTCGAGGGCGATGGCGCGCCGTGAGGGCACCAGCAGCACAAAGGCCAGCAGCAGCGCGGCCGAGGCGCCATAGCGCCAACGAGGATGCGCCCGAGTTAGCTTGGCCAGCAACAACGCCAGCCCCACGCAGGCCAGGTGGGTGACGGGCAGCTTGGCAGCCAAGAGGGCGTCCGACACGCGGCCCTCCCAGATCACCAGGCAGAGGGCCAAGTAGGTGAGGGCGATGACGGCCAGGCTGACCGCCAGCCGCCAGCCAGCGACCTGGGGTTTGGACTCTACCGTTGGGTCGGCATCGTGCTCCCGTGGACGGGGCCCGCGCAGCCACGGCGCCAGCGTGCCCAGCAGGCCGATGAGGATCATCGGCAGGGGCAGATCCTCATGGAGCAGCGCCGCAGTGGTGCGTAGCCGCGTCCACAACTCGCTGGCGTTGGCGGGTACGGCGATGATCCGCTCCACCTTGGTATCGGTGAACATGGCCCAGAACCCGCGCCAGGTGCCCGTCTGGCCAAAGGTCCACTTGGCACCCATCCACTCGCGCAAGGGCAGGTACAGGTAGACCAGCGGCGCCAGCAGGCAGATACCCAGGGCGGCCCAGATGTTGTCCCGGGCCACGCGCCAGCGGTGACAACAGAGGATCAGTAGGCCAGGCGCCATAAAGAGCATGGCACGTTGGTGGGCCAGCCCCTGTGAATAGACCAGCACCAACCAGAGAAAATGGCGTCGCGCGCCCGTCTTGGCCAGGCGCAAGGTGAGGAGCAGGCTGGCAGCCGTGAGCGCCATGGTCATGGTGTGAATCTCAGCCAGCGAGGCGTCCACCAGGGTGGCGGTGGAGACGGCCGCCAGTAGCCCCGCTGGTGCCGCCAGCTCGCGGGGCGCGCCCAGGGCGATGGTCAACGCGACCAGCAGTCCGATAGCCGCCGCGCCCCACACGGCCGAGAGCAACGACGCGCCCGCTGCGGGTGGGATGCCGACCCAGCGCAGCAACGTCACAAACGCCGAGCCCGTGATCATATAGACGGGGTAGCCCGTAAAGTGGATGGTGCCCCAGCGCGGCAGAGCGTTCTGCAGCTCGCCTACGTCGGTGGCATAGGGCGATGGACTCCCGTTCACGTCCCACTGTAGCGTGGTCAGAAAGAGGGCCAGCGCCACCAGGGCGATGAGGAGCGGCACGGTCCAGCCTGCCTGTAACAACGATGACGAGCCCTGGGGGCGGGTGGGATGGTCGGGCACGCGCGATCCTTTCGGCTAGAGGCGGGCCAACACGGCGCCAATGCTCTCGTCCAGAATGGCCAGCATGGCGTCGAGCTCGGTCTGGTTGACGATGAGCGGTGGCGCCAGCGCGAACCACTCGGGGTCGTGGCGCAGGATCAGGCCGCGCGCTTGGGCCTCGGCGCCGATGCGCTTGCCCAACCGCAGATCGGGTGGGAACGGCGTGCGCGTGGCGGGATCGCGGGCCAGCTCGACGCCCCACAAAAGGCCGACGCCGCGCACCTCACCAAAGATCCCGTGTCGCTGGCCCAGGGCGCGCAGGCTATCGCCCAGGTGGGCGCCCATCGCGCGGGCGTTGGCCAGCAGATCGCGCGAGAGCACCTCCTCCAGGACGGCCAGGCCCGCCGTGGCCGAGAGGGGGTTGCCCGCAAAGGTATGGCCATGCCCAAAGGCGATATCAGGCTGCTCGGGCCCCCAGAAGACGGCCTGGATGCGGTCGCTCCAGATGGTGGCGGCCAGTGGCGCGTATCCGCTAGAGAGCCCCTTGCCCAGGCAAAGAATGTCAGGCGTAACGCCATAGGTCTGCGCGGCAAAGAGCTGCCCCGTGCGCCCCATGCCCGTGATCATCTCGTCAAAGATCAGGAGCACATCGTAGCGGTCGCAGATCTCGCGGATGGTGGGCAGGTACTCGGGTGGCGGCACCAGGATGCCGCCAGTGTTGCCCACGGGTTCGACGATGAACGCCGAGACGGTCTCGGGCCCCTCCATCTGGATGATCTGCTCCAGATAGCGGGCGCAAAAGACGTCACAGTCGGGATAGCGGCGTTCGTGGGGGCAGCGGTAGCAGTGCACCGTGGGGATATGCACGAATCCGGCGGGCAGCGGCTCGAACGGTGCGCGACGGGCGGGCGTGCCCGTCGCGGCCATGGCGCCCAGGGTGGCGCCGTGGTAGCCCCAGTGCCGCGAGATCACCTTCCACTTGGTGGGGGTGCCCGCCTGCTTCCAGTACTGGCGGGCCAGCTTCATGGCTGTCTCGGTGGCCTCGGAGCCGCTAGAGAGCAGCTTGACGGTGTTCAGGTCGCCTGGCGCCAGCTCGGCCAAGCGCGCACAGAACGCCACCGCTGGGGCGTTGGCGCCGTGCAGTGGCGGCGCAAAGGTGAGCTTTTCCATCTGGCGGGCCAGTGCCTGGATGACTCGCGGATTGCGATGGCCCACGGCCGCCACAAAGATGCCCGAAAGCCCATCCCAGTAATGCTTGCCCTGCGTATCCCAGTAGTGCACGCCCTCGGCGCGCTCAAAGACCAAGGGGTCTTGCACAAAGGTGCTCATCTGGCGAAAGTCGAGGACGCTATGCTTGAGGACGGAGGGATCGTGTAGGTCGGTGCGGTCAGCCATGCCGGGGCTCCTTGGGTGGTACGATCTCGCCAGTAGCTAGCAGATGTAACAGCATCGGATGGGTGACGGCGGGGTCAAAGCTGTCCGCCTCGGGCTCGATGGTGTTGTGCGGCAGCCCCAACACCTGGGGAAAGGTATAGCTCTGGATGGCGGTGGCTCCCAGAGAACGCCACGACGCCATGACCTGCTCGGCGGCGCCGTTGTCCACCGAGTGGTCATTCTCGTTGAGAATCATGCTGACTCGCTGCGCGGCGGGCAGGCAGCGGCGCGCCTGCGCCATGAGGGCTTGCCCCACGCCCATGAGGGCAGCGACGCCGTGGGTGTTATAGTCCGGATAGGTGTGGCGGGGACCGTCCTCCGGATCGGCGCCGGGCACCCAGGGGCGGTTCATGGCTGGCAGTAGCCGCGCCAGCGCGCGGATCGGGCGAGCAATGCCGCGCGGAACCGGCCCAACGTTGTAGGCGGGGGCCACCAACACGGCGTGCTCGACCTCGGCGCGCACCTGGGCTGCCCAGCCGGCCATCAGCCCGCCCATGGAGAGGCCGCACACAGTCAGGCACTGTCCCAAACCCACGGCGATATCCACCGCCTGCGAGGCGGTTTGGACCAGGATCTCGGGAGTGAGCTGCCGGGTGCGGGTAGCGTCACGATCGGTATGCCCGTGGTACGCGAAACGCGGGATCAGCACGTTCCAACCTTGGGCGTGCAGCGCTCCTCCCAAGATTCGAAACTGCTGCGGACAACTAGTATAGCCATGAAAAAAGAGGGCGACTCTGTCGGTGGGACCGTGGTGGTGCAAGAGCACGCTCTGGCACTCTGGCCAAACGTCGGCGGGCTCGCGGCTGGCCAGGTTCGCGTAGCGCTGCTGTGCCTCCTCAAAGGAGGTACAGGGCAGCGATGGGGCTTGGATGGCGTGGCTCATGGCGGGCTTCCTTCTGCCGATGCGCGGCTTCGCGCCGACTGGTGAGGCGGCCCCTCTCGCGCTATAGTGACCAAGGCAGTGGGCCGATTGTGTCATGCTCGCGACCGCGCGTCAACTGGGCGCGGTCGCGCTGAGAGCGGGGGGTGCGATGAATGCGCGTGAGCGTTTCCTGGCCTGTATGCGGTTCGAGACGGTCGACCACGCGCTAGATTGGGAGATGGGCTACTGGGCGGGAGCCTTGGACCGTTGGCACGCCGAGGGGCTGCCGCGACGATCAGATGAGCCGACCGGCCTGCAGCCCGGCGAGGGGGTCAAGGGGGAGGGGTTCCCGTGGCGGCGAAGCGAGCCGCGGGATACCGCCGTACACGCGGCTCTGGGACTGGATGAGGGCCTGGAAAAGGTGGACGTGAACTGGGGCCCCTGTCCAGCCTTTAGGGTCTGCGTGCTCTCCGAGGACGAGACTACCGTCACGCGCCGCGAGGCCGATGGCAGTGTGGTGCGCCTGCGCAAGGATAGCGCCAGCCTGCCCCACGCCGTTGCTTGGCCGGTGAGCGACTGGGCCAGCTGGGAGCAGTTCCGCGAGGAGCGGCTCCAGCCCGACGCCCCCGGGCGGCTACCCGCAGCGTGGGAGGACCACCTGGCGCTCTACCGCCGGCGCGACTGGCCGCTACTGATCGGTGGGCCGTTCGTGGGCGTGTTCTCGGCGCTACGCTCGCTGATGGGCTTTGAGGCGATGATGTACGCCTTTTACGATTCGCCCGACCTGATGCGCGCCATCTTGGCACACCTGACCGAGCTCTGGCTGGCGCTGTTTGAGCAGGTCCTGGGGCAGGTTGAGGTCGACGGCATGTACTACTGGGAGGATATGAGCTACAAGGGCGGGGGGATGGTCTCGCCGCGCGTCTTCCAGGCCTTTTTGGCGCCCGTCTATCGGCGCATCAACGGGTTTCTGCGCGAGCGCGGCGTGGACGTGATCCTGCTCGATACCGACGGCAACGTGTGGGATCTGATCCCGCAGTTCCTGGATGTTGGTGTGACGGGCTTGTACCCGTTCGAGGTGCGGGCCGGCATGGACGTGGCCGACGTGCGGGCACGTTACCCCCGCCTGCAGATGCTGGGCGGCATCGACAAGACGGCGTTGGCCGCCGGGCCCGATGCCATCGATGCCGAGCTAGCGCGCATCGCTCCGGTGATCGGCACGGGCGGGTATGTGCCCGCTTGTGATCACTATGTGCCGCCCGACGTCTCCTGGGGCAACTTTTCCTACTACCGCAGGCGCTTGCGGGACCTACTCTAGCCGCGAGCGCAACTGCTCCAGGGCCGTCTCGATCTGGGGCAAGGTGACGTCTAGGGTGCGTCGCACCTCACCCAGCGCGCCGATAGAGGCGTCGGGATCACCATCACGGGCAGTCACCTCCAGGTGCGCGGCCACCTCGGCTGGCGCATCCGCGCCCACTGTGGCCGAGGCCCCCTTGAGGGTGTGGGCCAGGCGATGGAGCGTCTTCAGGTCGCCCGAGGCCAGCGCCTCCTCCATGCGGTCCAGGTCTCGCCGCGCCTGCTCCACGTACATGGTCAGGATCTCGTGGGCCATGCCGGCGTCGTCGCCGACCAGATCGAGCAGCGCCTGGGCTTGGAAGGTTTCGTCAGAGCTGTCCGGGAGGGTGGATGGTGGCGTGGACGTCGTGAGGTTCTCCACTAGGTCAATCAACTCCTGCTGTCGAATGGGTTTTGGTAGGTAGCCGTCCATACCAGCTGCGAGGCACTTTTCCTTGTCGCCGCGCATGGCATGGGCCGTCATGGCTATGATGGCGATGTGGTCGCCGGTGGTGCTCTCGCGTGATCGGATGCGACGGGTGGCCTCCAAGCCGTCCATTTCGGGCATCTCGACGTCCATCAGGATCAGGTCGTAGCCGTTGTTACCAGAGCGCTCGACCGCCTCCACGCCGTTGGCGGCGATGTCGACCTCATGGCCGCGGCGGCGCAGCACGGTGGCGGCGACGCGCTGGTTGACCGGGTTGTCCTCGGCCAACAGGATGCATAGCTTGCGCTCGGCGCGCTCGGGCTCGGGTTGGGCCTCTACCGGACTCGGCTGGCCCTGACGCTTGGCCGACGCCAAAGCGGTCATCAGTCCGTCAAACAGCTCGGAGCGGGTGGCAGGCTTGCGTAGGCAGGTGCCGATCCCGGCAGCCTTGCATGCGGCATAGTCCGGATCAGAGCTAAGCATCAGCACCGGCGTCGCCTTCCAGGCGGGCCGCTTGCGAATGGCGCGCACCAGGGCATAGCCATCCATGCCAGGCATTACGGTGTCAACGACCAGCAGGCCAAACGGGACGGCCATCTCCTCGGCGTCGCGCAGCGCCTCCAATGCCGACGGGCCGCCCGACGCGGTAATCGCCACCATGCCCCATGATTCCAACGCCTCGGCCATGATGCGACGGTTGGTGGCGCTGTCGTCGACCACCAGTGCCCGCATGCCCCGCAGCGCGTCGCTCATGGCTTCCAGGTCATCGACCTCGTCGGCGAGGGGCCCCTGGGCGCGCTGTAGGTGAGCTTGGAAGGTAAAGGTGCTGCCACGTCCCTCCTCGCTCTCGACGGTGAGCGTGCCGCCCATGGCCTCGACCAGGCGCTTGCAGATGGGCAGGCCCAACCCAGTGCCGCCATAGCGCCGGGTGGTGGAACTATCCGCCTGGACAAAGGCGTCGAACACGGCCTGCACCTTGCGGCTGGGTATGCCGATGCCGGTATCGGTGACCGCAAAGGATAGTACCAGGTCGTCGTCGTCTTCAGACTCGAGCTCGCAGGAGAGCACCACCTCGCCCTTTTCGGTGAACTTTATCGCGTTGGAGAGCAGGTTGACCAGCACCTGTCGCAGGCGGCCAGGGTCGCCGCGGACAGCATCGGGGGTGCCAGGCGCGATGCGCACGGCCATCTCTAGCCCTTTGGAGGCGGCCCGCAGGGCCAACGGCTTGGCGGTGCCGCTGATAAGCTGATCCAGCCGAAAGTCCACCTGTTCCAGCTCCAGGCGGCCGGCCTCGATCTTGGAAAAGTCCAGGATATCGTTGATCAGGTCCAGCAACGAGATAGCCGAGTCGTGGGCCATGGTGATGTACTCGCGCTGCTCATCGGTCAGGTTGGTGCTCAGGGCCAGCTCTGTCATCCCCAGAACGCCGTTCATGGGCGTGCGGATTTCGTGGCTCATGCTGGCCAGGAACTCGGACTTGGCTCGGTTGGCCTCCTCGGCGGCCTGGCGGGCGCGTTCGGCCTCCTGTTCGGCCTGCCGCTCGACGGTGACGTCACGGACGGTGGCGATGACCTTGTCGGAACCAAAAGCGACCAGGCGCGCGGCATAGTGATGGAGGCCGCCGTCGGCGGGCAGGGCATAGTCCAGTCGGGTGGTACCACCTGCTTTGAGAGCTGTGGCCAAGGTGGCGTCCAGCTGCTCCACCAGGGTTGGCGGCAACACCTCACCATAGGGCTTGCCGATGAACTCGTCGGGTTCGGTATAGAGGTCGTTCCGATCGGCTTTGAAGTCGATAAAGTGACCGTCGGCGCTTAGCACAAAGAGCATGTCGGGCATGCTGTCGATCAGCGACTGGGTATAGGCCATGCTGTCGCGGAGCTGCTCATCCGCGCGACGATGCTCGATGGTCTCCCAGGTGACATCGGCCAGAAACTCGACCAGCGCGGCATCCTGCTGGGTGTAGAGGTTCTGCTTGTTGCCCACGCCGAGGATGGCGACGACGCGATCTTCGCGCATCACCGGCACCACCAGCTCGCGAATGACGGGCGAGTGACCCGGGGGAAGGCCCCTCTTGTGGGGCAGCGAGGCATAGTCATTGTGGATGACCGGTCGGCGCTCGCGCACACAGTCCACCCAGACGCCGGCCTGGTCGACCGGATAGTGCCTGCCGCGTCCCTCGGCTTGGCAATAGCTCTCCATGGTCTGGGTCGACCACTGTTGGAGAGACAGGGTGTAGCCATCGTGCTCTACAAAGTGCAGGAAGCCGATGGGGCTGTCGACGAGGGCGCAGATTTGGTCCAGGGTTTGCTGAAGAATCTCGTCAACCGGGTGGGTGCG
>DAIRUQ010000014.1:8432-9817 GCA_036803245.1 Chloroflexota bacterium | reverse complement strand
TTGAGCCCCAGATCGGGATCGGCATAGTGCTCTTCGGGCGTATAGCCGGTGATCGGAGTCGCTGCGGGGTTGACGTACTCGAAGCGACGTTCGGGCACCAGGGCCACCCGGTAGATCAGGTCGGGCGCGTTGTCGGCCAGCCGTCGGAAGCGCTCCTCGCTTTCACCGAGCGCCTCCAGGTGTGCCTGGCGGGCGATGGCCGCGCCAAAGGCCCGCGCCGCGATGCTCAGCGCTTCGAGCTCGACTTCCGACCAAGCCTGCTGACGCGCGCTGGCCACGGCCAAAAGGCCCCACCAGCTCCCATCGACGTGGATGGGGACCAGCAGCCCCCAGGTGGCGCCGATGGTGTGCAGGCAAGACCCTAGCGCCGGGCTGACTTGATCGGGAGCAAAGATGACGGTCTCGCCGGCCGACACGCGCTCCAGCAAGCCAACGTCGCCCAGCTTGGCAAACGAGCGGCGCTGTCGGCTATGGTCGTAGGACGAGAGGTCGATGCGGGTCCAGTCGGCGTACAGGGTGACACCGTCACGGCCGGGCCCCAGGCGGTACAGCGATACGGCGATCGCCTGGGTGGCCTGGCCCACAGCCTCGAGGGCTCCCACAGTGGTCTGGGTTGGGTCTTGACCCGAGAGCAGCCGGGCGGTGGCGTGACTGGTGGCCATCAGGATGGCGTCGCGGCGCTCTAGCGTCCGCTGCTGCTCCAACCGTTCGGTGATGTCGCGGGCATTGACGACGATGGCGCCGGTGTCGGGACTATCTAGCGGATCCTGGAGCTGCCCGGTGCACTCTAGCGTCACCGTGCGACCGTCGCGGTGCTGAAAGGTCAGCGATAGCGCCTCTCCCCGCAGCAGGCGCGCGCGCATCTCTGCCACCCTGCGCGGTGCGTTGCCATCGGGCACCAGGTAACTCAGGACGTTGGTGCTGATGAGGTCGTGAGGCGGGGCGCCCAGGATGCGGGCGACGGCAGGGCTCACATAGGTGATGGCGCCGCCAGCGTCGATGACGGCGATCAGGTCGCTAGCGTGTTCGATCATGCGCTGAAAACGCTGTTGCTCCCGCTGAAGGGCACGCTCGGCTCTCTGCTGGGCCAGCGTCAACGCGCGGTTGTGGAGGGTCTCGGCAATGTCGCGGGCCAGCTCGCCAAAGAGGGTGGTCTCTTGTTCCTCCGGCAGTACTGCCTCAGGGGCGGCGACGCATAGGACCCCATAGCCGATGGCTCCCACAGAAAGCGGAGCGGCCAGGCGAACGCTGCCGGCGTCCAGGCGAACGTCGCACGCGCAGGCTCCTTGGTCGCTAGGTGAATGCACGATGACGGGTTCTTTGCCCTCCAGCACGCGCTGGGCGCAGCTCGGGAGCGGGCCGCCCAGGTAGCCCCGGAGAGTGGA
>DAIRUQ010000014.1:5595-8332 GCA_036803245.1 Chloroflexota bacterium | reverse complement strand
CGCCGGCACGTCAAGATCGGTGGCCAGGGCGTCGCCCGCCTCCCGCAGCCCGAGCAGGAGCTGGTTCAGCCGAGCCTGGAGCTCCATCTCCTGTCGGCGGGCAGTGATGTCACGAAAGATGGCTTGCGTCCCCGTAAAGGTGCCCGTCGCATCTTGGTGGGGCGTGGCGGTGATCAGGAGCGCCCGGCGCTGGCCGTCGGGGCGGACGATCGCAGCCTCGTAAGAGCTGGCTTGGCCGCGCTGCCGGTTCTGCGTCTCGGCTGGCACGATCGCTCTGCACTCGGGCGTCACGAACTCGCCAAAGGCTCGACCCTCGAGCTCTCCAGCCGCCACGCCAAAGATCCGCTCGGCCATGGCGTTGGCGAACTCAAAGGTGTCATCGAGGTTCAGCACGGCCACCCCTTCGCCCAGGTGCTCGACCAGGCCGCGGTAGCGCGCTTCGCTCTCATGGAGGCTGGCCTCGGCGATGCGCAGCTCGGACACCATGTTCTCGTGTTCCGTGACGTCATGGAAGAGGACCAGGCGCGCGTCGGACGCCCGGCGATGGCTCGCTAGCGGCGACACCTCGACGTCGTATTGGCGCGAGCCACCGCCCGTGGGCCACACCACGTGGCAGGAGCCGACCTGGCCCTGCGCGAGCATGGCCGTCAGCGCGGGCGCCCGTGTCAGGGCCTCAGCGCCGTTCCGGCCCAAGAGCTCACGACGGGGAGCATCGAGGAGCCGCTCCATGGCCGGGTTCAGGTCGCGGATGAGGCCGCGCTGGTCCAGCACGAGGATGCCGGCATCCATGGTGTCCACCAGCATGGCCCGTGCGAGCGGAGCCACATCCAGCAACCCCATCCGCAACAGGGCCCAGGCGATGGCCAGCGCGAACGCCACAAAGGCCGGCACGGTCCAATCCAGCCCGGGGATGGGGTTGAGGGGGCCGATATAGAGCAAGTTGCCAGCCAGGGGCAGCGCAGTGGCGACCAGGATCGTCACGATCTGTTGGCGGGTGGCGTTTCGCGTCTCGGAGAGGCTGCGGGCCAGCAGCACCAGTCCCAAGGCCAGGTAGAGGTACGAATAGGCTACCAGCAAGGCAAAGGCGGGGCCGTGCAGATAGGTGGCCAGGTTGGTGTCTGGATCGATGCGAATCCCGGTCCAGATCCAGCCGTGCCAGCCATTGGTGGCCGCCAGGGCCATGGTGATGGCTGGCGGAATAGCCATGAGCCCGATGCGGGCCGGCGAAAGGAGTCCGTCATGTCCTGCAAGTGCGGCGGCGAAAAGCAGGTAACAGAGGGGCACACAGGTGGTGCCCAGGTAGGCGATTTGAGACCAGAGCAGCTTGGCGGATGGCGACGTAACCGCGGATTCCACCGTGATAGCGCCCGCCCACCACCCGGCCGCCAGCAGCAGCGCGATCAGGTTGCGGGCGGCAGTCTGCTCGCGTCTGGGCCAGGCCATGGCCGCCGTGGCCAGCGCAGCCAACGCGGCCAGCGCATAGACCAGGGTGCTGACGTGGAAACTAGCCGACGTGACGCCCTCCGCCGTGGCCGTCAGAGCGAGCACAGAATGGGCACGGGCCAGGGATAGCGCGCTCGCACCGATGACCAGGGCCAATGGCAGTCGTACATGCTTCCTGGGCACTGCAATCCCCCAACCGAGCTCCTCCCTGCGCCGCTGCGAGGGCGCTGCCTGCGCGTAGGCTTCGCCCGCAGAGAGTATACTCGTTGGGGGATCGGGGTTCCGTAAACAGTGCGGCAAGAAACGCTCTGGAAGCGTGAATTGTTCGTGAAAGTGTGTTGCCTAGATCAGCGAGATCTCGCCACCGCCCTGAAGCGAGGCCTGTATGGCCGCCAGCACCCGGATGGGCTGAACCAGCTCAGCATCGCTGAGGGGGCGTTTGCCGGTGCGAAAGCCCTCCAGGATGGCGGCGAACCCACGGTCATAGCCATCGCTGGTATCCAGCGCGGCGTAACGACTCCCGCCTGGGCCGTGGCAGAGTGCCTGGAAGCAGTACCCTTCGCCCAGTAGTTGCAGGGTGATCAGCTTGCCGCTCTCGGTCGTCAGTGTGGCGGTGGCATGGGCGCCGCCGGTGTGGGCGTGCACGCTGGCCACGTCATAGCCAAAGCCGCGCAACGCCATCTCTACCGTGTGGATCCCATAGAAGAACACGCCGCCGTAAGGGCTATCGAGCTCGCAGGGGCCAGCGCACATGCCGGCGCTCACCGGACCGATCTCGCTCTCGGCGGTGGCAAAAAGGCCCTCAAAGGAGGCCGTCTGCCACACGGTGGACCAGGACGAGAGCCAAGCGTCCTTGGCGTGGCTGAGCGCTACCAGCTCTTGCGCCTCGTCCACGTCGCAGGTGAGGGGTTTGTCCACAAAGGTGGGCAGGCCGGCGCCCAGGGTCAGGCGTGCGTAGGGCGTGTGGAGGGCGCCGTGGCGGTTCATGATGATGACGCCGTCCACCTGGTCGAGCAAATCCTGGGGCTCGGCGACGACGCGCTGCACGAGCCCTTTCTCGGCGATTTCCTGGGCGTGCTCCATCGTGTCACCGTCCCCTGGGCAGAGGGCGGCTACCGTCGCGCCGGCGATGGAGCGCTTGACGTTGAACCGCTCCATGGCAGCGACGGCGTGCGAGTTCTCTGTGCCAATGATGCCGATGCGTAGGGTCTCCATGGGTCTGATCCTCCTGATACTAGGCGGGTTCATCCGATAGGGTGCGGCCCAGGGAGCGGGCCATCCGCTCCAGAGCCTG
>DAIRUQ010000014.1:0-5495 GCA_036803245.1 Chloroflexota bacterium | reverse complement strand
AGGCTGCCCAGGGGCAGGTGGCGTTGCGGCCCGAGCACCAGGTCGGCGTGGATCTCGTCCGAGACCATCAAGACGTCGTGCTGCAGGCAGAGTTGGGCGATCTGCTCCAGCTCGTCCTGGGCAAAGACGCGTGCCACCGGGTTATGCGGGCTGCAGAGCAGCAGGGCGCGGGCGCCCGGCAGCGCTCGGGCCAGACCGTCCAGGTCGGCCGTATAGCGGCCGGCCTCGTCGCAGCGCAGCGGCACCGTTCGCAGGGTCCGGCCCATCTCGCGGCCGATGGTCATCAACGGGGGATAGACCGGCGTCATGGTCACAAAGGCATCGCCGGGCTGGGTAAAGGCGGCCAAGGCGGCGCGCACGCCGGCCAACACCCCAGGTAAAAAGGTGATCGTGGTCGGATCCACCTGCCAGCTATGGCGCCGCTCGAGGAACGATGCGACCAGATCGGCCAGGTGGGGCGGTCGGCAGGGGTAGCCCAGCGCGCCGTGATCGACAAGCTGGGCCAGCGCGTCACGGATGGGCGGCGCCGTCCGGAAGTCCATGTCGGCTACCGGCAGCGGTAGGACATCGGGCTCGTAGCCGCACCACTTGACGCTGTGAAACCGGCGGCGATCCAGAATGGTGTCGAAATCAAACCTCACGCTGACGCTCCTGTCATGATGATGGAACGATGATGGCGATGAACGGCTCAGCGCCCGGTATCCCAGGCGGCGTCGACCATGGCCACAATGTTGGCGGCCGGGATCTCCCAGTCCAGCTCGGTGCTTGACCCGATAAAGTAGCCGATGCCGTCGCTGGCGTCAATGTTCTCGCGGCAGGCGGCATACACCTGCTCGGGCGTGCCCCGAGCCAGCAGCTCGCTCACGTCCACGCCGCCCGTGAGAAAGAGCTGTGGGTGCCGACGGCGCACCTCGCGCACGGTCATGCCGGCGGCGTTTTCGATCGGGTTCAGCCCGTCGATGCCGGCCTCGACCAGATCATCCAGCACCGGGTAGAGGTTCCCATCAGAGTGAAAGAGGCACTTGCAGCCGTGTTCGTGCCAGGCGGCGTTCAGGCGGGCCAGCCGGGGGAACCAGTAGCGGCGCAACCAGCGCGGTGAAAGGAGGGTGGTATTCTTGTAGGCGATGTCGTCATAGGTCAGCGCGATGGGAATGCGTTCCGGGTCGGCGATGCAATGGGCGCGGCGGATCTCGGCCTGGGTGCGGGCCTCGAGCCACTCTTCCACCAACCCGGGCTCATCGGCGGTGAGGTATGAGAAGGCTTCCCATTCGCACCACCAGAACATCTCGGTGAGGCCTACGCCGCTCTCGACGACCTGAACGGTGTCGTCACCCATATAGCCCTGGAAGCGGTCCATGGTGGCATACCAGCCATCCCGGTAGGCACGATCATAGACGGCGGCCTCGGTACGGCGGATCTCGGCCTTGATCCAGGCGATCAGCCCGGCCTGATCCTCCCAGGGGCGGTGCGTGATCCACATGGTCCACCGCTCGCCCTGATAGGTAAAGCCGCGTTCGTCGGTCCAGGTGCGGGGCGCTTCGGGGCCGCCGGGCATGCGGGTCATGTCCAGGCAGCGGCCGATGGCGATGCCCTTGATGCGGTCGCCATCCTCGACGGTGAGCGGCATGCCGGCATAGTGCTCGATCGCCCCATCGTTCTGTAGGATGTCGTATACGGGCACCCGATCGGTCTCCTGGAGGTTGGCTGTACGCAGAACGCGCTCTCGCTTGGTCATCTGAGGCATGGTGGTCTCCTCTTGAGCGGGGCGGATGATGGTGCCAGTATAGGCTGAACGGAGGATGGGTGGCAAGGAGGCCCCGCCCCGCTCGGAACGGGCAGGTCTCGCCCAGTCTCTAGGCAGAGGGTCCACAGCACGCTGGCGGCGCTAGGCCAGGGGCAACGTCCCCCAGAGATCGTGTGGTTCCACCAAGGGAAGGTCGAGCCGTCGTTTGAGGTCGTTGGCGGTGTCGGGCGCGTGCCCGGCATAGTGATCGTTAATGAGCACATAGGTGCGTTTTACCACGGCCGGCAGGTTGGCGAGGAGGTCGGCCCAGTAGGCCAGGTCGTCCTCGCGTTCGGGCACGGGGCCGGGCGCGGCGCGGTTGTGTTCGTGGTAGCCGTTCAGCCGCACGTACGACCAGTCGGTGGTGATCTCGCTGCTGGGCGGCAGATCGCGGTACTCGTTCATGCACCAAGCCACACCGTGGTCGTGCAGCAGCGCGAGGGTGTCAGGATGCTGCCAGCTGGGGTGGCGAAACTCGCAGGAAAAGGCCATGTCGTCGGGAAGCCGTGCCAGGAACGCGCGCAGGTCGTCCTCGCTGGAGCGATCAAACGACGGCGGGAGCTGGATGACGCAGGCCTCCAGCCGCTGACCGAACTGGCGCATGGAGGCGATAAAGCCATCCAGCTCGTCCTGTACATCCGCCAGCCGCTTGTCATGGGTGATCGCCTTGGGGAGCTTGGCGGAAAAGCGCAGGCTGGCTGGCGTGCGCTCTAGCCAGGAGCGGATCACATAGCGCGACAGCGGCGCGTAAAAAGTGACGTTGAGCTCCAGGATGTCGAACACCTGGCCATAGAACACGATCCGGTCGCGGCTGGCGAGGTCGGGCGGGTAAAAGCGGCCCATCCAGTCATCGGTGCCCAGCGACTGTGTCCCGATCACGATCTCTGAACCCGTCATCTTGTCCAGCTCCTCCGCGTCAGGTCAGGCATACTGTGGCAGGTGCTGGCGGTGGGCGGCCAGCAGCGCGCCGGCTAGCTTGGCGGCGGTGCCAGGATCGGTGACGGCGCCATCGGCCAACAGGGCCTCCACCAAAAGGCGGCGGTCGCCTGCCAGCGCGGCCGCTACCGTGAGGCGTGTTGCCGTCAGTTTCCGTGCAATGATGCCGGCCAGCACGTCGGGGAAATCGTCCAGTTGGAGCGGGCGCAGGCCTAGCGCTGTCGCGGCGCACGGCAGCTCCAGGATGGCGTCGGTGGGCAAGCTGGGGACGGCTCCGCGGTTAGGGACATTGGCCGCAAAGATCGTGCCGGCATCGCGGCCGATGGCCTGCACGATCTCGACCAGTTGCTCGTGCTCGCCCGCTGTGCGGCGGGTGAGGGCCGGGTCCAACGGCGCCCGCCCGGCAGCCTGCGCCTGCATCTCGGCATAGCGCTGGTCACCGTGGGCGATAGTGTCCTCGAACGAGTAGGCATCGATGCCCAGGGTGCGCCCATCGTAGGCTCCGCCGGGGAATCGCTCGGGAAAGAACTCGGTGACGTGCCGATCGTGGACGGCGGGGTAGGCGCGATAGGCCTGTAGCAGGCCAAAGGCAAAGGGGTTGCGCCCGGCCAGCGAGCGGACATCGCCGTCGGCGCGCGCCCTAGCTATCAGGGCGGGCATCTGGTCGGCGCCGTCATGGCGCAGGTCATGGATAAAGGTCAGATGGTTCAGCCCGGCATAGGTGGCCGTCACCCGTTCCGGGGGCAGGTTCAGGTACCTCGCCAGGCTGCGGATGGTGTCATGCACGCCGTGGCAGAGCCCCACCACCGGCACGCCCGTGGCCTGACGGATGGCCCAGCAGTTGGCGGTCATCGGATTGGCATAGTTGAACAGGCGGGCGTTCGGGGCGAGGGCGGCCACGTCGCGGGCAATCTCGACCAGGGCCGGGATCATGCGCTGAGCCCGCGAGATGCCGCCCGGCATGACGGTATCGCCCACAGGCTGATAGATGCCAAACTGCCGAGGTATCTGCACATCCAGCTCCCAGGCCCGCCGTCCGCCGACGGCGATGGTGGTGACGACGAGATCTGCGCCCGGCAGCACGTCGCGGCGGTCGGTGGAGGCGTCGATGTCAAGGTCGACCTCGTATGCGGCGGCGATGCGCTGGCACAAGCCGACCGCGGTTTGCAGAGCCTCCTCCTGGATATCCACCAGCCCCAGCGCCCAGGCGCCCAGGTCGTCGGCGGAGAGCAGGTCGCGGACGAGCCCGGCCGTGAACACGGCGCTGCCGGCACCGATCAGCACAATCTTGGTAGGCATACGAACGCTCCTGGTACGGTGGATGCACACCTTGCGACTCTAGCCGAGGGCCCGGGGCTGGTCAAGGTGAGGAGTACGTAAAAACGTTGTGAATTCGGCGATGCGCTTGACAAGGCCAGCGCAATGCACGAGAATGCGCCCCAGTATTCGGCCGCTGAGAGGCAGGCTGGGGCATGGTTGGCATGCCTGTGTCTGCGAACCAGCTAACAGACCGGAGCCAAGCGCATGACCAAGCTCCAGCGTGCTGTGGAGGCGATCCAGTCGGGCGAGATCGATCAGGGGCGAGAGCTGCTGGGTCGCATCTTGCGGCGTGACCCGAACAACGCTGAGGCGTGGCTGTGGCTGTCTCGCTTGGTGGATAGCGAGGCGGAGCGGCTCTACTGCCTCGAGCAGGTTCTAGAGATTGATCCTACCAACCGCGAGGTGCCCGGCGAACTCGAGCAGCTCGGCTGGCCCAGCCCTGAGGAGCAGGCCACCGACGCGGTGACGTTTGAACAGGTCGTTCCCGGCGCCGAGCCGGGCAAACCCAACGGGGGGCGCAACTGGCGCACTGTGGGCATCGGCATCGCGGCGGTGGCCGGCTTGGCTGGCGGCTTGGCTCTGGGTAGCTTGGTCCTCAGCTCGGTTCTGCCGCCCGACACCACGCTGGGAAGCCTGGTGGCGAGCATTTGGCGGCCGGCGGCGGGGAGCCCTACCGAGACGGCGCGACCGACGCGTACGGCTACGCCGGCTCCGCCGGCCACGGAGCAGCCTACGCTGGCGCCTACAGCCACCATGCCCTCTCGTGTCATCGAGGTGCTGGCCACCTACACGCCGCTCCCAACCTATACGCCTGCGCCGACCTATACCCGCTATCCCACGTTGATCCCGCTGGGGACGCTGACGGCTCCACCCGCGCCCAGCGCCTATCCCACCTATACCGCGCTGCCGACCTATACGCCGTTGCCTACCCACCGTCCGCCGTCGACGCTGACGCCCTACCCGACCTATACACCGTTGCCCACCCACACAGCCTTGGTGGTGGTGCCGCAGGCGACCTATACGGCTTACCCGACCTACACGCCCTATCCGACCTACACGGCGCTGGCAACGCACACGCCTTTGCCGACCTGGACGCCGATGGTGCCCAAGACGTTGCCGGTCGAGCCGGACGCGACGGCGACCATAGCCCCGACGAGCACGCCCTATCCGACCTACACGCCGTATCCCACCTATACCGCGGCGCCGACCTGGACGCCGCTGCCTACCTTTACGACCTACCCGACCTTGGTGGTTGTGCCGATCGAGACGGCGGCGCCGCTGCCGACCTACACGCCCTATCCGACTCTTACGCCGTATCCTACGTTGACTGCCGGGCCTACCTGGACGGCCCTGCCCACCTATACCCCGTACCCGACGGTGACCGATGGGGTGGAGGCGACGGCAACGCCGTATCCCACCTATACCGCGCTGCCGACCTATACGCCCTATCCGACCT
>DAIRUQ010000013.1:1763-43323 GCA_036803245.1 Chloroflexota bacterium | reverse complement strand
CGCCCGGCCCATCTACGACGTGGCCGAAGTCGTCGGCCTGGTGCAACAGAACCCAGAAGACCAATTCTGCACGTTAACCGTCGAGGATGAGATCGCCTTTGGGCTGGAGAACCGCTGCTACCCGCCGGAGCAGATTGCCTCACAGATCGACTGGGCGCTGGACATAGTCGCCGCCCGTCACCTGCAGCGGCGCCAGCTGAGCACGCTCTCGGGAGGCGAGCAGCAACGCGTCGCCATCGCCTCGGTCCTGGCCGCTCGCCCACGCATCCTGATCCTGGATGAACCCACGTCCAATCTCGACCCCACCGCCACCCAGTCGGTTCTACAGGTGCTAGAGCGCCTTCGCCGCCAGGAGGAGCTAACGCTCGTCATCGTCGAGCACAAGCTTGAGGTACTAGCCCCTTTCGCGCCTCGCATCGTGCTGATGGAGGACGGGCGCATCGTGCAGGGCGGCGCCCCCCCGCCAGCCAGTGAACGGCCCGCCCCGCGCAATCCATCGGCGCCCGGCGAGACGGTGGCCAAGCTGGTACGGGTGAGCCATGACTATGGCTCGCGCCCAGCGCTCGACGACATTAGCCTTGAGCTTCAGCGTGGGCAAATTGTTGCCTTGATGGGCGACAACGGTAGCGGCAAGAGCACCCTGTTGCGCTGCCTAATGGGCCTGATTCGTCCCACCAGCGGCGCCGTCACAGTCCTGGGAAACACAGTACCGACGGTTTCGTCGCTGGCGCGTCGGGCCGGAATCGTCTTTCAGAATCCCGACCACCAGCTCCTCGGCGAGACCGTGTGGGACGATGCCATCATGCTCGCTCGGAACACCGGTCAAGAGGAGCCTGTCCGCCCTCGTGCCCAGGAGCTACTGCGCCAAGGCGGCCTTTGGGAGCGACGCGAGGACTCGCCGTGGCGACTCAGCTATGGCCAGAAGCGACGCCTGAACGTGACAGCGGCCCTCGCGCATGGCCCCGACCTGCTGCTAGCGGACGAGATCCTGATTGGGCAAGATCCTACCAACGCCCATCGTCTCATGCGTCGCCTGCGCGAATCCGCCGATAGTGGCGCGGCCGTGCTGCTGGCACTCCACAGCGTAGCGCTCGCACAGCGCTATGCCGACCGAGCCTTGTTCCTCGACAGCGGTCGGCTGGCGTTCGACGGAGCCGTGGAGGCACTCGGCGCCTATCTAGCCGAACACGACCACACGGCCTACCTGGAGCCAACCGTATGAGCGGCCGCGTCAAGCTCCAGTACCGCACGGACGGAGGATGGCTGCACGAACTCCATCCGTTGACCAAGCTGGGATGGCTCTTGGGTTTGACGGTTGGGAGCTTCCTGGTCGCGACGCCATGGTATCCGGCCTTGGCCGTCGTGGGGCTCTGGGGGGCAGCCTATTTGGCTCGCATCCGGCCAGCCCGCGACATGCGCGGGTGGCGTCTGCTGCTGAGCACGTCGGCGGCGTTCTTTGCGCTGCAGGTGTTGTTCACCCGCTCCGGCTCAGCCGTGGTGGATCCTTCATCGGTGCTGGGACTTGTTATCACCGATGAGGGACTCCGCCGGGGGGTCCTGGTGGCAGGGCGGTTTCTAGCGGTGATCATGGCAAGCCAGCTCTTTGTGCTGACCACCGACCCGTCAGGCCTGGCGTACGCCCTCATGCAAGCCGGGCTGCCCTATCGGTACGGCTTTGCTCTGGTGACGGCCATCCGCCTAGCCCCCTTGTTCGAGCTGGAGGCGAACACCATCTACCAAGCCCAGCTCGCTCGGGGGGTGCGCTATGATGGCAGCCTGTTCCGCCGGATCATCGAGGTGCTGCGCCAGCTGCTGCTACCTTTGCTCGTCGGCGCGCTCCGTCGCGCGGAGCGTCTCGCAGTCTCCATGGAGGGACGACAGTTCGGACGCTATCGCCAGCGCACCTTTTATAGAACGGCGCAGTTGGGCCCGCCAGATCACGTGGCTCTAGCCGCCCTGCTAGGCCTGGTGGTCGTAACCATCTGGCTCATGGTGGCCTAGCGCCGGCGCAGCGTTCACGACGTCTCGCCTACTCGACAACCTCTACCTCGACCAGTTGAGACATCCAGTAACTGGCAGATTGGCCCGGCACCACCATGCGGATGGGGCCCTCTTTCTCGTCCTCCGCCAGCCAGGTCCCATCACGACGCAAGCCCACCATCGCGACATCTAGGTTCTCTATGGCCGCCTTGCGCCAGTAACCATCCGCACCCCGAAAGATCACCGCGGTGGCACCCTCCGAGGCACCTGCCTCAGCCAGCAGCTCGGTCAGCGCGATGCCCTCCCAGGTGTTGCGCACCTCGTCGCCACAGTCACAAGCCTCCAGGATCTCGTCCAGGCCGACCAGATCACGCGAGACCAGGTCCTGGTACTGAAAGGTCATCGGCTCGGCGACGGCGCCAGTGACGACAAGCTCCCAGTCCATCTCGGGAGCGTCAGCCGCTGTGACTTTTGCATCCGTGAATGCAATGGTCGGCGTAGGGGGGCTCTGCTCGCCACACGACGCGGCCAGAGCCGCCAGCATGGCCAGAGCAGCAAGTAGAATAGCCTTGCGTCGTAGCTTGCGAATGGACACGCCCAGTCATCTCCCATCCCTGATGCTTCTGGCGTCACCGCCATGTCGCCACAGCGATGACGCCAGAAGCCAAGCCGCGTCAGCCCGATGATGATGCGGGCTCGCTTACTGGAGCACCTCGATCTCGACCAGCTGGCCAACCCATCGGCTCCCAGGCAAGCCCGGAATCACGATGCGGATGGGCCCCGCCTTTTCGTCCTCGGTCAACCAGCCGCCATTCTGCTTGAGCGCCACGATGGCTTCGCCCACATCCGCCATGGGCACCTCGCGCTCGTACTCGTCGGCCGCACGAAAGACGATCGCAGACGCGTCGGCGGCTGCCCCGGCCTCACCAAGGAGCGTGGCGAGCATGACGCCCTCCCAGCTATCCTCGTTCGGATCACCCTCGGAGCGCTCCATCAGTACCTTGTCGAGCTTGTCCAGATCCCGCCCAGCCAGATCGTCAAAGCTAAGCGTCAGGGGCTGGCTCACAGCGCCGGTGACCTTGAGCTCCCAGTCCACCTTGGGCGCGCCGCCAGAGCAGGCGGATAGTGCCACCAACCCCACCAGCAAGACCGCCAGTACGATCCAAAGATGCCGTCTCATGCAAATGCCTCCTTGCTTTGCCTGCGCCGCCGGCTCGCCAGACAATAAAGAGCCGACGCCTATCCCGCACAGCAGAACAGGCGCCGGCTCGAGCCGTCGCTGCAGGTTCTCCTTTCCAAATGCGGGGGGCGGACGCGTTTCCACGGCCACCGTTTGGCCGCCCTAACGGGCGGCCGCGACCACACGCCATAGCGATGCCTTAGGCCATGTGGTTCGGAGAAGCTATTCGATTGTCTGACGCGCCTATCTTAGCAGCATGCCAAGACGAGCGCAACTGCTCTATGCACGCTAGTTGACCCGCAACTGGCCCAGACCTATACTCGGCCAGCCAGAGATAGGAGTCACACAAGCAAATGGTAGCCGTCTTTCCCTTTTCGGCCATCGTGGGCCAAGAGCGCATGAAACGGGCTCTGCTGCTCAACGCCGTCAGCCCGCAGATCGGTGGCGTGTTGATTCGCGGCGAGCGTGGTACGGCCAAGTCCACCGCCGCCCGCGCCCTCGCGGCCCTGCTGCCAGAGATCGAGATCGTGGCCGACTGCCCCTTTCATTGTGACCCAGCCCGTCCCAAGGCCCTCTGCGACCTATGCCGCGAGCGCGTAGCGCGGGACGAGACATTGCCCACATCGTTGGTTCGCACCAGCTTTGTGGATCTCCCCGTCAGTGCCACCGAGGACCGCGTCGTGGGGACGCTGGACCTCGAGCGCGCCATCAAGCAGGGCGAGCGTCACTTTGAGCCCGGGATCCTGGCGGCGGCCAACCGCGGCCTCCTATATGTGGACGAGGTGAACCTGCTCGATGACCACGTGGTGGATTTGCTGCTGGACGCAGCCGCCATGGGGGTGAATATCGTCGAGCGGGAGGGCATCTCGTTCTCGCACCCAGCCCAGTTCATCCTGGTCGGCACCATGAACCCAGAAGAGGGCGAGCTACGCCCCCAGCTCCTCGACCGCTTTGCCTTGTGCGTCGACATCCAGGGCATCGCGTCCGCCGAGGCACGGATGGAGATCATCCAACGACGCATCGCTTACGAGCGCGACCCAGACGTCTTTTACGACGAGTGGTCTCCCGTGGACCAGGCATTATCTCAGCGGATCGCCGCCGCGCGCCAACGCGTCGGCAGCGTGACACATACCCAAGACGACCTCTACACCATCGCC
Organism: Chloroflexota bacterium; assembly: GCA_036803245.1. Lineage (GTDB taxonomy): Bacteria > Chloroflexota > Anaerolineae > UBA1429 > UBA1429 > DAIRUQ01. Next base: position 39,006 of record DAIRUQ010000013.1, on the reverse strand, counting down.
GAGCTAACGGCCGCCATGGAGATTGATGGCCATCGGGCTGACATTGTCATTCTCAAGGCTGCGCTGGCCCAAGCCGCCTTTGACGGGCGGGAGTATGTCTCCGAGACCGACATCCTCCTGGCTGCCGAGCTAGCGCTGCCTCATCGCTTACGACGCCTGCCCTTTGACGGCGCCTCGGCCAAGCTGGAAGAGATCCACGAACGCGTCGAGCAGCTCCGTTCAGAGGATCGGGCCGAACAGTCAGCCGAGCCTGCGCAGGGTGCACCCGAAAAAAAAACGACCTAAGCGATAGCACCACCGAGCAGAGCCCAACGTCGGCGCAGGGGAGTGCACACGCGCCTGATACCCGTGCCGGCAAGCCGCCGGCCGAATCGGCCTACCGACAGGTGGATGTCGGCGCGCCGTTCCAGACCGGGCGCTGGCGCACCAATGCGGACCGGCACCCGCGTGACCGAGCCGGCAAGCGAACCCAGACCGAGAGCCGGCGCAAGCGCGGACGTTACACCCGCTCGCGCAGCGCGCCGGGCGAGTATGACGACATCGCGCTGGACGCCACCTTACGACACGCCGCACCCTACCAGACGACGCGCGAGCGCAACGGCACCGCCATCACCATCCTAGATCGCGACCTCTACCGCAAGGTGCGTGTGCGCCCAGCCGCCAACCTGGTAGTGTTTGCAGTCGACGCCAGTTGGTCCATGGCTGCCGCCGAACGGATGGAAGCCACCAAGGGCGCCATCCTTTCGCTATTGGTCGATGCCTACCAGAAGCGTGACCAGGTCTGCCTAATCACCTTCCAGAATGCGGCGGCCAAGGTCGTGCTGCCGCCGACCTCGAACATCAGCATGGCGCGGCGAGCGTTGAGGGATATACCCGTGGGCGGCAAGACACCGCTCTCGGCAGGCCTGCTGAGTGCTTACCAGGTCATCCGTCGGCAGATGCGCCAGGATAGCGACTTGATCCCGCTGCTGGTGCTGATGACCGACGGCGCCGGCAACGTATCCTTCACAGGCATGGACCCTCGCGCCGAGACGCTGATGTTGGCCGATCTGTTCGCCCGCGATGGCATTCGCGGCGTGGTGCTCAACACTGAGCATCCAGCGCTAGACCGAGGCCTGGCGCAAGAGGTCGCTGCCGCCCTCAAGGCGCCGTGCCACACCCTGGACCAACTGCGCGCAGATTATCTCTATCAGACTGTTAGAAAGCAGCTACAGTGACCTCAAGCGCCCTGCCTGAGCAGAATCGCCCCCGCCAGACCGCGGCCGATGCCGCCCTGCTGGTGGTGGCCTTGATCTGGGGCAGCACCTTTGTGATGGTCAAGCAGGCCATCGAAGCCTACCCGGTGTTTCCATTTCTGGCCATTCGCTTTGGCATCGGGGCTGCATCCCTGGCGGTGCTCTGTCTGGTCTTTCGGGCCTGGCCCACCTGGCACACGGTCAGGGCTGGGGCCATCCTGGGCCTGTTGCTCTTTGGCGGGTACGCCCTGCAGACCATCGGCCTCCAGTGGACGTCCGCCTCCAAGGCGGGTTTCATCACTGGGCTGTCTGTCGTCATGGTGCCGATCATGGCGGCGCTGCTGATGCGAGCGGCGCCTGGGCGCGCGGCGCTCATCGGCGTGCTGCTGGCGACGTTCGGCCTGGCTCTGCTGACCCTTCAGAACAGCCTGGGCGTCAACGTCGGCGATCTGGTCGTGCTCGGGTGTGCCGTATGCTTTGCCCTCCATGTCGTGGGGGTCAGCGTCTTTGCGCCCAGGTCGCATCCCCTGCCACTCGCGCTGATCCAGGTGATTGTCGTAGCCGTGTTGAGCACGCTGGTGAGCTCGCTGAGCGCCGAGCCGTGGCCGGCCCCCTCGCAAGAGACGTGGCTGGCGACGGCATTCACCGGCATTCTAGCGACGGCGGCGGCCATCGGCATTCAGACGGCTGCTCAGCGTCACACCACCCCCACCCACACGGCGCTGATTCTCACGGCCGAGCCGGCGTTCGCGGCCCTGTTCGGCGTGCTCTTGGCGGGCGAGACCCTGACGCCACGCGCGACGGCGGGCGGGGTGTTCATTCTGGCGGGCATGCTCGCCAGCGAAATCCCCTGGGAAGATCGCTCGGCCAGAATCGTCTCTCGCTTTCTGGCGCCCCAATATGTGCTGGTGCCAGCCTTTATGCTGATCGCCCTCGCCGAGCCCGCCAACCGGCTCCACGCTCTGCTCTGGTCTTTGGGGACGGCCAGCATCAGCCTGGTGCTGCCGCTCTTGTTCATGTGGCGCAAGTTCAAGCGCGGTGATATCACCGATTGGCACATTTCGAACCGACACGAGCGCCTGCAGCCGTCGATCATCCTGGTGAGCGCCCTGGCGGTGGTGCTGCCCGTCACGCTCCTGATTCTCTTTGACGGCCCGCGCGTACTGCTGGCGGCCTTTGTCAGCGCTGGCCTCCTGGTGGCCTTTAACCTGGCGGTGACCACCACGTGGAAGATCAGCCAACACGTCTCCGCCATCTCGGCCACCGCTACCTTTGCCACCGCCCTCGCCGGCATCGTGGCCGCCCCAGCCCTGCTTCTGGTTCCCGTGGTTGCCTGGGCGCGCGTCAGAGTGGGCGCACACACCCCCTTGCAGACGCTGGCGGGTGGCGCCTCGGGCATCCTCATCACGCTGGCCACCCTGCTCTGTTTCCACCTGGTCTAGCCCCCTCGCGTTGGCCGTTGCGCCGTCCTTTGGCGGCCGGTATAATGTGTTCACAGCGATGCCTACCAAACGGCGAGGCATGGCCTACGCGCGACCCCGCCAGCTCTTGGGGGGAACCCCGCTATCGCTGCGCGCGTCTAGCACATAGAGTGCCGCACACCGTCCAAAGGAGGCCGAGATGTTCGCCAAGACCTTGAGCGCGTTCACGCTGGGGGCGTTGGTTCTGGCACTGCTGCTAGGATCATCGCCAGTCGGGCCTGTGTCCGCCCAGGAGGCTACCGCCACCCCTACCCCCGAAGCCGAGGAGACTCTAGCGCCCGATGAAGAGATCGAGGCCCCCGAGGAAGCCACCCCACCTGATGAGGCGGCCGACGCGGAAGAGGCCGAGGAGGTGGAGGAAGTGGCAGCCGAAGCAGACGAAACCGAGGCGCTGGCCGAGACCGCCGACCGCACGCTGGCGCTGACGGTCTACAATCAGGACCTGGGGCTGGTCAAGGACTTGCGCCCCATCGACCTCGAAGCCGGCCTCAACGAGGTGCGGTTCACCGACGTGCCCTCAGGCATCGATGCCACCAGCGTGCACCTCAGCACCTTGGGCCCGGCAGAGATCGCCTTTCTCGAGCAGAACTATGAGTACGACCTGGTCAGTAGCCGCAAGCTCCTGCAAAAGTACATCGATCAGACCATCGTCCTGACCACCACCGAGGGCCAAGAGATCACGGGCACGCTGCTCTCTGGCGCCGACGACATCGTGCTGGCCACCGAGGATGGCATCCGCGTAATCCGTCTGGACCAGGTACAGCAGTTCGCCTTCCCAACCCTGCCCGAGGGCCTGATCACACGGCCCACGCTGGTGTGGCTGGTGGATGCGGCCACCGGCGGCACGGTACCCGTGCAAGTTACCTATCTCACCAGGGGCATCACTTGGCGAGCCAACTATGTGGCCATGCTCTCGGCCGACGACGACGCCGTGGACATTACCGGGTGGGTGACCGTGGATAACCGCAGCGGCGCCACCTATCCCGAAGCCAAGCTCAAGCTGGTGGCCGGCGAGGTCAACGTCGTCCAGGACCAACAGATCGTGAAAGAAGTGATGATGGCGCGCGAGATGGCAGCGGGGGCACCGGCTGTCACCGAGCGCGAGTTTTTCGAGTACCACATCTACGAAGTCGAGCGCCCCGTCACCGTGCGCGACAACCAGACCAAGCAGATCGAGTTTGTGCAGGTGGCGAACGTCCCGGTGGAAAAGGTGCTGGTCTATGAGCCCCAGCCCCGCATGCGCCCCATGTACGGCGCCGTCTACGCCGACCGCGGCTATGGCGTCACCAGCGACAAGACCATCCAGGTCCGCGTCGAGTTCACCAACAGCGAAGAAGGGGGCCTGGGCATCCCGCTGCCAAAGGGCACCGTGCGCGTCTTTAAAGAGGACATCGATGGCGGTGCCGAGTTTGTGGGCGAAGATAGCATCGACCACACCCCCAAGGATGAGCTGGTATCCCTGCTGCTCGGCGAGGCCTTTGACGTCGTCGGTGAGCGTGTGCAAACGGCCTATCAGCAGCGCGGCGAGCGTGAGGTGATGGAGACCATCGAGATCACCATTCGCAACCACAAGGATGAGGACATCACGGTGCACGCCATTGAGCACCTGTACCGAGCCCAAGATGCCGAGATCACCGACTCGACGCTCGAGTATGAGATGCTGGACGCCAGCACCGCTCGCTTCCTCGTCGAGGTGGAGGCCGATGGGGAGGCTACCTTTGAGTACACCGTCCTCTATCGCTGGTAACCTATAGACACCGTCCGAGCACAGAGCCCTCGCCCAAGGCGAGGGCTCTGTCATATCTCGTTCCCCGCAACACCCCATCGGCCTTACGCAGCCTTAATGCGTGGTTCACAGTCAATTAGCGCCCCCTTTACGGCCGTTTAAGCCTTCGCTCTGACCCCAATGGTACGCTCTAGCCAGTTCTGAACGCAGCATCTCGCCAGCAGACGCCTAGGCTAGCGTGTCATTGAGGTAGATATGGATTTCAGACGCGTCTTACCTGTAGTAGTGATCCTCGCCATGATGGTGGCGATCCCGGCCGAGCCGGCCAAGGCCGAGGATCCATACCGACAGATCCCTCTCGGTCTGATCCCCTCAGAAGGGGACTGGGCCGAATACCAGCCCGACCTGAGCGCTGGCATCATGTCCGCCCTGCCCGGTCGCGTGGACCTGAGCCCGTATCTCCCACCCGTGGGAAACCAGGGCAGCCAGGGAAGCTGCGTGGCCTGGGCAGTCGGCTACTATTACACCACCTATCACGAGACCGTTGAGCGAGGATGGGATACCTCCTCGCCCAGCCGCCAACTCAGCCCCGCCTATGTCTATAACCAACGCGATACCTCCGATTGCAGTAACCGCAACTCGGGGATGAGTTACTGGGATGCGTTCAACATCGTCAAGGACCAGGGCGTGGCGCCGCTCAGCATGTTCCCCTACAACCCGTCCGACGCCTGCACCCAGCCCAGCGAACAGGTTCGCGCTGCGGCCTATCCCTACCGGGCGGCGGCGTTCGAGTTTGTCAGCTTTGGCGACGATGTGAACCTGCTCAAGCGTATCCTGGCAGACGGCAACCCGATCGCGGTGGCGCTCCCGATCTATGAGAGCTTTTACGGGGTCTCGTCGCAGAACCCTGTTCTCCGACCCCCAGCGAGCGGGGAGACCTACTATGGCGGCCACGGGATGCTCATGGTGGGCTACGACGATGCCATGGGTGGGTTTCTTGCGGTGAACTCCTGGGGTAGCGACTGGGGCCTGAACGGCTACCTGTACCTCTCATACGACTTTGTGAGGAACAACGTATGGGAGGCCTGGGTGATGACGGACCACGTGGAGACACAGTCCGTCAAGCGGGTCGAGGGCCGCGTTGTGGTGAACGGAGCCCCCGCCGCGCCGGGCACGCCGGTCTCGGCGGTCGTCGACGGTCAGGTGCTAGCATCCACCTCTACGGTCATGGTGGACGGAGCCGCCCACTTTGCCATGGATGTTCCGTACAGTGTCGGCCCGCAGCTAGACGGTTCCACGCCCAGCACGGTGGTCGGTTTCGCCGTAAAAGGCGTGCCGGCCCAAGAGCAGGTAGACCTGGCCTCTTACGAGGGCGACCCCCTGCAGCTCAGCGTCTACGTGGAGCCCAAAGCCGATCCAACCCCGCGCATCTATATCGCGTTCGTGCGTCGCTAGCGCCTAGCACTACCGACCTCAACGCCGAGTGCCCCCTGGGGAGCACTCGGCGCTGCTCATGGCGCCCACCCCCACGCCCAAGCTTGACACGCCTGCGCAAGCGGGCTAAGGTCAGCCTGTAGCGTAGCGCCCGCGTCCGATGGCTTCTGTCCATCCGACCCCCTGGGAAAGACAGGGCTAGGATGCCCTGCACGAACACAAAAGGAGTACAGCATGTCGATCAGCAAGAGGCCCCCGAACATTTTGTTTTTGGGCATTGATTCGTTGCTAGCCAGGCACATGAGCTGCTATGGCTATCGTTTTCATACCACGCCCCATCTGGACCGGTTCGCCGAGGGCGCCACATTGTTCGAGCGCTACTTTTGCCCGCACGTGCCCACCACCTCTGGCTATGCCTCGATGCTGACCGGCCGCGATTGCTTTGGCACACAAGTGGTGGCGTTGCGCCACAAGGGGCCCATGCGCCCCGAGGCCAAGACCCTGGCCGAGATCCTGGGCGAAGCCGGCTATACGACCACCTGCATCGGCTTTACCGGCAACGCCGCCGCCCGCGGGTTCCAGAACTATATGACGTTTGAGGGCTGGGGCGGCGATGAGACCGGGCGCGCGCCCAAGGCTCACAATCTGAACGAGGTCGCCATCCCGGAACTGAAGCGGCTCGCCTCCGAAGACCAGCCGTGGTTCCTGTTCCTGCGGCACATGGACCCGCACTCGCCCTATCTGCCACCCTACCCCTACGAGCGGATGTTCTATGACAAGGACGAGTTCGATCCCGACAACAAGACCATGGAGCCGGTGTACGCCTTTGAGCCCTTTGCCGACTATTTCCGCTCCTGGATCCCCAAGGGTGTCACGGACAAGGACTATGTAATCGCCCAGTACGACGGCGCCATCGCCTATATGGACGCCTGCATCGAGATGATCCTGCGCAGCCTGGAGGATGGCGGCTGGGCCGACGACACCATCGTGGTCGTTACGGCCGACCATGGCGAGACACTTTATGACCACGACTGCTACTTTGACCATCACGGCATCTATGATGTGACCCTGCACGTGCCGTTGATCATCCGCTACCCCGGTGTGCTGCCCGAGGGCAAGCGGCTGAGCGGCTATACCCAGCACAAGGACCTGGTCCCGACGCTGCTAGAGCTGGCCGATGTCTCCCAGGGTGACGCGACCTTTGACGGCAAGAGCCTGATGCCCATGGTGCGCGAAGAGATCCCGACGCGGGACTGTGAGTTCTATATCACCGAGTGCACCTGGATGCGCAAGCACGGCTGGCGCACACCGCAGTGGAAACTGATCGTGGCCCTCGAGCCCGATTTCCACTTTAAGCCGCCGGTAGAGCTCTACAACCTAGTGTCCGACCCGGACGAGAACCACAACCTGGCCGACGAGGAGCCCGAGGTCGTGGCCGCCCTCCGCGCCCGCATGGAGGCGTTCATCGCCAAGCGGGAGGCCGAGACGGGCCTGCCCAACCCCATGTATCACCAGGGTGACTGGCACGGCCAGGAGGGCGTCGGCGCCTTCAAGACCTCTCAGCAGGCCTATGACACGCTCTACATCGGTGACCGAACTGCTGCTCAGCGGCTGCAAGACAAAGAGAAACAAGCCTGATAACACCAGACAAAGGCGCACGCCGCACAGCGTGCGCCTTTGTCCACACGCAGGCCCACCGCATGGCTTGCGGCGAGCTTTGCACTGGAGTACTGCACCATGCTCAGAGTTGCCGTGATCGGGATGGGTGTGATTGGCAATCGCCACGCCCGTCTATACAAGCAAGAGACCAACGCCCAGCTCGTGGGCGTGTGTGACCGCCTACGCGACCGCGCTGACCGCGCCTCCGAGACCCACGGCGTGCCAGCCTTCTATGACATCGAGGAGATGCTTTCGGAGCTGGCGCCAGATATCGTCGGCGTCACCACCGGCGGGTACGAGTATGGCAGCGACCACTACCTGCCAACGATACAGGCGCTAGAGGCCGGCTGCCACGTCTTGGGCGAAAAGCCGATCTCCAACGACATCCGCAAGGCCGAAGAGATGGTTGCCAAGGCCCGCGAAAAGGGCCTCTGCTATGGCATCAATCTGAACCACCGCTTTACCCCGGCGGCGCGCTTGGCCAAGCAGTGGGTGGAGCAAGGGCGCCTGGGGCACCTCTTGTTCGTCAACATGGCCATGTGGATCAAGAACCCCCGCGAGACCTCGCCCTATTTCCAGATCAAGGCGCTCCACCCCCATACCGTCGACGTCATGCGCTACTTTTGCGGTGACATAGAGGCCGTGCAATGCTTTGTCGCCAAAGCCCCCGGCCGCCGCATGTGGTCGACCGCCCAGTTCAACATGCGTTTTGTGAACGGCGTGGTGGGCTCGCTGACGGGCAGCTATGATATCGAGCGGGGCCATCCCATGGAGCGCTGCGAGGTGGCCGGCACCGGCGGCCGGTTTGTGCTGGATGACATGTGGCGTGAGCTGACGCTCTATCCCGCCGGCGACCTGGTCAAATCGGTCTACACCAACCCGGTGTTCGGCGGCATGACCGACTTTGAGGACACCTTCCGTAACCGGATTCACACCTTTGTGGAGCAGGTCAACGCTGGCGTATCGCCCGACGAGATCGACGGATCAGGCGCCAGTGGCTTGGCCGCACAAAAGGTCCTCGCGGCAGCCATCCAGTCGATCGAAACCGAGTCCGTCGTCAAGATCGCGGACCTGGTCTACTAGGCCCACAGAAGAAAGGGCACAGACGATGAAATTGGGAGCGAACTCGGTTCTGTTCGGCGGATACGATACCGAGACGGCATTCAAGTACTTGGCCATGGCTGGCTATGACGGCATCGAGATCTCGGCCATCCCTGGCATGAGCGAGCACCTGGTCATTGAGCGATGGCAAGAGGCGGCGCCCGAGATCAAGCGACTCTCGGCCGAGTATGGCCTGGAGCTGCTAGCCATGGAGCAACCGTTTCCCGATCCCGCCATCATGGAGCCCGCCTACCAGGCAGCGGTCGAGATGGGCATACCCGTGATCAACACTGGCTCGCGGGGCACAGCCGATGATGAAGAGAGCTTCCAGGAACGGGTTGGCGTGCTAGCGGAGCTCGCCGACATGGCCGAGCGCTACGGGGTCACCCTCTGCGTCAAGGCGCACGTCGGCGCCGCCATCCATGACACGGCCACCACCCTGCGCGCCATGGAGATGATCACCTCGCCCGCCTTTGGCATCGACATGGATCCGTCCCATATCCACCGCGCCTTTGAGGATCCCCACGAGGCCATCGTCCCCGTCTTCAGTCGGGTACGCCACGTGCACATCCGCGACTGCAAGGGGCGCACCATGGGAGAGGGCATCCTGGACGAATCGGGCAACGTCCGCTATCCCAGCATGGCGCCAGAGATGCAGACCTGTGGCCGCGGTGATATCGACCTGGTTCGGTTTGTGGCGGTTCTGCACGAGCTGGGCTACCAGGGCGCTCTGAATCTGGAGATCATCGGCGCCAAAGAGTACAGCCTCGAACAGTGCTGCATCATCGCTGCAGAGTCGCGCGGTCATATCCAGGCCTGCCTGCAGGCCTGCGGTGCTAGGTAGACGGTATCTAGAGCAACGCAAGAGCTCTTAGCCACCCCACAGGAGGGAAAACGATGAAACTCGGAGCGAACACGGTCCTGTTCGGCGGCCACGATATGGAAACGGCCTTCAAGTACATTGCCATGGCCGGCTACGATGGCGTCGAAGTCTCGGCCCTCACCGGCATGAGCGACCACCTGGACGTCACCCGCTGGCGCGAGCAGGCGGACACCGTCAAGGACCTGGCCGCCAAGTACGAGCTCGAGATCCTAGCCATGGAACTCGGTCGGCTGGATCGTGACATCCTCGAGTTGGCCTTTCAGGCGGCCAACGCCATCGGTTGCCCTGTGGTCAACTGCGGCCCCGGTGGCAAGTCCGACGACGAAGAGTCCTTCTTACAGCAGATGGAGATCATGAACGACCGCGCTCGCCTCGCCGAGCAGTATGGGGTGACCCTCTGCGTCAAGGCGCATGTGCACGCCTGTGTCTGGAACACGCCCACGACGTTGCGCATGATCGAGAGTGTGCAGTCGCCCTTCTTTGGCGTGGATATGGACCCGTCGCATCTGTGGCGCGCGGGCGAGCAAGCCGCCGACTCGGTGGCGGCCGTCATCGATCACATCAAGCACATCCATATCCGTGATTGCCCCGGCGAGATGGGTGCGCTAGGCCGCCCTGGCAAGCCGGAGGAGCAGGCCAACGGCCGCGGTTCTGTCGATCTCGTCCGGTATATCGCTGCGCTTCACGAGGGCGGATACGAAGGGCCGGTCGATCTCGAGGTGATCGGCGCCAAAGAGTACAGCGTGGAGCAGTGCTGCATCATCGCCGCAGAGGCACGGGGACACATGCAGGCCTGCTTGCAGGCCTGTGGCGCCCGCTAAGCACGACTCCTAGACGGCCCGCCGGGGTTTACGCCTCGGCGGGCCGTTTGCTTTGAGCAGCTACAGGTACCAGGCCGCCACATCGGGCGCAAACCGCGCCAGATCCTCGCGCAGCTTGAGGACCGCCAGGTCGCGAGCTTTTGATTCCAGCATCACGTCAAAGTCGCCAGCCGGCCTCATCTCGCGAGCAAAGCGGGCAAAGGCGAATGGATCGGCAAAATCCGCGTGCTCGGTCCACGTAGGCAGCTTGACTCGGGCATCACTCAGTGCCTTGAGCTCTGACCGAGGCGTCGCATAGTGGATCTTGGGGGCGACCCCGTGGGGCCACGACCGAAGCGCCTCCGCAACGGCTTCTAGAGCGGCTATCCCCTCAGGATTGTGAACCTGGTGATGCAGCTGATCGAACACGAGAGGAATCCCGATTCGACGCTGGATGCGCAGGACCTGGGCAAAGCTGTACCGATGATCATCGTTCTCTAGAACCAGCCGCTCCTGTACAGATGCCGGCAGCGCCTCATAGCGTCGGCAGAAGCGCTCCAGTGACGCCTCGACGCCATCGTACACGCCGCCCACGTGCAACACGACCACCGCCTCGGGGCCGATCCCCATGGCATCTAGCAGGCCCGCTTGGCCCTCCAGCAGACGCTGCGAGCGTAGGGCCGCCTCCTCGTCGGGGGTGCTCAGCACGACAGCGCTGTAGGGATGGAATGACAGTCGCACATCCCAAGAGCGCGCCAGCTCGCCACACAACGCGATCTCGTGACGGGCGGCATGGAGCTGATCCCGCACCGACTGCGAACCCGTAGGCTGGGGCGCCACGCGCGAATGCAGCCGATACATGCGCAGCCTCTTGCCCCGCGCATAGTGCAGGATATCGCGCAAGCGAACCATCGCGCCCCCGAGGTCGCCGCGCCCAGTGGCATCAAATGCCGGTAGGTCCGTTGCGCCGAGCACCCGAATAGAAAACCCCAGTCGCACGTATGCCTCCTAGCGGCGTATCGGCACAGACGCTCATCTTTTCACAGCGCCGGTTCGATGGTAGAATAGGCGCTCAGCACTTACCCGAGGGCAGTGTCATCTGCCCCCGTTGGTTCTTGGGACGGATCTAGGCTCGGAGGATAGCGTGCAACCGAGATTACCAAAGAATGCCTTTGTCTACCTGCTGATTCTGGCTGCTAGCATCGCCCTGTTCTACAGCCTTTTCGCGCCGAGTGACGCGGTACGCGAGATTCCGCTCAACAAGGTAGCGGATTACATCAAAGACGGCAAGGTCGAGACGTTGACGCTCAGCAACAACGGCTCCATCGCCCTGACGTTGTACAGCGACGGCGACCGCTACCGGTACACGAGCCACAAGGAACCGAACATTGGTTTTGGTGAGACCATGACGGCCTTAGGGGTCACCCCGGAGCATATGGACACCATCGCCGAGCTGCAAGGCCCTAAAGCGACCTTTATGGAAACATGGGGCATTTTGCTCGCCAACTTTATCCCCTTTATCCTGATCGGTGTCTTTCTGATGTTCATGCTGCGCCAAGCCCAGTCGGGCAACAACCAGGCCATGTCCTTTGGCAAGAGCCGTGCCCGCATGGTGACGGGCGACCGCCCCAGCACGACCTTTGAGGACGTAGCCGGCGCCGAAGAGGCCAAGCAGGAGCTACAAGAGGTCGTCGAGTTCCTCAAGGACCCAGAAAAGTTCACCAGCCTCGGCGCCCGCATTCCCAAGGGCGTGCTCCTCATGGGCGCACCCGGCACTGGCAAGACGCTGATGGCCCGAGCGGTGGCCGGCGAGGCTGGCGTACCGTTTTTCAGCATCAGCGGCTCTGAGTTTGTCGAGATGTTTGTGGGCGTCGGCGCCAGCCGCGTGCGCGACCTGTTCGATCAGGCCAAGCGCAACAGCCCCTGCATCGTCTTTGTGGATGAGATCGACGCCGTCGGGCGACAGCGCGGAACCGGCCTGGGCGGGAGCCATGACGAGCGCGAGCAGACCTTGAACCAGATCCTGGTCGAGATGGACGGGTTCGACACCGACACCAAGGTCATCATCATTGCCGCCACCAACCGCCCCGACATTCTGGACCCGGCCCTGCTGCGGCCTGGCCGGTTCGACCGCCGCGTCGTACTAGACAAGCCGGACTGGCGCGGCCGCGAGGCGATCCTCCGGGTGCATGTGCGCGGCAAGCCGCTGGCACCAGATGTCGATCTGACCACCCTCGCCAAGCAGACGCCCGGGTTCACCGGCGCTGACATCGAGAACCTGGTCAACGAGGCGGCCATCCTGGCAGCTCGCCGCAACAAGCGGGTCATTGGCGCGTTAGAGATGCAAGAGGCAGTGGAGCGCGTTGTCGCCGGCCCCGAACGTCGCAGCCGCATCATGACCGACGACGAAAAGCGCCTGGTGGCCTATCACGAGGCCGGGCACGCCCTGGTGGGCACCATGCTCGAGCATACCGACCCGATTCACAAGGTCTCGATCATCGCCCGCGGCATGGCCAAGGGGCTCACCTGGAGCCTCCCCGAGGACGACCGTGAGCTGGAGACCAAGAGCAAGCTGGAAGACGAGATCGCCATGGCCCTGGGAGGCCGCGCCGCCGAGGCGGAGGTTTTCAGCGATATTTCCAGCGGGGCTAGCAGCGATCTCCGCAAGGTGACCGAGATCGCGCGGGCCATGATCAAGCAGTTCGCCATGTCAGAGTCGCTGGGGCAGCGCACGTTCGGCCAGAAGGAAGAGTTGGTGTTCCTGGGGCGCGAGATCTCTGAGCAGCGCGACTATTCCGAAGAGATGGCAGCCGCCATTGACCACGAAATCAAGGCCTTGGTGGACCGCGCCTACGATCGCGCCAAGGAGCTGGTCGGAACTCATCGCACCAAGCTCGATGAGATCGTCGATGCGCTGCTCGAACGCGAGACCATCGACGGCGACGAGCTGCGAGCCATCCTCCGCCAGACGGAAACGCAGCCCGCCCTGGGCGGCATATAGGTACCGACCTGCGCATGACGGATCTCACCAACGATCTGGGCGTGGGGCTGCAGGGTCACAGCGACATCGTTGTGGCCCCCGAGCACCTAGCCAGCCGTTGGAAGAGCGGCGGGGTGGACGTGCTTTCCACCCCGCAGTTGGTAGGCCTCATGGAGCTGGCGGCTCTCAGCGCCGTTGATCATCTCCTCCCAGCTGGGTGGCTCACCGTCGGCACGCGTGTCGACATCGAGCACCTGGCCGCCACCTCGCTCGGGCAGGCGGTTACCGCCCAGGCTACGCTCACGGCCGTCGACGGTCGCCGTCTTTCATTCGAGGTAATCGCCTCAGACGGCGCTGGCGTCATCGGGCGTGGCTCCCACCAGCGCTATATCGTCCAACGCGACCGTTTTCTCGCCTCTGCTGCCTCCCGAGCAAAAGACACTGCCGCCCCGTCCGCCTAGTCCCTCCAAGCGCAGCCGATGTCGACCTCCGCTATGTCACGTTGACGCTGACGCTCGGCGGCACTATTATTCGCGCAGGATCTCTGCACGCGGCGTGTCGCTGGTCTCTGGACGCCAGGGAGGGCACCCACCATGACCAACCTGCCACCGACCATCTTTGTCCTCGGCACCGATCGCGACATCGGCAAGACGGTCACCTGCATAGGGCTGATATCTAACCTACTGGGGCCTGACTGCGGCTACCGACCAGAAGAGATCGGCTACATGAAGCCGGTGGGCCAGCAGGTCGTGCAGGTGCACGAGGTCCACAGCGACAGCGTCGAGATCGCAGCAGACAAGGACGCCGTCCTGGTTACGCAGCTTTTGGGCATCGAGTGCGACCGCTACGGAGACATGAGCCCCATCGGCTGGGAGCGGGGCCTGAGCGAGAGTCTCATCGACGGCGCCGCCGACGGCTCGTTAGCCAAGTCGCGCCAAGAGCTGATCGAGCGTATACAGGCCGCCTATCGCCGGATCGCGCGAAACAAACGGATCGTCCTCGTCGAGGGCACCGGACAACCCGGCGTCGGATCCGTGGGCGGGATCTCAAACCCTGATGTCATCCGCGTCCTGCTCGAGATGGGAGCCTCGGTTTTCGTTGTGCTGGTCGCCGAGGGCGGCATCGGCAGCACCATCGACCGGATCTTTCCCTACCTGATGGCGCTAGACCATCTCGGCACGCACGTTGATGGACTCATCATCAACAACGTGGTGGCCTCCAAGATGGACAAGGTTTCGCGTTACGTCTCGGGCTACTATCGAGAGGTGTTCCCGCAGTTCTACGGGCACCTGGTTCGCCAAGGTAGCCCGCCAGGGATTCTGGGCTTTGTGCCCGAGATTTCCGAGCTCCGCCTACCCACCTTTCGCCAGGTCACCGAGTATCTGCAAAGCAAGACCGGTACCGTCGAATTGGTGACCGACTGCGCATGGGAAGACGGCTCGGGCGATCTCCCGCTGGTGCGGAACGCCAAGGTGATCAGCCTCGACTTTGGCTACGAGCCGTATCTTTCACCAGGCGACGTAGTGATCGTGGGCGTAAACGCCAATGACGTGATTCTGGCCATGCTGCTGCTCCATGAGCGCATGATGCGCACCCAGGGCAAGGGTCTCTCGGGACTCGTTCTCTCCTGCAAGCAGGCTGGCGGGCTGGATACCGAGATCCGCGAACTGGTTCGAGCCCGCAGCCTGCCGACCATCACCGTGGAGCTCGACTCGGCCGATATCGTCCAGCGGCTGGATAACGCCACCTGGAAGATCCAACCGTACGACGAGCTCAAGCGCAGGTTGATCGCCGATGCCTACCGCGAACACCTGACGCTGTGGCCCGAACTTCGAGCCTAGCCCACCAACCCTCACGTCTGGTGTGACATCCCACGCCAGGCACCTGCCAACCCAAGGGAGTTGCCCATGTTCGCGCGCATCCGAGAGGACATCCGCATGGTCTTTGAGCGCGACCCTGCCGCCCGCAGTTGGTGGGAGGTCCTCACCTGCTACCCCGGGCTGCATGCGGTCTGGATGCATCGCATCGCCCATGCCCTCTGGAACCTCGGGCTGCGGTGGTGCGCCCGCATGCTCTCCCATCTTAACCGGTTCGCCACCGGCATCGAGATTCACCCCGGGGCCACGCTGGGCCGACGTTGCTTTATCGACCATGGCATGGGCATCGTCATTGGGGAGACCGCCGAGGTAGGCGCTGATGTGCTCATGTACAAGGGAGTGGTTCTCGGCGGCACGTCCCTCGACCGGGGCAAGCGCCACCCCACCATCGGCAACCAGGTGGTGCTAGGGACCAACGCCGTCGTCCTCGGCCCCATCACCATCGGCGATTGCGCCCGCATCGGCTCTGGGGCCGTGGTGATCCACCCCGTGCCAGCCGATTCGACGGCCGTGGGAATCCCCGCTCGGGTCGTGCGCGGCCCCCATGTGGAGCGCACGCCCGACACCACCCTGCAGCACGACCGCCTGCCAGACCCCGTCGCCGAGGCCTGCCGCCTGCTAGGCGAGCGCCTGGAGCGGCTCGAACACGAGATCCAAGAGCTGCGCCAGAGCAGCGAACCGATCCCCGAAGCCCCCGACTGCAGCCGTAGCGGCTGAGGGGGACGATCCTCCGTGCAGGCACAGCGTCCGGCGGCTGGCGAGCGTGTCGCCATAGCGATGAGCGGCGGCGTCGATAGCGCCGTGGCTGCGCAGTGCCTGATGCAGGCGGGCTGCCATCCCATGGGCGTGACCATGCGCCTCTGGCGGCAGGGCCAAGCCTGCAACGATAACAGCGCAGACCTAGCCGATGCCGAAGCAGTCTGCCGCCACCTGGGGATACCCCATCGGGTGGTAGATCTGCGGGAGCCGTTTCGCCGCCTGGTCGTCGCGCCCTTTGTGGCCGGTTATGCCGCCGGAAGAACCCCCAACCCTTGCCCAGGCTGCAACGCACGCGTCAAGTTCGGCCTGCTGCGCCAGGCAGCGCACGATATGGGGAATGCGTGGTTCGCCACCGGCCACTATGCTCGCATCTTTCGCAGCGCCATGGGGCCAGAGCTCTTCCGAGGGCGCGATCTCGCCAAGGACCAGTCTTATGTCCTCTACCAGTTGCTAGGCGGCGGGCTACAGCGGGCCGTGTTTCCGTTGGGCAACCTGCTCAAGAGCCAGGTGGAGGCGATCGCTGCGACCCTGGGGCTACCCACCCACCACCGCGCCGAGAGTCAGGACCTCTGCTTTCTGCCAGATGGGAGCTATGGGGACTTTGTACAGAGATGGGCGCCCGAGGCAGTCCGTCCAGGACCCATCCGCGGGATCGGTGGGGAGACGCTTGGAACCCATCGCGGTCTAGCGTACTATACGGTGGGGCAGCGGAGGGGCCTGGGTATCGCCGCGCCCGAGCCCTACTATGTGGACCGACTGGATGCGGCCAGCAACACAATCTATGTGGCCCACGCACCGAGGCTGGGGAGCCGCACCCTGGAAGCGAGTGCGCTCTGCTATGCCCACGGGCGACCGCCCGCAGCGGGTAGTTGGGTGCGCGCCAAGATTCGCTATCGCTCCGCCGCCGTGGCCGCCACCGTATGGCCGCTGCGCCGCGCTCGTGCGCGCATCGTGTTTGCCCACCCGCTGCGCGACATCACACCTGGGCAGGCGGTAGTCCTCTACCAGGGGGAGCGCGTCGTGGGCGGAGGCACCATCCAGCGGGCATTGACCGACGAGGAGGCATAGCGCGTGCGAGACACGCTACTGGCCCTAACGACTCCGGCGACTATCCTGACGTTAGTCATGGGTAGCCTTTGGGCGGGCGCCTTTCACTGCTTGACGGTGACCAAGGGTTCCCGTCTCTTGGTCACCTGGACCATCGGCGTGGCGGGTTTTGCTATTGGTGTGTTGCTTGCCAGGTTTCTAGGATTACATCTCATCTCTATTGGTCCTATTGATGTTTTAATTCCTTCTATCGTTTCTATTGCCCTAATGATCGTTGCGCGCCTTGTCAAGCTGTAGTATACTAGGCAGACGTGGGTCGCAAGCGTCCGATCGAGGAGGAGCCATATGGGGCTCGAAGCCGTGCGCGATATCGCCATCGTCGTCTTGGCGCTGGAATCGATCATCATCGGGATTTTGCTACTCGTTACGCTAGGCCAGATTCGCAAGCTGGTCGCCCTACTGCGTGACGAGATCACCCCGATGCTCAAGGCCGCCAACGACACGGCACGCACGATGCGCGGGACCGCCAACGTCATGAGCGAGAGTATGGTCAAGCCACTGGTGCAGGTGTCCAGCTATACCACGGGCACGCTGCAGGCGTTACGCTCGTTGGTGGGCATCCGTCGCAAGCTCGACCGGGACGAGTCACCGCTATCGTCAGCAACGGAACGTCCACAGAAGGAGGTCTAGAATGAGTGACAAGGGCTCCGGAGGGTTCTTCACTGGGTTGTTTATCGGGGCGATTGCAGGCGCTGCCATCGCCCTGCTCTATGCGCCCGGGCCGGGCGATGAGACCCGCGACTATATCCGGCAAAAGAGCATCGAGCTCAAGCACCAAGCGGACGACATCGCCGGCGAAGCCACGCACCAGGCTGACTCGTTGCGCACCAAAGGCCAGGCCTTTTTGGACGAGCAGAAAAAGCGCCTGCAAGAGGCCATCGATGAGGGCCAGAAGGCCGCGGCCCGCCGCAAGGCCGAGCTACTCTCTCAGTTGGAACAACAGGCCGACGATACCGTCGAGCTCAAAGGCGAGGGCGCCGAGGCCTAGGTCGGTTACGCGCTCCGCGATTAGCCCGCGCCGCCCAGGAGCGCGCTCCTTGCTAGCGGCAAGAGGTCCAGTAGATCGCTAGCCAAGAGCCCCGCATCGCCTTGTTGGCGCCGGCCTATGGCGCCAGCTAGGCCGTGGAGATAAGCACCACATGCGGCGGCAGCATGCCTTGGGGAGCCCTGCGCCCAGATCCCCGCCAGGGCCCCCGCCATCACATCGCCGGTCCCTCCGCTTGCCAGTGCGGGATTGGCAAACGGTAACAGCAGCGCCGCCTCACCCGGATCGGCCACCACCGTAAAGGCCCCTTTGAGCACCACGGTGCATCCCCATCGCTCGGCGCCCTCTTGGGCCACAGCGACCCGATCAGCCTGTATGGCGCCTATCGACCGGCCCAGCAGCCGCGCCATCTCGCCGGGGTGCGGCGTCAAGACGACCTCTGGCGGTAGACGTCGCCACCAACCCTCGCGCCGAGCCAGCAGGTTGAGTGCGTCGGCATCCAGCACCAGCCGCGCGGAGCGATCAGCGCACTGCTCCAGCAGCCCCCACAGGAACGCCTCGCGCTCGTCCGATTGGCCCCAGCCCGGCCCGGCCAGCACCACGTCGCTGGCTGCCAAAGGCTCTGACAGGGCATCCGCTCCAGCGGCAGCGAAGCCCTCGCCGTCATCCGGCAACGGCCAAAAGGTCGGCTCCATCACACTACCTGCCACGATGCCGTAGATGCACGTTGGTACCGCCAGCGTAACCAAGCCAGCCCCCACCCGACCAGCAGCCAACGCTGCCAGCCGAGGTGCCCCACAATAGCGTCGGGACCCTGCCAAGACCAGCACGGTGCCGAATGTGCCCTTGTGGCCATCCAGTGGACGGAGCGGCAGATGCGCGACCGCCCATTCATCGTCAATGACCTCCGTCCCGGCGCCCAGCAAGCCGGCGGAAAGACCGATATCGACCACCTGAAGCGCGCCCACCAGCCCGGCCCCGGGAAAGCGGTAGTGTCCCGCCTTGGGAAAGGCAAAGGTGACGGTCACGTCTGCCGGTAGCACGGCCGAGTCGGCTGCCCCCGTGTCGCAATCCACGCCGCTGGGCGTATCGACGGCTATGACCCACGGCCGCGGGGCCGTCGTCCGCGATCCGGCGCCCCGGCGCTCCTGCCTCTCGCGGCGCGCCAGCCCTAGCAGGTAAGGCAGGGGATCGCGCAGCGGGCCCTTGGCACCGGTTCCAAGCAAGGCGTCCACCCAGACGTCGTGCTGGCGTAACAGCGCCTGCAGCTGGGCTCCCTGATCATCCCCCTCGGCCGCAACCAAGCGCACGGGCAGGCCCTGGAGCCGACGCCAGTTCCGATCGTCAGGCCGCCGAGGACGATGCCAGAGGTACACTGTGACCCGGTGACCCCACTGGCAGAGATAGCGCGCGGCCACCAGACCGTCGCCGCCGTTGTTGCCCGGGCCGACCAGAATCAGCACGCGCTCCAACGATGACAAGGCCGTTTCGGCCACCGCTTGGGCTACCGCTCGCCCGGCGCTCTCCATCATGGCATCATAGCTCAGCCCGCGGCGATTGGCCTCGGCCTCGGCGTAGCGCATCTCTTCCGTCGAAACGACTCGCATCTCTCCCCTCCTCGGCCAAGCCTCGCATCCCACGACTTGCCACAGAACCGTTCCAACGGCAGAATATGGTCTGGAGGTAGTTGTGCGTCAGGCAGATGTTCTCAACCGGTTCCTACACGAGTTCCAAAAGCTGCACCCCAAGCTGGCCTTTCGCAGCATGCGTCGCGTCAGCAACGGTGGCATCGGGCCCGCCCGACTCCAGCTCCAACTGCAACTGGGCGAGCATGCCACGGCCGCGCTGGACATCCTGGCCATCGGCGACGGCGACGAGGAGACGGTGCTCCGCGCCCTGGAACGCTTCCCGGTTGAGGAGCCGCGCGCCCGAGAGCTGACGCCGACCCTGCTCGCACCCCAGATGAGCCCGGAAGGCCGTCGTGCCTGCGATCAGGCGCAGGTGGCCTGGCTAGACCTCGCCGGTAGCGCACAGATCGCGTCCGAGGGCGTGTACTATATGGTAGACCGCATCGAGCCCGAGCCGGCGCCCGGTGGCGTACGGTCGCCCTTTGCCGGCAAGTCCGAGCGAGTCTGCCGCGCCTTGCTGATGGAGCCACGCCGCCACTGGCGGATGCGCGAGTTGGCGCGAGCAGCCGACGTGAGCCTCGGCCTGGCCAGCATGGTCACCACCGCCCTGGCGGACGAACGCCTCTTGGTCAAAGGCCGCGATGGCCTGGAGCTGTTCAACCCTGGCAACCTGCTGGAGAGCTGGGCGCAAGCGTATGACATCCATCGCAGCCCGTTTCGCGTCTTTCGCAGCTCGCAGCCCACGGGAGCCTTGCTCACCAAGCTGCAGCGGGCCTTTGCCGACGACGTCACTCGCTATGCCCTGACGCTCTGGTCGGCGGCTGGCGCGTATCTGCCTGGCGAGCTTTCGCCGCAACGCCTGGCCGTCTATTGGGACGGCATGCCCGACGACGTCGCCGCCGCCTTGGGCCTGGACGACGAAAAGGGGACCACCTTTGTCTTTGTCTTCAAGCCCTACGATCAAGGTGTGCTCGTGGGGACCAAGACGACCGCCAGCGGCATCCCTGCCGTCCACCCATGCCAGCTCTACCTCGATCTCGGCTGCGGCGACGAGCAAGAGGTCGCCTTGGCCCAACGCGTTCGCGACCAGCTCTTGCGCTGGTAGGTCAACGCGACGGAGCCGTCGGCTGAGCGCAGAATCGCACGACCAGCATCTCCAGGCCCACCTCGGGTTCGATCTGGCCCGTCTTGATGCCATAGTCCAGCCCGACGATCTCTCGCTGGAGACGCTCCAGCTCGGCCATGCGAAAGCGGCTCGCCTGGGCCTGCAATTTGCGCAAGAGTCCCGTGAACGTCGTGCGCAGCCCCAGTTGCTTGAGGATATCGGCGGGCGCCGCACGGCGATGGCTCTGCTCAGCCACAATGATTAGCATCCGAGCCTGACGGGCGATCATCGCCAGGAGCTGCAAGGGATGCTGCCCCTCATCCAGCAGAACGCGCACTTGCTCGAGAGCGCGATCCGCCTGCCGCATGCCGATGCTATCCACCAGGTCAAAGATCTCGGCCTCGCGAGCGGCAGGCACGTGTTCGCGCACCACCTGCTCATCGATGGGTCGCTCATAGCCGACGGAGGCGGCCAGCACTTTCACCCAACCGTCGATCTGGCGGAGCTCGCCCTTGGTATCACGAATTAGCAGCCGTGCCGCAGGCGGCGTGATCCCCGTTCCCTCCGCCTTGGCCTTGGATGCCACCCACGCCTCCAGCTTGGGCCCCTCGAGCCTAGTGTACGCCAGCTCGTGGCCGCTATCGGATTCGGCCGCGAGGGCGACCACGGGATGAGACGAGGCGAGCGACGTGTCCTCCACCAGCAAGAGCCTCGCGGTATCGGGCAGATCCTGTAGGCCCGTCACCAGGGCGTCCAGATCATCCTTGGCGCCCTGCCCCGCCTTGGAGAGCCGCTCCAGCAGCCCATGAACGATGACCAGCCGCCGCTCCCCAAAGAACGGCATCGCCATGCAGGCGTTCAGCACCTCTACCACCGTGGCTTTGCGCCCGTCCAGCTCGGTGATGTTCAGGTCGCCAACGGCATCGCTCGCAACCCGCGCCCGCAGATCGGCTACCCGCTCCGCCTTGAGATACTCTTCGTCACCGTGCAGGACATAGAACATGGCATATCACCCGTCATGCTGCGTTTCGATCTGGTGGACCACCCAGTGCCCGAACTGGGCGCGCCGAACCGCGACGACCTGGAGCCCATCCATCTGGCCAGTGGTTGTGAGGTGCCTCTGAGCCCACAGCCCCGCTGGACGAGCTAACGCGGCGGCCGTCGCCACGGCGGCGACTCGCCCGATCCACGCCCGAACGCCACGCTCTCGTCGCTTGCTGCTCACACCCAGTAGCCCCGCCAACAGCAGGTAAAGGGTCGCCAAGTTGGTGCCGCACCTGGGATGGAGCGCCTGGTCGGGGTCTCCCCGCAGGGCTTCCACGGCCCGCCCAACCGCTGCCTGAACGTCCTCCGTGCGAACGGGCCCGAATAGGAAAAAGCCGCTGGCGATGGTACATCCTGCCAGTCGGCTACCACCAAAGCGGTTGCGCATTTGATGCATGGTGGCGTGCTCCAGTGCATGGTTCTGGCGCACATGCCGCACCAAGCGACTCATCCCCTGAAGGACGCCCGTCACGCTAATGCTCCCTGGTTTGAAAACCTAGCTAGATGAGCGTGCGGCGGGAACTGTAGCTCCCGCCGCACAGCAGCCCAACCCATTACTGAACGCGTTCCCAGATCGGCGCGATCCGCTCCTGTCCCTCAGGCCCCAACACGATGGGCGTGATGCCCGCGATCTCACAAGCCATGGTGAGGGCGCGCACCTTGTCCCCCACAGTGCCCATGACGTGGTTACAGGGGAACACCGCCAAGAACTCTTCAAAGGAGCCTGATAGCTTGGCGTGCACATGCGGCCAAGTCGGATCGGTCAGCGCGTTGATACGAGCCCGCTCCTCGGCAGCGAGGTCCATGCTCTCGCCCTTCATGATCACGAGGAACGGCTTGTCGTCCCACAGACCGAGCCTGGCGAACGTCATCGGCCCTGGTTTGGCGTCGAATTCGACCGAAGCCCCGCCCGCCTTAAAGTAGAACTCGAGGGCAGGATGCAGGTGCACCTTGGCCAGGTTCTCGGCGGGGTCAAAACTCTGGTTGGCATACCACGAGGCATGGTTACCAGAGTTGCACCAGTCCCAGATATCCATGTCGGGGAGGTACAGACGCACGTCCATGAACAGCGAAGGTAGGCCACCACTCACATACTTGAGCATCTGCATGGTCACCGCGGCATAGGCGTCGGCCTCGGTGGCGCAGACCACGGGCTCCTTGGGGCCCCGCCAGTCGTAGGGGTCGTTCATGAGCATCTCGGCCACGTCGCCCAGGCAGACGTACTCGGTCAGCTCACGCTGGCCCTTGAGGCCGCAAAAGTCAAAGCCCTTTTCCTCGTTCACCAGGTTCATGGCCAAGTAGAGGCGGAGCTGGTTCTTGAGCGTCTCGGGCGTGAGCATCTTGCCGTCCCACAGGATGCGATCGCCCAGCATCTTTTCGAACCAGGCCAGGCCCTTTTCCACCTCGGCCTCGTCCACCTCGTTCTCCATCATCTTGACCAGCATGAGTTGGTCGATCTGACGGCAGGTGACGCCCAGCGCCTTGAGGGTGGGCACCAGGTGATAGTACCCCGTCTCCATGCCCATCGAGTGCCCGCCGTAGAGGCCGAACACCTCGTTGCGCATGGTGGTGACCGTCTCAGCCGCCCGCAACCAGTCAAAGACCTGCGCATGCGTCTTGGGGTCATCGATGTCGCCCACGATGCGGTGCGTGCGCACCCCTGCCTGGCGCAGAGCGCCGTCGCTGGCCAAGAGGCCCACGTTGCCTGGGAACTGCCCGTTGTTGTTCGACAGGCTGAGGATCGGGACATCGCGGCCGACAGTGTTCACCAGCGGCCAAGCGAGGAACGGAAAGTTCCAAACGTTGTAGCACATGATGAGAATGCGGACGCCTGCACGTCGTAGCTCCTCGCCGACCTCTTGGGCAACCCGCGTCGACGTCACCGTCTTTGAGGCAACCACGACCTCTGGCGCAGTGCCGTCCTCGTTCTTGAGGCCTTGACGAATGGTCTCGGCCCACTTGAGCACCACCGCCTCGTTGGCCTCACTGTTCTGCTGCCAGACGTGGGGGCGCTCGTCATTGAGCATCGCGATTCCGATCGGCGTTGTTCGCATCTCTGAACTCCTTCTAGCAGGTTGCCTTGTCACGCAGGTCGATTCTAGGGCTCCAGCATGGCACCTGTCAAGCCATCGGACCTCCAAGGGGCCTCACGTTGACCCTGGCAGCCGCAGCGGCTAGAATGAGGCCATGATGGAATCAGCCTCAGACGTGAACCAGCCAAACCGAGAGCTGCAGGCCGTCGCCGCCGCGCTGGTTACCCTCATGGTGACGGTCGCGCCCATGGCAAGCGTCCCCACCTGGGAGGTGGCGCGCCGCTTCCTGGGGTCAGAGCTGACGTTGCGCGTCGGCGCCGACCTCATGGGCGCGGTGCTGGCGGCTGGCTTTGTGGGTGCCGCCTCTTTGGCCGCTCCGCTCTCGGCGGAGGCGCGCGGATTCAGAGCGTTGCTGGACCTCATCGCCCACTGGAGCCTGCCGATGCTGTGGGCGCTGGCCATGTGGATGGTAGCGGCCAACCTCGGCGCCGCCCTGATTCGAGCTGGGTTCGCCGCCGTCGCGGGCGTCGGCCTGGGCCTGCTCATGCGCCTGACCGAGCCCCGTTCCTGCAGCGAACGGCGCTACGAAGCGGCGCTGTTTGTGGATCTCGCGAGCTATGCGGCGGTGCTAGCACTGCTGACGCTCCTCCAGGCCGCCCACCTGCGCAGCGCCCTATCGGCAACCAGCACCGTCTTGATTGCTACGCTTTCCGCCCTCGGTCTGCTCTGCCGCGCAGGGACCCGCACCTGGGAGACCCTGGCCGCAGCCGTGACCGTGGGTATGTTGCTGGGCCAACTCACGTGGGCGCTGAACTATTGCCCCGTCGCGCCCGCCACCGCTGGAGGACTGCTTCTGATCGGCTTTTACGCGTTGGTCGGCATACTGCGCCATGCGCTGCGGGATAGGCTGCGTCCCCACCAGGTAGTCGAGTTCGCCCTGGTCGGGCTCGCGGGCGTCGCCTTGATCGTCTTCCGCGGGCAGCTCTGGGGCGGCTAAGAACCGCTCAGCGTCGCCTAGCGGGGCACCGTTACCTGCAAGCCTCCGAAGCTACGACCCGCCTCCCCTCGCGAGGCCGAGCGCCCGAACCCCCCTGACGACAGGCTGATCGGTTGTGAGCCCCTGGTCGCCATGGTATAATCGCAGGCAGCATTGGTGGGATGCGGAGAGCCCAGCGAATGATTGAACTATCCGTCTACTCTGTCTTGTACAGCCTGCTGTCGCGCTATCGCGTCGTCCTCCTCAAAGAGGTGCGTGAGGAGCGCTATCTGCCCATCTGGATCGGCATGTACGAGTCAGAGGCGATCGCTATCAAGCTCCAGGGCGCCAAGGTTCCGCGCCCCCTGACCCACGATCTGTTGGCCAACGTGATCACCGAGCTCGACGGCGCCCTCCAGTACGTGGTGGTCAACGACCTGACCGAGCATACCTTTTTTGCCCGCCTGGCCGTGGAACGCGACGGCGATCTGGTGATGATCGACTCGCGCCCCAGCGACGCCATCGCCCTGGCCGTGCGCACCTCGGTGCCCATCTATGCCGACGAGAGCGTGCTGGACAAGGCAGGCATCTATCCCTCGCCCGAGATTCGCGAGGCCAAGCCCGTGCCCGAGGATGACGGCCTCGGCGTGTTTGGCGAGTTCCTAGAGAGCATCGACCCAGACGACCAAGAGTGAGCCATGGCCGCCGATAGGCTTCCCCCGCAAAACATCGAGGCGGAGCAATCCGTCCTAGGCAGCCTGCTGATCGATCCCGACGCCATCATCAAGGTAGCGGGCTTTTTGCAGGTGGACGACTTTTACCGCGAGTCGCACAGCGCCATCTATAGCGCCATCCGTTCGCTACACGAACGCCGCCAGCCCGCGGACTTTATCACGGTGGTGGACGAGCTGGAGCGCATGGGCGAGCTCGAGCATGTTGGAGGCGGGGCCTATCTCACGTCGCTCATCAACAGCGTGCCGACGTCCATCCACGTGGAGCACTATGCCCACATTGTGGAGCGCACCGCCATCATGCGGCGGCTCATCGGCGCAGCGGGCGACATTGCCGCCCTCGCCTATGAGGAACGCGACGACGTTGACGAGGTGATCGATCACGCCGAGCAGCTCCTTTTCGACGTGTCGCAGCGGCGCATCAGCCGCGCCCTGCGCCCCATGAGCGAGATCGCGGAAGAGTACTTTCGGCGGGTCGAGTTCCTGGTCGAGCACGCCGATCAGCCGCTGGGCGTCCCCACTGGCTTTACCAGCCTTGATCAGATTCTCGGTGGCTTGCAGCCCTCGGACCTGATCATCGTGGCGGCCCGCCCTGGCGTCGGCAAGAGCAGCCTGGCGCTGGCCATGGCTGACAACGCAGCCCGAAAGTTCAACGCCGTCATAGCCTTGTTCACGCTAGAGATGTCGGCGGAGCAGCTCACCCAGCGTCTCATCTCGATGAACACCGGCATCGATTCGCAAAAGCTCCGCTTGGGACATATCGAGGGGATCGAGTGGGCCCAGCTAACCACGGCCGTGGAAACGTACGCCAAGACGCGCATCTTTATCGATGACACCCCGTCGCCGTCGCCCATGGAGATCCGCACCAAGGCGCGCCGTCTGGCCGCCGAGTATGACCTCGACCTGATTATCATTGACTATATGCAGTTGATGCAGGGCGGCGACCGTCGTAGCGAGAACCGCGTCCAGGAGATCTCGTACATCTCCCGCTCGCTCAAGGGCCTGGCCCGCGAGCTGAACGTGCCCGTAGTGGCGCTTTCGCAGCTCTCCCGCGCCGTCGAATCGCGCGCCGACCGCGTGCCCAAGCTCTCTGACCTACGAGAGAGCGGCTCCATCGAGCAGGACGCCGACGTGGTCATGTTCATCTTCCAGGATGATCCTGACGAGGATCCCGAGCGGGCTAGCATCCGCGACATCCTTGTCGCCAAGCACCGTAACGGCCCCCTGGGGCGCATCTCGCTCCACTTTGACGCCAGTCACACCCGCTTTGCGGACCTCGAAACGCGTGCGCCCGAGGATTTCTACGCGGGCGATGGTTTTGAGGACGTCTTTGAGCCGCTATGAAACCCTTTGTTGGATTCCCTTCGGGGCCCGTGCGGCAGACGCCCATTCCCGACCTCTTTTTCACCGAGCTACTGCCCGCCATCGAGTCGCGCGAGGAGCTGGCCCTTACTCTCTTTATGTTCTGGTCGCTTCACCGTCAGACGGGCTATCCGCGCTATCTTACCTTTGCCGAGCTCGAGAACGAGACGGTACTTCAGCAGGCCTTTGCCCGCAGCGCTGACGGCGACCCGAACGCTAGGCTGCGTGAAGCGGTCGACCGCGCCTTCGAACGGGGCACGTTACTACGGCTATGCATTGCCGATCCCGAGGGTGAGCTAGAGTACCTCTTTCTCAACACGCCTCAGGGCCGCAAGGCGGTGGACCAGGTCAAGGACGGTTCGCTGATCCTCGAGCGCCGCGGCTTTGTGCGGGAACCGCAGCCTATCGATCCGCGACCCAGCATCTATGAGCTATATGAGCAGAACATCGGCCTGCTGCAACCGCTCATCGCCGAGCAGCTCCAACAGGCCGAGGCCGACTATCCGCCCGAGTGGATCGAGGACGCCTTTCGGATCGCTGTGGAGAGCAATGTGCGTAACTGGCGCTATATCGCCGCCATCCTGGAGCGGTGGTCGCGCGAGGGCAAGGATGATGGCGATTGGGGCTCGCGGCAGGGCGCGCGCCGAGCGGGGCGCCGATGACCGACCAGAGCCCCCCTGACGGCAGCCTGGACCCCTGCCCCATCTGCGGGGGCGTCGGCTTTGTGCGGCTTCAGGTGCCCCCGAGCGATCCGCGCTTTGGCCGCGCCGTGCCCTGCGTCTGCCGCCGCCAGCAGAGGGCCCGCGAGCGCCTGGCTCGCCTGCGCGAGACCAGCAACTTGGCCCATCTCGCCAAGCAAACCTTTGAGACCTTTGTGACCGATGCGCCTGGCTCGGGCGAGGTGGTGATGGCGCTACGCTCGGCCGTCGACGCCTGCAAGGCCTTTGCGAATCATCCCCAAGGCTGGCTGCTGCTCACAGGCACCTATGGCTGCGGCAAGACCCATCTGGCTGCCGCTATCGCTAACGAACGGCTCCGCCAGGGTCGCCCCGTGCTCTTTGTGGTGGTTCCTGACCTACTAGACCACCTCCGCGCCGCCTATGCGCCCTCCAGTACTACCTCGTACGACGAACGCTTTGAGCAAGTCCGTCGCGTCGAGCTTCTGGTGCTGGATGACCTGGGCACCCAAAACGCGACGCCGTGGGCGACCGAAAAGCTGTACCAGATCCTAAACTATCGCTACAATGCCGAGCTGCCCACCGTCATCACAACCAACCAAAGCATCGAGTCGATGGATCCGCGGCTGACCTCGCGGCTGAGGGACAAGGACCTGGTGACGAGCCTGCCCATCTATGCGGCCGATTTCCGCACCATGGGCAAGAACGAGAGCTTTGGCAGCCTCAACCTCTATGCCGACATGACCTTTGACACCTTTTCGCTGCGCACGCACGACATTGACCCCAAGCTCAGCGCCGAGCTGCGTGGCATCGCGCGCCGCCTGCTAGAGTTGGCCGAGAACCCGACATCCCCCAACTGGGTGGTGCTGCGCGGATCATACGGCGTGGGCAAGACCCATCTCGCGGCGGCAACCGCCAACCGCGTCGCGCTCTCGGGCCAAAAGGTGCTCTTGGTGGTGATCTCTGACTTGCTGGACCACCTGCGATCGACCTTTCAGCCCAACAGCTCGACCAGCTATGACCAACTCTTTGACCAGATCCGTCGCAGCTTTTTCCTGGTGCTCGACGACTTGGGCAGCCAGAGCCCCACGCCGTGGGCCGAAGAAAAGCTCTTTCAGCTGCTCAACTATCGCTACATCTCGCGGCTGCCCACCCTGGTGACGATCAGCTCGGCCGATTGGGAGAACCTGGATGAGCGCCTCAAGGCGCGCTTCCAGAACCGCGACGTCTGCCAGGTGCTGGACATACACGCGCCCCGCTACGAGGGGGAGCCAGCCCGCACCAGCCCGCCGCGGCGTAGCACCCGCCGTCGGCCGCTTGACACCTAGCCCTTTCAGGCGGGCGGCGTCGCCTGCGACCGACGCCCCACAAAAAGGATGCCATGACTCGTTCTGCCACCTCCGACCGAACCGACCGCACCAAGAAACGCCTCACGGCCCTCGGCGCGCTGCTGGTGCTCATCCTGGCGGCGTGCGTCGGGTTCGCCAAGCCGCTCCGATCAGCTATGGCGGGCTGGACTGGCGAGGAAGCGCTAGGGGAGCAGCTCAAGGGGACCCTGGCCCTGGCCTACCTGCGCCTGACGCAGCCGACGCCAGAGACGGCGCCCATGGTTCCCATCGCCCACACGGGACTGCCTCCGTATGGCGTCAACACCTTTCTCGAGCAGGAGGTCGAGGCCGCCAAGGTGGAGCAGTCGTTGGAGCTCATCGCCGAGGCTGGATTCGGCTGGATCCGTCAGCAGTTCCCTTGGGAGGACATCGAGATCTCGGCCAAGGGCGATTTCTGGGATCACAAGTGGAACCATAGCGCCTGGGAAAAGTATGACCGCATCGTAGACCTGGCCGAAAAGCACGGCATCGAGATCATCGCGCGGCTCGACAACCCGCCCTCCTGGTCGCGTACCATGGGCGATGCTCCAGGCTGGACCATGGCGCCCCCCGATGACTATGAGGACTTTGGCGATTTCGTCTATGCCGTGGTCGATCGGTACAAAGGGCGCATCCGCTACTATCAGATCTGGAACGAGCCCAACATCTTTCCCGAGTGGGGCGACCAACCCGCGAGCCCTGAGGGCTATGCCGACCTGCTCAAGATCGCCTACCGCCGCGCCAAGGAAGCCGACCCCGAGTGCGTCATCTTGGCGGCGGGCCTGGCCCAGAACATCGAAGAGACGCCCGACGAGTTCGGGCCGCGTAACATGAGCGATCTGCTCTACCTGGAGCGTATGTACCAGGCGGGCGCGCAAGGGTCGTTCGACATCATGGGCGCCCAGGTCTATGGCCTCTGGACGGGGCCCAATGACCGTCGCACCAGCCGTGACCGCACCAACTACTCGCGGGTACAGCTCTTGCGCGCCATCATGGTCGAGCATGGCGATGCCGCCAAGCCGATCTGGGCTACCGAGGTGGGATGGAGCGCGCTGCCAGAGGACTTTGGACAGGCGCCGTATGGTCGCGTCACCGAGGAGCAACAGGCCCGCTATGCTGTGGAGGCTTATCAGCGCGCCCAGCAGGAGTGGCCCTGGATGGGCGTCATGAGCTACTGGTTCTTTCGCCGCCCTTCGGACCTGGAGCGCGAACAGGCCTGGTACTATTTTCGGATGATCGAGCCCGATATGAGGCCGATGCCCGTCTATGATGCGCTAAGCGAGTTGGCGCGCTCGACCACGACGATAGAGATCGGCTATCACCAAGAGGATCACTGGGCCATCCGCTACCAGGGGCCCTGGGAGCAGGTGACCGACGCAGAGGCGGTACTCGGGAGCTATGCCCTGGGTGCAGCGGGAGCCAGCCTCCAGCTCAGCGCTCGCGGCACGCAGGTAGAGTTGGTGCTGCGCGAGCCCGTAACGACCATCCCCGACGTGACCGTTCGCATCGATGGCGAGACCGTCAGCTCTCTGCAGCTTGGCGCCGACCCCCAGGGTCGTTCGACCACGCTGGTTCTGGGCCACCGCCTGCCCGATGGCGTCCACGAGATCAGCGTCAGCGTGGATCAGACGCCTCTCGCGCTAGACGGCATCGTGGTCCAGCGCCACCGATCCCTGCAGCGGTTCGCCGTGGCTGCCGCAGGGATCGTCGCCTTTCTCATCGCCTTGGTGCTGTATGCACGGCGACGCTGACGCCATGACCGCGGTCGCCCCGACCGAACGAGCCCGTCGGCGCACCCATCTCTTCCTGGCTGCGCTGCTGCTTCTGGCGGCGCTGCTGCGCTTCTATCGCATCGGTTACCAGAGCTACTGGAACGACGAGGGCACCAGCGTGGCCCTGGCCAGCCGCAGCCTCGGCCTGATCCTCCAGGGCGCCTCCCAGGACATTCATCCGCCCCTTTACTATGTGCTGCTCCATGGTTGGATGCAGCTCTTTGGCCGTGGAGAGGGCGCGGCACGAGCGCTTTCGGCGCTGCTGGGCCTGATGTGTGTCGCGGCGACGTACACGCTGGCGCGTAGGGTCTGGAGCGACAGGACGGCTCTACTGGCCGCGTTGCTAGCAACAGTGTCGCCCCTACAGGTCTACTATGCCCAAGAGGCACGCATGTACATGCTCGCCGCGGCGCTGGCCTGCAGCTCGATGGCTACGTGGCATGCGCTCCTGAACGACGGCCTGCTGGCTGGCAAGGGATGGCTGCTGCGATCGGCACCCTACCTGATCCTCACCGCGCTGCTGACCTACACCCACTATACTGGGTTCACCGTGGTGCTGGCGCAGAACGTCGGCGTTCTCTGGTGGCTACTGACGCGTAAGGCGACCTGGAGAGAGCGCGGCGCCTTGGCAGCCAGGTGGGCGCTGCTCCAACTGATCGTCGGTGCGCTGTATGTCCCCTGGCTGGTGCTCTCGTGGCAGGCCCTGACTCAATGGCCAGCCGTGGGGCACGCGGGCGGCCTGCTGTCCTATGCTCGCACAGCCGCACAGACCCTGGCGCTGGGCACGGCCGTGGAGCCGAGTCTTTGGCTCCGGTGGGCTGCCTATGCAGCAGCTACCCTGGCCCTTGGTGGCGCTTTGGTCGATCTGCGTACACGCGGGGCACGCTCCCCCTGGAGCCTCTACCTCTTGGTTCCCCTGGCCAGCATGGGCATCTATTCGCTAGCCCGGCCCATGTTCAAGCCCAAGTTTGCCCTTTTGGTGGCGCCGGCCTTTTGCGTGTTGCAGGCGGTGGCGATCGTGGCGCTGGCACAGCTGGGGCGTGGCAGCAAGCAGCGGTGGTGGGGCGTCTCCCTTGCGATCATGGCGGCCGCGATCCCCTTGGGTACCAGCGGCGCCACCCTCTGGCAGCAGTACCACGAGCCCGCCACCTTTCGGGATGACTATCGCGGCATCGTTTCCTACATCGAGGCTGCGGCAGGACCGCACGATGCCATGCTGATCAATGCGCCCAGCCAGATCGAGACCGTCGAGCTGTACGCTAGTGGCAACGTTGCCACTTTCCCCTTGCCGCTCCAGCGCCCTCTCGACCGCGAGGTCACGCTGGCGCAACTGGAAAAGATCGCGGGTGACCACGAGCGGATCTATGGCATCTTTTGGGCGACCGATGAGAGCGATCCGGAGCGCGTCATCGAGGGGTGGCTGGATCAGCACACCTACCGCGCCATGGATGCCTGGTTCGGCAACCTTCGGCTGGTGGTCTATGCCACGTCGGCAGCCCAAAGCGCGCTAGAGCCACGCAACATCACGTCGCAGCTCGGCGAGTCCATCCAGCTCGAGCAGGTTGCGATCACGCCCCGCATCATGAGCGGGGACATCCTGCAGGTGGAACTGACCTGGCGCGCCACCATGCCACTGAGCGAGCGCTACAAGGTGTTTCTCCACCTAGTCGACGGTGAGGGTCAGATCGTTGCCCAACGCGACGCCGAGCCCGTGGGCTTTGGCCGACCGACCGATGGCTGGCAAGTGGGAGAACGCATCGTGGATCTTCACGGGATCGTGGTGCGGCCCGGAACGCCGCCCGGCGACTACCAGCTCCTATTGGGGATATACCTGCCCGAGACTGGACAGCGCTTGCCCGTGCAGGGCCATGAAGGCGGGGATTCGGTCCCGTTGGGCGAGGTCCTTATCGAACGAGCCACCACGCCACCGCCGGTCTCGGCCCTGGATCTGACCGTGCCCGATGATGTCGCTCTCGCCGGCGTTCGCCTGGTGGGCCACAGTGCCTACCTTGCGGGCCACGGCCACGCCCCGGACGCGCCACTCCGCCCCGGAGACGACCTGGAGCTAGTGCTCTACTGGCAGCGCACCGAGGGCGCCGACCCCATCCATGAGGCGCTCTTTGAGCTGCGGGACGCCCGACGTCATCGCCAACGGTTCACGCTCCCGCTGGGCGGGTCGACCTATCCCTCTGAGGAATGGGCCACCGAGGAAGTCGTGCGGGCTGTTCAACGTGTTCAGATCAGCCCCGAGATGGAGCCAGGGCGGCTGCACCTGTGGATTGAGGACGCCGATGGGCGTTGGCAGCGGATCGATCGCCTCAGCCTCGTCGGCTACTAGGGCTGGACTCGCTGGGGGTGGCTGTAGACTCGGGCCTCGCCATCCTTGAGGTAGCCGACCAACGTGATGCCGCACCGCTCGGCGGTCTCCACGCCCAGGCTGGAAGGCGCCGAGAACGACGCCAATATGGGCAACTGAACCCGCGCGGCCTTGGCGACCATCTCATAGCTGAGCCGCCCCGAACAGAGGCCGAACGCCCAGGCGTCGTTGAGGCCGCGCCCCAGGCACCACCCCACCGCCTTGTCCATGGCGTTATGTCGACCAATGTCCTCACAAACAACCAGCCGCTCGCCATCGGCCCGATACAGCCCAAAGGCGTGCACCCCGCCGGCCAGCTGGCGCAGGGTCTGCCCCACCCGCAGGTCGTCCCCAGCCGCAGCTAGCGCTCCCAAGGCCGCCTGCACCTCGCTGCCCACCGCCGGCAGCGGCCATTCCCCGTGCCGACTGGCATCGCCCGCCACCGCCCGAACCAAGTGCGGCCGCTCGTCGATGGCGAGCGGCCGAGCCTCTGCAGTCAGCCGCACATCGGCCAGATCCATAGACGCGCCGCACGCGAGCGCCGGCTGCAGCAGCACCGCGTCGATCTGGTCATACGAGGCCACCCAGCCCTCGCCCACCAGGTAGCCCACGACGAGCTCGACATCCATGCCCGGCGTCCGCATCATCACCGCCGCTAGCCTCTCCTGGGTAGTGACCCGTAGCGGCGCCTCGCGCACCAGGTAGATCGCCTCCTGGCTGGAGGTCTGAGGGCTCAGCTGCCAAGCCTGGGACGGAACTACCCGGGGATCCAGAGCCTCGGAAGGCGTGGTCATTGGGCGTCACCAAGCTGGGCGTGGAAATCCAGTAACGCCATCAGCCGCTCCACGGCTGGCTCCACCAGCGCTTGGGCCTGCGAGGAAAGCTGACCGCCAAAGTCAAAGTCGGTGCCCAGGACGGAGAGCACATAAGTGCTGGGCGTTCGCTGGTAGAGCGCCTGGCAGAGGGCCAGCACACTCTGAGGCTTGAGCTGATGAGTCACCATGCTGGGGCGAAGCTCGCCCTCGATGGCTTCCCAGTGGACGTCATCCCAGCCCGCTCCGGGCACGTGCGCATCGATAAAGACCACCACGTCGGCCTCGGCCAGATCCTGGGCTAGCTCGGGCGCCAGCTGGTGCAACCCCATGATGGTAAGCCCGTCGCCCACGTCATAGGTCGGCACCTCTTCCGGGTCACGCACCTCGAGCCCGAGCCGCTCTATAAGACGGCGCGCGATGTGAAAAGCCACCCCGTCATCGCGACGGCTGGGGTTGCCGTAAGGGATCAAGAGGAACGACGCCATGAGCTCTCTCCTACCACAATGGTCAACGAGGTCCCTGCCCACGCAGAGACCTCGTTGATGCGAGCATTGGTTGTCTGACCAACGCAACTAGTCGCGCGTGCGGGTAGCCAGCACCTGACCGGAACCATCTTCAACGCTGACGCTCAGGGGCATCTGCCCCAGCGCATGGGTGGAGCAAGACAGGCACGGGTCATAGCAGCGGATAGCGGCCTCGACCCGGTTCAGCATCCCCTCGGTCAAGTTGGCGGGATCGACGAACGTCTTGGCCACCATGTCGACCGACTTGCTCATCGCCCAGTTATTGTTGCCGGTGGCGACGATCAGGTTGACCTTGGTAAGCACGCCATCCTCGTCGGTCCAGTAGTGATGCCAGAGGGTGCCCCGCGGCGCCTCGATGCATCCCACGCCTTCACCCGTGATCTCAAAACTGGTCTCGCGGATATCCAGCGAAAGGATGTCGGGATCCTCGCAGAGCTCGACGGCCCGCTCGAGAGCGTGCAGGTCCTCGATGAGCCGCGCATAGTGATAGTAGAGCGAAGGCTCGACGGGACCGTCAGCCAGCGCCTTCCACTCTTTGAGTTCCTCATTAGCCAGCGGCGTGTCGATGCGGTCGGCCACATTCAGCCGCCCCAGCGGAGCCACACGGTAGACGCCATCAGGCCAGCCCATAGCTTTATAGTAGGGGAACTTTAGGTAGGACCAATCCTCGACGCGCTCAGAGATGTGATCCAGATAGTCGCAGGCGTCGAACTCGACCACGAAATCGCCGTTGCTATCCACCATGCGCACCGGCCCCTCATAGAGCTCGAGGGCGCCATCGCGGTTCATCCCCAAATAGTTGGACTTGAAATTCGCAAAGGCCTGCACGGTATCCTGGTTGGCCGCCAGCCAATCCTTGGCTACGGCGATGCCATCCTGGATATAGCCCTTCATCTCGTCGGCCTGGCTGAGGATCCAGTCGCGCTCCTCCGACGCCAACGGCGCGCTCACGCCGCCGGGCACGGCCCAGTGCATATGGATGCGACGGCCCGAGAGCCGGCGGATGATCTCCTGGCCATACTTGCGCAGCTTGACGGCCTTGACCGCCAACGCAGGGTCGGCCTCGATGAGGCCCACTACGTTGCGAATGGCGGGATCAGCGTCAAAGCCCAAGAGCAGGTCTGGCGACGCCAGATGGAAAAAGTGTAACGAATGCGACTGGATGATCTGGCCCATGTGCAGCAGCTCGCGCAAGAGCTGCGCGGGGCGCGGCGGCACCACGCCGGCGATACGGTCAGCCGCCTTGGCCGAGGCCAGATGGTGGCTCACCGGGCAGATGCCGCAGATGCGGGGGGTGATCACCGGCATTTCATAATACATGCGGCCTTCCGAGAACTTTTCAAAGCCCCGGAACTGGTCCACATGCATATAGGCCTGCTCGACCTGGCCGTCATCATCGACGCGGATGGTCACTCGAGCGTGGCCCTCAATGCGCGTTACTGGATCGATGGTTAGCTTTTGGCCCATCTTACAACTCCTCTATGCCGAACAGGGTGGTCGTCTTGGCCACCAAGGCGCTAGTCATACGTCAACATGTCATCGGTCAATACGGGCGTACGACCGGCCAAAAGCTCGGTGATCGCGTACCACAGTGCGTCTGCTGGCGGCGGGCAGCCGGGGATATGCAGATCCACCTTGACCACCTGGTTCACCGCTTTGACTTGCGGGTACAGCTTGGCGATCTCTTCCGAACGCGGAACCTCTTGGCCCTCGTCGGTACTCTCGGTCTCAACATAGCTGCGCTCTAGCACGTCCTCGACGTCAAAAAAGTTGCGCATGGTGCAGATGCCACCGGTCACGGCGCAGTCTCCCACCGCGATGAGCACCTTGCAGCGCTCGCGCATCCTGCGGGCGACCTCTTCCTGGTGGTCATTGCTGACCGCTCCAGTGAGGATACCCACATCGCAGCCCTCTTCGGGAGGATGCTTCAGGTCGGTAACCGGCGTCGATAGCAACTGCACGTGCTTTACCAGCTCGATGATGCGCTCGTCGATATCCAGCAGAGACATATGGCAGCCAGAGCACACATCCAGCCAATCGGAACAGAGCGTAACCTTGCCCATGACGGCTCCTCGCTTCTCGCTCAGGTTTGACCCGTTCTATGACAGAAGGGCGCCCAGGCGCTCTATGGTTGTGACATCTGAAAGGCCTTCGAACGCGACCGCGCCGCGCACCTCGCGCTCTACGCCATCGGCGCTGATGACCGTGCCGCTCTTTTCCCACATGGTGGGCATGGGCAAGATCACATCAGCGACATCGGCCCAAGGCTGGGCATAGCTGGCCTGCACGGCCACGAAATCAGCGGCCCCTAGGGCGGCCATGACGCTTTCGTCAGCGCCAGTCTCCTCGCCAGCCACCACCAGGTAGGCCTTGGCACCCCCAGCGAAGGCCTCGGCTACGCCGGCGGCTGCCAGCCCCTTGGTGTTGGCGCCGTCAGTAAAGGCAACGCACTTGGCTCCCGGGACGGCCTCGGCGATGGCCTTGGCTACGGACGAACGCTTGGCATCGTAGACGACAACCGCCTGCTCAGCACCCTTGATGATGTCCAGCACGCTGGCGGCCTCGTTCAGGCCGACCTGCTTGAACGCCCAGGGAGCGAGCCCGTTGTCACCGTCACACACCAACATCAGGCGTGCCCCGCGATGGCGGACCCCCCGCTTGATGGAAAAGCTGGCCACTTGATGCTCCACCGTCAGATCGGTGCCCACCACCACGAACAAGTCTGCCTCGTCCAGAGCAGCGAGGCCAGCGCTGTCGTCCAGGAGCACGGTTCCGAGCTGCTGCTTGGTGCCCGGCAGCTTGGCAGCGATGGCCGCACCCATCTCG
>DAIRUQ010000013.1:0-1663 GCA_036803245.1 Chloroflexota bacterium | reverse complement strand
CTGGCGCGATCGCCCAGCGCCCCGGTCGGGCATACCTGGAGACAGGTCCCGCACGAGATGCAGCTCGATTCGCCAAAGGGGACATCCATATCGGCGATGATCATGGTCTCGGCGCCACGATGCTTGACGCCCAACGTGGCGTTGCCGACCAGCTCATCACACACGCGCACACACCGCCGGCAGAGGATGCAGCGATTGTGGTCCATCACAAAGAACTCGCGCGACGCATCCACGCCCATGCGCGGGAACGCTCGGTCAAACTCCCAGTGATCGAGCCCATAGTCATATGCCAGGTCTTGCAGATCGCAGCTCCCGCTCATCTGGCAGAACATGCAAAAGTGGTTCCGCTCGGAAAAGAGCAGCTGCAGCACAAAGCGCCTGGCATCTACCACGCGGTCGGAGCGGGTATGCACCACCATGCCGTCAGAGACGGGAAAAGTGCAGGCCGGCTGGAGCGCGCGCTGCTTTTCCACCTCCACGAGGCAGATGCGGCAGGCCCCGATGGGTTCAATCGCTGGATGGTCGCACAGCGTGGGCACCTCAACGCCCAGCTTGCGACACGCCTCAAGAACAGTGATCCCGGCCGGGACGCTGCCTTCCGTCCCGTCGATCGTCACTCTGACGTCGGGCATGACTCCTCCTCATCGAATGCGCTATGCTGCACCGAGCGCTGCGCCAAGTCTGCTACTGAGCGCCTCTGTGACTCTCTCGAACGGCCCGTGAGCCTGGCGTCTCGATCGCAGCGATCCGTAACAGCCGATTCTGTCACCCGCAAGGTTCTCTGGGCGCCGTGGCGCCCAGAGAATCCGTCACGGGATACACCTATTCGAGATCGCAACGGAGACACCGTTTACATTCCTCGCGGCAGGCCGACTCGGAGAACCCCAGCTCGACCTCTTGCCAGTTGGTCCGTCTCACGATGGGATCCTGCACTGGCATCTTGGCACGCTTGGCGTCGCCATACTCTTCCATGTCCCAGGCCACCGGCAGGTCGTCGTACGCCTTTAGCCCAGCGGCCGCACCGATCACGCCCTCGCGCAGGTAGGTATCCACCGTCTCGGCTACCTGGTTGCCCTGAGCGACCGCCTCAACGACGGTTGCGGGACCGAGGACCAGGTCGCCCGCTGCAAAGACGCCTTCGCGGGTGGTGGCCAAGAGGCGGTCAACCTGCACCGTCGTGTTTCGATTGAATGTAACGCCACAATCGCCGACGCAATCGACCTCGCTGCTCTGACCGATGGCCGCGATGACGACATCGACATCCAGCGTGAACTCGGAACCCTCGATGGGTGATGGCCGACGTCGGGCGCTATCGTCAAACTCGCCCAACTGCTGGCGGATCAGCTCGAGCTGCTCCACATGACCATTCCCCAAGATAGCCGTGGGGTTCACCAGGGTATGGAGCACCAGGCCCTCTTCCTGGGCCTCCTCGATCTCGAGATCGGCCGCCGGCATCTCTTCACGAGTGCGGCGGTAGACGATGCTGACCTGGTCTGCCCCCAATCGCATAGAGGTGCGAGCGGCGTCGATGGCGGTGTTACCACCACCCACCACGGCCACGCGCTTGCCGGTGAGATCGGGAGCGTCTCCGAGAGCGACCTGCTTGAGAAATTCGGTGCCGCCCCAAACGCCCTCTTTGTCCTCGCCGGGCAGCCTGAGCGTG
>DAIRUQ010000012.1:41289-43777 GCA_036803245.1 Chloroflexota bacterium | reverse complement strand
ACCGGCAATCCAGCTCCGATGGCGGCAGCCATGGGCTCCTCCACCAGATAGGCGTAGCGAGCCCCGGCCGACAGCGCGGCCTCGTGGACGGCACGCTTTTCCACCTCGGTGACGCCGCTCGGGATCCCGATCACCACCCGCGGTTTGCTGCTGAACAGGCCGCGGCGCGGGTGCACCTTGTGGATGAAATAGTGCAGCATCTTTTCGGTGATATCGAAGTCCGAGATGACGCCGTCCCGCAGAGGGCGAATCGCCACGATGCTGGCCGGCGTGCGGCCCACCATCTCTTTGGCCTCGGCGCCGATCGCGAGGACGCGCTTGCTGCGCTTGTCTATCGCCACCACCGAAGGCTCGTGGATGCGTATCCCCTGACCTTCTAGGAACACCAGCGTGTTGGCAGTGCCCAGGTCAATGCCAACATCCCTGGCGAATGAGCCGAACAAGTTGGCGAACAGATTGGCCACGAGGCGTTCCTTCCTGAGGGTTCCAAAGACTGTGAGCGATTATACCACAGATCGAAGAGGACAAAAAAGCTTGTCGGCGGCGGCCCCCCTGTGCTATGATCAGCGGACGGGACGATGCGTCCCGTCATAGGGAGTGCCATGCCACCAGTTCCGAGCCAGATCCGCGCCCTGGGCCGCGTCATCCTGCTGACGATCTGCATCGTCGCTGTGTCTTTCATGGCCGCCGACGACATCGCCAAGCAGCGGCGGGAGCTTCGCGGCGTTGAGTCGGGAGGGACGGCCGACCAGCCCACGCTGCAGTCTCCTCGCTTGGGCATCAACGTTGATCTGCAGCAGTACCAGAACGCCAGCGATCTTGCATGGGCACTGGACGAAATGCACGCCTTTGGCTACCGCATGCTCCGCCAACGCATCTCCTGGGCCGCCGTCGAACCTACGCCCGGAGTCTACCAGTGGGACGTCTGGGATCGCACCATGCCCGCCGTCGCCGATCGAGGACTGCAACTCGTGGTCTATGTCAACGATGCGCCACCCTGGGCGCGCCGCGCCTGGGAACGCGACAACCCGTGGGCACCGCCTGAGGATCCCGCCGCCTACGGTGCGTTCATGGCTGCGCTGGCCGGGCGCTACGGCGACGTCATCGCCGCCTACCAGGTATGGGATCAGCCCAATATCCGACCGCATTGGGGAGACGGACCGGTGAACCCCGCCGGCTATGTGGCCCTCCTCGGAGAGGCCTCAGCCGCCGTCCGCGCCGCGAATCCCGAGGCCGTCATCGTGGCGGGAGGGCTGGCTCCCAACACAGAAAGCGGAGGCCAGAACCTCAACGAGCTCCGCTATCTACAGGAGATGCACCGCCTGGGTGCGGCGCCTTTGTACGACGTTCTAGGGGCCCGGCCGCTGGGTTTTTGGTCGGGACCACATGATCGGCGGGTCGACGCTGACACGCTCAACTTTAGCCGCACCGTCCTCCTGCGCAGAGAGCTCCTCCGCAGAGGCTTGTCCGATCGTCCCATCTGGGCCCTCGATGGCGGCTGGTGCGCCCTGCCCGGCGACTGGACCGGCCAGGCCAACCCTTCCGGCTCCGATGCACCCGAGGTTCAGGCGCAGCGTCTCCAGGCCGGCTTTGACCGACTGACACACGAATGGCCCTGGCTGACCTGGGCGGCCTTTGGTCACTGGCAACCTGATGCGGCTGCCGACGATCCTGTCTGGGGCTTTGCACTGCATGACCCCGATGGCAGCCCGACAGCGGCTGCGAGCGTGCTCTCACAGGCCCTTCGTGCGGATGCGCGCAGCCTCTCACCCGGGGTGACACGCTCCTTGCATGCGCTGCAGCCCACCCAGAACCCCGCCCTCACCGATGTAGCCTTTTGGGGTACGCGGCTATGGTTGCTTCCGTCTGAATCGACCTTCGCGGTGGACCTGAGCATCCGCGTGGACGAGCAGCACACCGCACAGGATACCACGCTGCCGCTGGACGAGGCGGCTGACCGCATCGTCATAGGCCAGCGCCTTTCGTTGCGCGAGCATACGGCGCGGATCAGCGCCGATGCGGAGCTCTCAAAGGCCCTGGCTGGCTTTCAGGTCGCCGCCGAACGATCCGTCTGGCCCCTCGCACGCTCGCTGGTGCTCGGCCTCGGAACGGTAGGCTGGCTGCTGGCACTACTCTGGCACGATCTCGGGGATCTTGGCTGGCGTCAGAGTTGGCGTCGCGGGCAAACGATCTGGCACAGGGTTCCCGTGGCTGTGCGCGGAGGCTTGCTGCTGGCGATGCTAGCAGGAGCGACCATCACCACCCGTCCCCCGATCGCTCTAGGATGCCTGGCCATGGCCGCGCTGCTCGCGGCCTTTGACGCCGACCTGGCCACCCTGGCGGCCGTCGCCACGGTGCCCCTTGCGCCAGTGATGGTCTCGCTGGGTGGGCCCCAGTTCTCTGTGGCCGAGATCGCCGTGCTCTTGGCCGTTGCCGCCCGCGCCTGGCAGGCGGTTGTCGATCGCCGTTTGCCGCGCATCACGCCACC
>DAIRUQ010000012.1:12903-41189 GCA_036803245.1 Chloroflexota bacterium | reverse complement strand
ATGCCCTCGTCCGCTACCCAGCCGCCACGGGCGTCATTGAGGCCGAGGGGGTGCGCCGTGCCCGCGGGTTTTATGGCTCACCCAACAACTTGGCGCTCATGATAGAGCGGCTCGCGCCGCTGGCCCTCGCGGGCGCCCTCTGGAGCACGACGCGACGACATCGCCTGCTCTATGGGGCCGCGGCCGCACTGCTGTTGCTCACCCTGCTGCTCACCTTCTCGCGGGGCGCGCTCCTGATCGGCCTGCCGCTGAGCCTCCTAGTGCTAGGCTGGCTGAGGGGGGGACGTTGGCGCGTCATCGCCGTGGTTGGGGCCGTTCTGGGCGTCATCGTGGCCGTTTCACTCTTGGGGACGCAACGCCTAGCCTCGCTACTAGACTTTACTGAGGGGACCGCCTTTTTGCGGCTGCAACTGTGGCGTTCGGCGGCAGAGATGATCGCCGATCACCCCTGGCTGGGCGTGGGGCCTGATGGGTTCCTTTACTACTATGGCGACTATATCCAGCCAGGCGCCGAGGTGGAGCGGTGGCTATCGCACCCGCACAACCTGGCCCTTGCCGCATGGAGCCGCCTGGGCCTGCCTGGCCTGGTGGCCATGCTGACGTTGCTGACGGGCGGCATAGCCATAGCCCTTCAGCGGGTGGAACAGCGTCCTGCGATGGCCATCGGCCTGGCAGCCGCCTTGGCTGCAGCGCTGGGGCACGGCCTCGTGGATAGCTCTTTCTTTGTGCCCGAACTGGCCCTGTGGCTGATGGTTGCCCTGGCGTGCCTGGGCGCATACGCAGAGCCAGATGCCCCGCGTTGACCGACCCATCCAGCCGACTATACTCCAGTGGTGGCCAACCGCACGCTGCTTGTGGGGGGAGACAGATGCGGATACTGATAACAGGGGGCGCTGGCTTTATCGGTTCCCATCTGTGCGATGAGTTGCTCAAGCGCGGCCACCAGGTCCTGGCCATGGACAACCTGATCACTGGCAGCCTGGCGAACGTAGCGCACCTGGCCGACCACCCTGGATTCTCCTTTGTCGAGCACGACGTGACGACGCCGATCCACGTGGACGGCCCCGTTGACGCCATCTATCACCTGGCGTCGCTGCCCAGCCCAGTCGACTATCTGGAG
This sequence comes from Chloroflexota bacterium, assembly GCA_036803245.1. Lineage (GTDB taxonomy): Bacteria > Chloroflexota > Anaerolineae > UBA1429 > UBA1429 > DAIRUQ01. The sequence goes on along the minus strand of DAIRUQ010000012.1, from coordinate 40,069 downwards.
ATGCCCATCAAGACCCTCAAGGTCGGCGCCCTGGGCACCTATAACGCCCTGGGGCTCGCCAAGGCCAAAGGCGCCAGCCTGCTGCTGGCCTCCACGTCCGAGGTCTATGGCGATCCGTTGGTTCACCCCCAACCAGAGACCTATTGGGGTAACGTGAATCCCGTGGGACCGCGAGGCGTCTATGACGAATCCAAGCGCTTTGCTGAGGCCATCACCATGGCCTATCACCGCACGCATAACCTGCAAACGCGCATCGCCCGCATCTTTAACACCTTTGGACCGCGCATGCGCCTGGACGATGGGCGGGTGGTCCCCAATTTCTGTCGCCAGGCGATCCTAGGCGAACCACTTACGGTCTTTGACGACGGCTCGCGCACTCGCAGCTTTTGCTACGTCAGCGATCTGGTCGAGGGGCTGATTCGACTGATGGAGTTGGGCGATCCCATGCCCGTCAACCTGGGCAACCCCCGCGAGATGAGCATCCTGGATTTCGCTCGCACCATCATTGACCTCACCGCCAGTCGGTCTGAGATCACCTTTGTGGTGCCCAAGGACGCGCGCACCAAGGACGATCCCCAGACGCGCCAACCCGACATCACCCGAGCGCGCACGCTGCTAGGATGGCAGCCCGTGGTCAGCCTGGAAGAAGGGCTCGCCCAGACGGTGGCCTGGTTCCGCCAGCAGTTGGCCTCCTGAACATGGTCGCGCAGCGGGCCGTGAACCGAGTGGATTCGGCGTGGTGGGTGGCGCTACGCTTGGCGCTGGTCCTGGTGACGTTGGTGGCGGTGGGATGGCTGCTGGCGCAGGCTCCGCTACGCTATCTACTGGTGGCGCTGGGCGGCCTCATCGGCGCCGCTCTGCTCTTTCGCCATCCTTGGCTGGGGCTCTGCGGCCTAGCGGTGGCGGTACCCTTTGGGCCGCTCGCCACCATCTCGGTGGGCCCGATCCAAGTTGGCCCCGCAGAGCTGCTGCTCGTTGCCACGCTGTCGGTGTGGTACCTTCGCGGTGCCGCGGGCCAGGCGCACCCACTGCGACTCGGCGGGCTGGCGGCCGCGATCGGCGTCACGGTGCTGATCGCCCTCATCTCCAGCTACCGCGCCACGCAGCTCGGTGCCGCCGCGCAGGACTTGGCCAAGTGGGTCGGGCTGGGAGTCGTCATGCTGTACGCCAGCAGCCAGCTCGCGCCTCGTCAGATCGGGTGGGTGCTGGCCGCGCTCCTAGTCGGGGGCGCCGCCCAAGGCGTCTTGGGGGTCTTCCAGTTCGCCTCCCAGCGTGGCCCCGAGGCGTTCCAGCTCCTCGGCCGCTACATGCGCGCCCACGGCACCTTTGGCCAGCCCAATCCTTACGCGGGGTATCTCGGGCTCTTGCTGCCGCTCGGATTAACCCTTCCCGTGTCGTTGGTTGTCGGTCGGCGCGAACGTCATTGGTCCACCTGGGCGCTGGCGGGCCTGGCGGCGACCTGTGCCGCCTGCATCGGAGCGGGCGTGGTGTTGAGCTGGTCTCGCGGAGCCCTGCTGGCCGCGATGGTTGCTGTCGCTATGCTGCTGCTCGCCGCGGGCAAACGCGCCCGCATGGCCGCCCTTGTCGCCGTGGTTCTGGCGCTCGCTCTCGGCCCCTGGTTGGTGGGCCTCACGCCCCAAGGGATCGCCGAGCGCCTGGTTGGAGGCCTCCAGCTACTGGGCGCCGAACTGAGCAGCATCGAGGTTACCGACGCCAACTTTGCCATGATCGAGCGGCTGGCTCACTGGACGGCCGCCTGGCGCATGTTCGAGCAGCATCCTTGGCTGGGCGTTGGCCTGGGCCAGTACGCCGCCGTCTACCCAGAGGTGGCCATCGCCCGTTGGGCTGACCCGTTGGGCCACGCCCACAACATGTACCTGCACGTCTTGGGCGAGCAGGGCCTCCTCGGAGCCGTCGGGCTGGCTTTCTTTTTCCTGGGCGGGCTCGCAGCCACCTGGAAGGGCATCAAACAATGCACGGGTTGGCGCCGCGCCGTCGTGCTGGGCTGCTGGGGAATGCTCTGGCACCTTGCCGTCCATAGCGTCGTGGATCTCTTGTTCGTGCAGGGGATCTACCTTCTCGTCGGGTTGGTGCTGGGCCTGATGATCGCCGTGCAGCAGCAGGAGGGTACCACTGTTGGATCGCACCACCATGTCGACCTCTAGCCCACCGTCGACCAGCCTCTTGGACCGCGCGCGCTCTTGGGCGGAAGCACACCGCTCCGAGTTGCGTCGTTTTTTACGATTCGGCGTAGTGGGCACAATCGGCGCCGTGGTCGATTTCAGCATCCTGAACCTCTGCATCCAAGGCTTTGGCATGGCCAAGTGGCTGGCCAACACCTTTTCCTTTTCCGCGGCGGTACTCAGCAACTTTACCTGGAATCGGTTGTGGACCTTTCCCGAGTCGCGTCAGGAGCCGCTGCTGCCCCAGCTCGGCCAGTTCGCCCTGGTCAATGTGGTCGGGTACCTGATCAATCAGGCCATCTTTCTGTCGCTGGACCGCTGGGTCTTTGGCGGCTGGGGCGCCTGGGGCTATAACATCTCCAAGGCTATCGCCATCGGGGTGGTGCTCTTCTGGAACTATGGGGTCAACCGCGTGTGGACCTACCGCAAGATCGACTGATGCGCATCGCCATCGACTATACCGCCGCGGTCTGCCAAGGCGCGGGCATCGGCCGCTACACGCGCCAGCTCACCCAAGCCCTGCTGGCCCTCGACCCAGAGAATCGTTACGTGCTCCTGTCCGCGGGGGGCAAGCGAACCGAGCCTCCCTGGCCGCCCAACGTGCGGCGCCGAACCTTGCCGCTGAGCGACCACCACCTGGCCATGATCTGGCAACGACTGCGCCTTCCCCTCTTTGCCGAGTGCTTGACGGGAGCCGTGGATCTGTTTCATTCGCCTGACTTTGTGCTGCCCCCGCTGCTGAAAGCGCGCTCTGTGGTGACCATCCACGATCTCTCGTTCATGCGGCTACCCCATTGTTCCGCCCCGTCGCTGCTCGAGTACTTGATGCGTTCGGTGCCACGCTCGGCGCGGCGTGCCGATGCCATCCTGGCCGATTCGCATAGCACGCGAGAGGACGTCATCGAGCTGCTGGATGTGGCGCCCGAGCGGGTGCACGTGATCTATGCAGGGGTCGACGAGCGGTTCGCACCGCAGCCCGCCGAGGCGGTCCGTGAGGTGACCTCGCGCCACGGCCTGCGCACGCCCTATCTTCTGGCGGTAGGCACCCTTCAGCCGCGCAAAAACTATCCCATCTTGATGCAGGCATTTGCCGCGCTGCGAAAACGCGCCAGCCTCCCTCACACGCTGGCGATCGTGGGAGGGCGCGGCTGGCTGACGCAGGAGATCGACGCGACCATCGCTCGCTTGGGGTTGGAGGATCAGGTGCAGCTCCTGGGGTTCGCGCCCGACGCAGACCTGCCAGCGTTGTACACGGGGGCCTCGTTGTTGGCCTTTCCCTCGCTCTATGAGGGCTTTGGCCTGCCTGCCCTGGAGGCCATGGCCTGCGGCACGCCCGTGGTCGGCAGCACGGCGCCTTCGCTGCCAGAGGTGTGCGGCGATGCGGCTCTCCTGGTGGATCCCACCGACGCCACGGGCCTGGCCGACGCGCTGGAGCGAGTGCTGACCGATAGGGAACTGGCACACACGTTGGTTGCCCGCGGCCGCCGACGAGCGGCCCAGTTCCGCTGGGAGGATGCTGCCGCCAACCTGCTATCGGTCTACCGCCAGGTGGTGGGTCAGGTGTAGACCTCGGGTTTGAGGACGCCCACGAATCGAAGGTTGCGATAGTGCCCCGCAAAGTCGAGCCCATAGCCGATCACAAAGCGGTCTGGGATCTCGAACCCCGTATAGTCCACGTCGAGCTGGATCTCGCGCCGCGAGGGCTTGTTCAGCAAGGTGCATACCTTGAGGCTGGCCGGCTGGCGGACGCGGAGGTTCTGCAACAGGTAGGCCAGCGTGCGCCCCGTATCGATGATATCCTCTACCACCAGGACGTGCCGACCGCTGATGTCACGGTCGAGATCCTTCAGGATGCGCACCACCCCACTGGATTCCGTGCCGTCGCCATAGCTCGAGATGGCCATAAAGTCCACGTCGTGCTTGATCGTCAGGCATCGCGTGAGGTCGGCCAGAAAGACGTACCCGCCCTTGAGGACGCAGAGCAACAGGGGGTTCTGCCCAGCATAGTCGGCGGATATGCGCCCACCCAGCTCGCACACGCGCTGCTGGATCTGCGACTCGGAGAGGAGGATCTCTTGGATATCGTTCGCGAGGTCATCCATGGTGACGCCTTCCTACCACCGTTCTGAACGAGGATGGCGCCCATTGTACCCGAGCCGCGCCCGTTGGCAAGCGCCGAGGTCATCGCCCATAACAAGAGCCCCGCGCCACATGGCGACGCGGGGCCCCAACGATCATCGGGCTACCGACGAGAGTACCCCGACCCGCCGCTTGGCCGCGGTTGCGCCTCATTCACGCGCAGCCGCCTGCCGTCCAAATCGGCGCCGTCCATCTGTTCGATGGCGGCCAGGGCATCGTTGTCGTCGGCCATGGTCACAAAGCCAAAGCCTCGTGAGCGACCGGTCTCACGGTCCGTGATCACGGCCGCATCTTCCACCTCGCCATAGGCCTCAAAGGCAGCTCGCAGCCCCTCGGAGGTGGTGTCGTACGAAAGGTTTCCGCAGTAGATTCTCTTGCTCATCTCTCAGATCATTCCGGAGTGGTCTGTATCGCCTCGGACAATACGCCAGCGCTGTCGCTCCGCGTGGCTCGGTTACGCAGAGCACCGTCACCTCCCACATCCCCTCTGGCGCGACTCGAACCCGTGTCGCCGCAGACCACCCCAGTCGTTCGACGGAGCCAGGGCCTCGAACCTGCCAGTTGGCAGCTTGCTGGCCAACTCTGCCCGCAAGCTTGATCCAGACGCCGAGATTGTACTAGAGTGTGGTCGCATGAGCAACAGCGAGCGCTCAAAGGGCCGAACGTGGCCGAGGCCCAGTTGATCAGAGCAAGGAGAGAGGACCGCCATGCCAGACGATTGGGCGCGTGCTGCCAAGCGAAGGCTGCGCTCCACCGCGCGAGCCGCGATTATCCAAGCGCGCCTCCTCACGGGGGACGCCGCTGGTCGCGGCTTGCCCGACTATATCATCATCGGCGCCCAAAAGGGCGGCACCACCTCACTGCAAAAGGCTCTGGCAGCGCATCCGGACGTGTGCCCATCGCTCGTGAAAGAGGTGCACTACTTTGACCTGGCGTACCATCGAGGCGCGCGATGGTACCGGGCCCACTTTGCGCGGGAAGCCCGACGGAACCAGGCTCGTAAGCAGGGACGCGCGCTGGTCATGGGCGAGGCCACTCCCTTCTACCTGGCCCATCCGTTAGCGGCGGAGCGAGCGGCTGCGTTGGTTCCCGATGCCAGACTGGTGGTCCTGCTGCGCAACCCAGTGGAGCGCGCCCACTCTCACTATCGTCATGAGGTGCGTATGGGGCATGAGGACGCCCCGGTCGTAGAGGCCCTCCTGCGTGAACTGAGCAACGGTGGAGGCGAACCGTCCACGGATCCGCTCGGCGATCCCTGGGCGTGGCAGCACCGGTCGTACCTGCAGCGAGGACTCTACGCCCAGCAACTCTGGGCTTGGATGCGCTGGTTCCCGCGAGAGCAGTTCCTCATCCTGCGCAGCGAGGACTATTTCGCCAATGGCCTTGGCACGCTCGACCCAGTCTGCGAGCATCTGGGCATCCGTCCCGCCAGTGCGGTGGGCGACCCCACGGCCTATCTGGGCCATCACAACCGGGGAGATCGAGCCGCCGCGCTCCCGCTGGCGGTGAGGCGCCGTCTAGAGGCGTACTATGCAGAACCCAACCGCCAGCTCGAAGAGCTCTTGGGGCGGCCCATGGGCTGGTAGCGACATGCGCAAGAGTTGAGACACAAGAGGAGGCAGATCCGATGGTAACGTATAGCAAAGAGCTGCCGGTGCGGCACCAGGTCGACGTCTTTGTCGCTGGCGGGGGCCCGGCAGGCATTGCCGCCGCCCTGGCGGCAGCGCGTCAGGGGGCCAGCGTGCTGCTCATCGAGGGAACGGGCTGCTTTGGCGGCATGGGCACCGTGGGCATGGTGCCGGCGTTCATGCAGTTTGCCGACGGGGTGAACTTTTTGGCCGGGGGCATCGGCCGCGAGGTCTATGATCGCCTCTGGGAGGCCAAGGGTGCCAGTCCCGACGACCGCTACGATGATCCCCTGCGACACTTGAGCATCCACGCCGAGACGCTCAAGCGCGTGTACGACCAGATGGTAGTCGAATCAGGCATCACCTATGCGCTGATGACGCAGATGGTGGATGTCATCGCGGCCGACGGCGCCGTAGAGGCGGTGGTGTGTGCCGGCAAGAGCGGCCCCTATGCCGTGCGCGCAGGGATCTATGTGGACGCCACCGGCGACGGCGACCTGGCGGCCTGGGCCGGCGCCCCTTACGAAAAGGGTGACGATCGAGGCAAGATGATGGCCGGCACGCTCTGTAGCCTATGGGCCAACGTAGACTGGACGGCCATTCGGGCCGCCATGCAACGCGGCGAGGATGAGCTGCCACGCGCCTTTGCCGATGGCGTCTTTTCTGTGCCAGACCGGCACCTGCCGGGGATGTGGCGTGTGGGCCAGACGTTGGCAGGCGGCAACCTTGGGCACACCTTTGGCGTGGACGGAACCGATGAGCGATCCCTTACCGAGGCGCTGGTCTATGGCCGCCAGCTCATGACCGAGTACGAACTGTTCTACCGCCGCTACATGACTGGCTATAGCGAGATCGAACTGGCCGCGACCGGAGCCCTGTTGGGCATCCGCGAAACGCGCCGGATCGTGGGGGACTATCAGCTCAACCTGGCCGACTTTCAGGCGCGAGCGGTATTCCCTGACGAGATTGGACGCTACTCGTATCCCGTCGATATCCACGCTTCCGATCCCAGCGCCGAGGCCTTTGACAAGCTGATGGAGGGGCTCCACTCGTTCCGACTGGGCATCGGCGAGAGCTATGGCATCCCGTACCGCACGCTGACCCCCAAAGGGTTGAGCAATGTCCTCGTGGCCGGCCGCTGCATCAGCGCCGACCGCCCTCTGCAAGGCTCGGTGCGCGTCATGCCGGGCTGCTATATCACGGGCCAGGCCGCCGGCGTGGCCGCGGCGTTGGCCTCATCGATGGACCAAGACGTGCACGAGATCGAGGTCTCCGAGGTCCAGGGTCGCCTCAAGGAGTTGGGCGCCTATCTGCCCAATGCTTAGGTTCGCCACACAAAAGAGGCGGGGGCTCTTGCCCCCGCCTCTCTGCGTCCAGGTGGGCTACTTGTAGGCAGGCAGGTACTCGGCGTGCGCATCGATCAGGTCGTCACAGAGCGAGACGATCTCGTCGATGGTAAGCTCGCCCGCGGTGTGCGGATCGAGCAACGCCGCCTGGTAGATATAGTCACGACGCTGGGTTAGCGCCGCCTGGATGGTCACTTCCTGCACGTTGATGTTGGTGCGATTGAGCGCGGCGCATTGGGCCGGCAGGTCGCCCACATAGGTCGGCGTCACGCCAGACCGATCGGCCACGCACATGACCTCTACGCACGCATCGGTGGGGAGGTTGGTGATCAGCCCCTTGTTCAGGACGTTGCCGCCAAAGGTGAACGGCACGCCGGTCAAGGTCGCCTCGATGATGCACGAAGCGTACTCGTGGGTGCGTCGATGCTCGATGGGCGAGTCAGTCAGCAGCTCCTCGCGCATCTTGGCCCATCCCTCGATCTGGGCGATGCAGCGCCGCGGGTACTCGTCCAGCGGGATGTGGAACCGCTCGATCAGCTCCGGATTGCGGGCCTTGATGAACCAAGGCACGTACTCGGCCGTGTGCTCACTGGATTCGGTGACGTAATAGCCGAACCACTTCATCAGCTCAAAGCGCACTGCATCACGAGGCTTGTACTCGGGCAGCTCGGCACGCCGCTTGATCTCGGGATAGAGATCCTCGCCATGCCGGGACACCTCCAGCAACCAACCCTGGTGGTTGATGCCAGCGACACGCCACTGAAGATCATCGGTGGGCAGATCGAGCTCGGCACAGAGGTGCCTGGCACAGCCCTGAACGCTGTGGCAGAGCCCCACCGTGCGCACACCGGTGGCCTTGAGGATGGCGCCCGTCAGCATCGCCATCGGGTTGGCATAGTTGAGCAGCAGCGCGTCGGGCGCCACGTCCTCAAGAATCCGACAATAGTCCAACATCACGGGGATGGTCCTCAACGCGCGAAAGATGCCACCAATGCCCAGGGTATCAGCGATGGTCTGCCGCAGGCCGTACTTTTTCGGAATCTCAAAGTCAATCACCGTCGCCGGCTCATAGCCACCGACCTGGATCGCGTTCACCACATAGTCAGCGCCCCTCAGCGCATCGGCGGCGTCGTCCGAGAGATAGGCTCGGATGTCAGCCTCGGCGCCCATGGTGCGGCTGACGTTCTTGAGCATGGTCTCGGAGACGTGCAGCCGATCGGCGTCGATATCGATCAGCGCGATCTCGGCGTCGCGCAGCGCCGGCACGTGCAGGCAATCGCCAAGCACGTTCTTGGCAAACACGGTACTGCCAGCTCCCAGGAAACAGATCTTGGCCATGTTTTCTCCTCTGCCAACGGCATATCAGGTGCCCGACGCAACGTCGTGCCTGTGGTCAGCGAACCTCTATCGGCTCGTACTGGTACTCCCGAATCGGATCCTCGAAAAAGCAGAAGTCATGCCGCCCCTCATCCGTCTTCCAACGGCCGACGGGATCGCGACGCACCGGGATCCGCGCCAGCGGAATCCCCAGGAACTCCTCCAAGCGCGCCAGCGTCTCCTCTTGGTGCAGCACAAAATCCTCGAACCGCACCTCAATCCAGTGCGCCGGTCGGGGCGCAGCCTGCACCAGGCGGTACTGGTAGAGGTAGGAGATGGCCCGCCGCTCCCGTTCGTCCTCGGTCTCGGGATACGCGATACCAAAGTCCCGCAGGTCGTCAGTCTTGTGCGCGCCGACGATGCTATCGCGCGGATCTCGCGTCCAGATGATATACCTGGCCGCGGGGAACATGCGCCGAATCCAGGGGTAGCAGAGCGTGGTCTCGGGGATCTTCCAGCCGCGGTGCGGGGCGTCACTCGCCAACACGCTGGACAAGTACTGCTCGATAAGCTCGATGAACGCGCGGGGCGGATCCATGGTGAGCGCCCGGTGCCAGTCCCACGAGAGCCCACCCTTCCAAGAGACGTACTGAGCAAACATCCGGCAGGCCTCATACATCGGCTCCGGGGGCAGCAGATCGCCGGATACGTTCTGCGGCTCGCCCATGAACACACCCGAGGCCGTCAGGGTGTGAGACATGGCCCGCGTACCTCCGTGGCCACGCCCTATGACGGTGACAAGTGACACGTGATCGCTCCTTACCTGATCTCTAGCCCATCACGACGGTCGCGGCCGCCTCTTTCTAGTGCAGAGGCGAGCCTTGGTCAAGCTGGCCGCACCGCCCGAACGTAGGCGGTCGTGGTCTCCCAGCACACCACCTGCCCGCCAAGGTGCGTCTGGCAGGCCCGGCGCACAGCACCGATCTCCTCAGCCGAGAGCGCCGATGCCAGCCGGTCGGCATAGCTGGCGGGTTCCTGGCCGCTGGCGAACCAGGCATCCAGCTGGCGGGGAGTGAGCATCTGATCCCGTCGCCCACGGACAGCCTCCACGTGAACATCTCGACAGCCCGCCTGGTCCAGCACCGCTCGGAGGTCGTCCGGACCCCAGCTCGTCTTGGGGTTGGCGCGGTCATGGTAGAGAGCCTCCTCGGCCTCACGCCACCGTTCCAGCAGCTCGGCCGGCAGCGCCGCCGCGGGAAGCAACGCCGACAGCCGCTGGGTGGCCGAGGGCACCACCTCTGCCAAGCTGAGCACGCCGTCGTCGGCCAGCAGTGGCACGAGCCCCCTCAGCAGCGCCTGCTTGTCTGGCTGCGAGCCCAGCACGTTGCGCCCCACGATTAGGTCATAGCGCACGTCGCCATGGCCCGACTCGGCCAGCCCATCGGCTAGCTGCTCCAGGGTGGCCGGCACCAAGATCGGCCGCTGGAGCGCCTCCAGCGGCGCCGCCTGTTGGGCCATGGCCTCGGCCACACGCTCGTTCGGAACCCGACACCAAACCCCACCCTCGGGCACCCGTCGCAGCGCCTCCCACGTCAGGAGGCCGCTATCGCCCGACAGATCCAACACCAGGTGGTGTCGGGCCAGCCCACGAGCGCCAAGGAGGCGATCGCGCACCGCCTCAAGCTCCTCGCCCAGGGTGCCTACCGCCCGCTGGAGCCAGCGATCACGGCTCCGGTCATCAGGCGAAAAGGTGAGTATCTCCGATGGCTGGTCGTCCACGTCCAACATCGCCGCTAGCTGGGCCTCGCGCCGTCTCTGCACCCGCTCCCTGATGCCGGCCTCATAGCCCTGATCAGAGGGCTTGTAGTAGACCTTGCCCTGAAGATGATCGGGCAGGTACTGCTGCGCCACCCAGTGATCCCGGTAGGCATGGGGATACAAGTACCCCTCGCCGTGGCCGAAGCCCTCGCGATCGCGGCTGGCGTCCTTCAGATGGACCGGCACCTCTCCCTCGGCCTCTTGCTCCACGGCGGCCAGCGCGTCAAAGAACCCCATGGCCGAGTTGGACTTGCGGGCCGTCGCCAGATAGAGCGCCGCGTGCGCCAGGTGAAACCTGCCCTCCGGAAGGCCCACCCGCTCGAACGCCTCAGCATCGGCCACCACCACGCGCATCGCGTCGGGATCGGCCAACCCGATATCCTCCCCGGCCGCGATCAGCATACGGCGAAAGATAAAGCGCGGATCCTCGCCGGCATAGACCATCTTGGCAAGCCAATACAGCGCCGCATCGGGATCCGATCCGCGCAGCGACTTGATAAAGGCACTGATGGTATCAAAGTGATAGTCGCCCTGGCGGTCATAGAGGACGGCGCGCCGCTGGATCGATTCCTCGGCCACGGCCAGGTCGATGAGGATCCGCCCGTCGGCATCGGGCTCGGTGGTCTCGACGGCCAGCTCGACGGCGTTGAGCACCGAGCGGGCGTCGCCGTTGGCCACCTCTGCCAGATGGTCCAGCGCCTCGGGCGCGATGACCACATCGCGATCGCCATAGCCCCGCTCGGCATCGCCAATAGCGGCAAGGGCGATCTCTCGCAGATGCTGTGGCTCTAGGGGGACCATCTGAAAGACGCGGCTGCGGCTGAGCAACGCCCGGTTCACCGAGAACCAGGGGTTTTCGGTGGTGGCACCGATCATGATGATGGTCCCGTTTTCCACCCACGGCAACAGGGCGTCCTGCTGGCGCTTGTCCCAGCGATGGACCTCATCGACAAACAGGATAGTGCGGCGCTGATGCATCTTGCGCCGCTCGCGGGCGCTCTCGGTCACCTCGCGGATCTGCTGCACCCCCGCCAATACGGCGTTGATAGTCACAAAGTGCGACAGCGTGGTGTTGGCGATGACCATCGCCAAGGTCGTCTTGCCTGAACCAGGCGGCCCGTAAAAGATCAGCGAGGAGAGCTGATCGGCCTGGATGGCTCGCCTTAGCAGGCGCCCCGGGCCGACGATATGCTCCTGCCCCACGAATTCGTCCAAAGTGCGGGGCCGCATACGAGCAGCCAGAGGCGCGCTGCGGCGAATGCTCTCCTCAGCCGCGTGGTCAAACAGGTCGCGATCGGTCACGTCGCGGCCTCAGAGGCGGCTCGCGCCTCCAGTGCCTGCTCGAGCGCCTCGCAGCAACCACCGGCGCGCTCCACGTCGCTGGGAGAGACATCGTCACAAGAGTAGCGCGCCCGCTCAAAGGTCCGGGTCAGCTCGGATAGGTCGTTCTCGGCCTCGGGCACGTGCGGCGCCAGGCAAGGCAGGTACTCGGAGGGCGTCAGGTTGGGGGCGCGGCCCAAGCCGTAACGATCGGCCACGTCCAGAGCCCGCACATAGAGCTCCTGCACCCGTTCGCGGGGCGTCAGTGCTCTCCGGCGGCGCCGCTGAGACCGGGCGGCCGCGCTCTGGCGCAACGCTCGGCGCCTGGCCGCCTCCTCTCGCACCTGCTGCACCACCTCGCCAGTCTTGGCCCACACACTGACCAGCCACGCCCAGAACCGCTTCAACAGGTCCCAGGGGTGGAATCCGCGGAATAACCCCCATCGGTCCTGCAAAAAGTGGAACAGCGCGTACCCGCCGCCGCCCACAATCACCGCCCAAAAGATCAGCGATCGCACCAGCGGCCACCATGCAGCCGGCTCGCCGCCGGCGTCTCCCTCAAAGACCGGCATCTCCATCATGGGCGTCATCGGCGGAGCCTCGACGGGCTTGCCCGAAAAGAGGCTCATTACCAGAGCCAGCAGATAGCCCACCCCGCCGACCACCAACATGATCGCATACGCCACCCCATAGATCACCCATTGCACGATCTGTGAGATGGCCTGATACAAGTTCACCGAGTAGCTAGTGGGCAGCAGGGCGGCCGTGACGGCCACCAACAGCAGACTTCCGGCCAACAGGGAGAGCCATCGGCGCCCCAGTTGGCCCAGCACCGGGATCTCTTGCACCTCCCACGTGGCCACCAGCGTGGCATAGCGCACCTCGCTGATCAGCGCCAAGCCCAAGGCAAAGTAGGCCAGCAAGTTCGACCCCAGCCAGCGCACGTTGGCGGCCTCTACGACCTCCATCTCGGCGATGTTGATGTGCGACAACCCCACCAGCACCAGCATCACAGCCCCGCCACCCAAAAAGATACCCGCCACCCGGCGGCCCTCCGCAGACCGATCGGTCAGACCGCGAGAGGGCATGCTCGAGCGCAGGTCATACTCGGCGTCGGTGGGCGAGAGCGCGTGCTCGAATGGGTCTGCTTCTAGCGATTGCAGCGCTATCCCCAACTTGCGCGCCACCACCCAGAACCCGGCCAGGATGGCCGTCGACAAGACGAACGTCAGGTCTAGGATGGTCCACGGCTCGGCGGTCCACATACGCAAGTCGCCCATGAAGTGCGGCCAGCCATAGGCCAGCGAGGAGACCAGCCGCACGACCAGAACCAGGCTCACCGCCTCGGCCACGCGGAACCGAACCGCATCTTCTAGGTGACGCTCGGGAGCGTTGGCGAGGCGCTCGGAAAAGATGCTCTCCAGACTAACCAGCAATGCCAGAACCGGCAGCCACCAGCCAGGCCACGTGTCGACAATGTTGCGAACAAAGCCATAGCAGGCGACACCGATACAGCTCAACATGGCCGAGGCCAGCAAGGCCCGGAAAAAGAACCGTCCCGGGATGGACACTCTATCGGGCGCGCCAGACATCCAGATCCCTCTCTTGCCACACTTCGTAGGCTACAATCCCTACGGCACGCGCCCGCTCGCGAACAGCCGCAAACGGCTCGCGGGCGTCGGTGACGATCAGCACGATGTGGAAACCATTCCGCTTCATCATCAAGAGCTGCGAGAACAGCTCCTCGTCGGCGTGAGCGGTGATGACCACCGCCGTGCCGCCCCAGCTCAGGTGCATGCTGGCCTGCTGCAAGAGATCCCCAAAGGAATGCCCTTCCGACGTGCCCACCCGGGCGAGCGCCTCCAGGATGTTCACCAGGTGGCCCGTGCCCTTGCGCGGCGGCAGCGTGATGTAACGGTGATCCTCGGCCAGAGGATCGCTACCGTTGGTGCAGAGCCCCACCGTCTGGCGCTTGGAGACCAGCGCGTGGGCGATCGAAGCCGCGGTGATGATGCCCAGCTCGGTGGCATCATGGACGCGCCCTTGGGTGTAGGCGGCCGCATCGAGGTTCAGGAATATCTGCGCCTCGATCGAGATGGCCGGCTCCAGCCGCTTGACCTGCAGCTTGCCCGCGGCCGCCGAAGCCTTCCAGTGCATCCGGCGCAGGCTGTCTCCGATCTGATAGTCTCGCACCCCGATAATGCGGCTGGGATCCTCATAGATCCGCTGCTGGGTCGCCAAGGTGCCCATGGGCGTCTGCGCCGGCAACCCCAGCTCGGGCAGCGGGATGATACGCGGGTAGACCGTCAGATGGTCGTCGGAGGGGATCTGAAGCTCCACGGAGCGAATGCCAAAGAGGTCGCCAGTGTGGATGGTCAACGGCCCCAGGGGATAGTAGCCGCGGCGCCGCCCCTCCAACTCGTAATCCAGCGTGACCTTTTCCTTGGGCAGAAACGAGACCACCGCCCGCTGAAAGTTGGGTGAGATCAGCCTAACGGGCAAGCTTTCGTGGAGACGGACATAGGGCAGCGGTAGCCAGCCCTTGTTCTGCACCTCCAACTTGACGGGAATCCGCTCGCCGTGAAAGGCGCGCGGTAAATAGTCCCGACGGCAAGCCAGCGCCTTGGCCGAGCGATCTACCCACACTCTTGAAAGCAGATAGAGGCCAAAGAAAACGTATAAAATGTAGACGAAAAATGGCAGCCGAAAGACCGCCGCGAGGATAAACAGCCCCAGGATGAACAGGAGCAGACCTTCCATGGCATGCTTCCAATCGTCTAGCCGACGGTGATCACGCCTCCGGAAGATCGCCCAGGTCGAGCGGCGTTCGCTCCATCAAGTCCCGCAACACGCTGGCCGCCGTCCGACCGCGCAACGCACTCTCAGGCTTGACGATCAGGCGATGGGCTAGCACCGCGGGCGCCAGCCGCTTGACGTCATCGGGCAGCACATAGTCGCGCCCCTGGATGGCCGCCAGCGCCTGGGCCGCTTTGTAGAGCCCCAAGCTGCCGCGCGGACTGGCGCCGAGCGCCAGGTCCTGGTGGCCGCGGGTAGCGCTGACCAGCCGCACGATATAAGCGCGCACGGTCTCATCCACGTTGACATCCCACACCTCTGACTGCAGAGCGGGAAGCCCAGCAGCGTCTACCACCGGTTCGATGCTCTGAATGGGATGCTCTCGGCGCAGGTTCTCCAGAATGCGCTCCTCCTCCTCAAAGGTGGGGTAGCCCACGTCCAGCCGCAACAAGAACCGATCGAGCTGTGCCTCGGGCAGTGGGAAGGTGCCCTCGTACTCGATCGGGTTCTGCGTGGCCAGCACCAAGAACGGCCGTGGCAGCTGTCGCGTCTCGCCATCGACGGTGACCTGGTATTCGCCCATGGCCTCCAGCAAGGCCGACTGGGTGCGGGGGGTGGCGCGGTTAATCTCGTCCGCCAGCAGCACATTCACAAAGGCGGGACCAGGCCGAAATTCGAAATCCGACGTCTGTTGGTTAAAGATCGACACGCCGGTTACGTCGGTGGGTAACAAGTCAGGCGTGCATTGGAGCCGCTTGAAGCTGCACCCCAGCGACACAGCGATCGACCGGGCCAGCATGGTCTTGCCCACGCCCGGCACGTCCTCTAGTAGGATGTGGCCCTCACACAGCAACGCCACCATCGCCATTTCGATGACAGGGCGCTTGCCCACGATCACGCGCTCAACATTGCGAACGACGGCGTCCGTGAACGACTTGACCTCGGTGATGCTCATGCTGTCCTTCCCGATCAGTGCCACGACACGCCACACATTGTAAGACCCCCGAGACACCCTGGCAAGGCATGCCTGCAGCTTGTGCGGCCCTCATGCCGAGGGTATGCTGCTCCTAGCGCAACACCAGCGACGATACCACGTATAGAGTCCGGAGGGGCGGTTGCTCAGCGCCATCAGATTCCTGCTCAGCGGCGTATGCCACCAACTTCCAAGCCACAGCTACTGGGTGGGTGGCCAGCCACTGCCGCTATGCGCTCGTTGCAGCGGGACCTTCCTGGGCATCTGGGCCGGGTTGCTGGCACTGCGAGCAATGGGGCGCCACCGCCGCACGGGGATGCCCGCTGGCCCTACCGCTTGCGCGCTAGGAGCTCTGGCCGTAGCATGGGCTGCCGACGGGGCCAACTCGTTCATAGCCGACGGGCTGGGGCGGGCGCTCTACCAGCCCACGAATCTGCTCCGCCTGATCACCGGGGCAGGGATGGGGGTCGCGCTCAGCGCCGTGGTGGCCCCGCTGCTCGCCTTGGCCTTGGCGCCGGGAGACGACAACCGCCCGGTGGTCGCGCCGGCTATCGACACCGCAGCTCTCTTGGCAGCGGCAGGCATGGTGGTGGCAGTTGTGACGGCGGGCACAGGGCTCCCCTTCGTCGTGTGGACGTGGGCGTTGGGGCTGGCCACGTTGGGTGCGGTGGCATTGCTGAACGCCGTGCTGGTTCGGCTGGCCATGGTCCGCTGGCCCCCAGGGGCCGTCTGGGCTGGGGGGGTGCTGCTCGCCATCGCAGAGATGCTGGTCATGGCCGGGTTGCGCCAACTGGTAGGAGTCTAGTCGCGCAGAGCCTTGAATAGGGTTTGATCAACCGCTATAATCTAGTCGAGTGGATTTAGCAAGGTGTCACAGGCGCCGCCAACGTAACCGGGCGCCACGCAGGAGAAAGGGAGAGTCACATGGACATCGGCAGAGCGTTCACCTACCCGTTCGAAGACGAGGACTGGCTGAAAAAGATGCTGATCGGCGCCGTCCTCAATCTCGTGCCCATCGTCAACTTTATCGGCATGGGCTATGGCCTACGGCAGATGAAAAAGGTCTCGGAGGGGCAGGATCTGCCGTTGCCCGAGTGGGATGACTGGGGCGGCGATTTCGTCAAGGGACTGCTCATGTTCTTGGCTGCCATGATCTACAGCATTCCCCTCTGGCTCTTCCAGGGCATCCTGGCCATCACGATGGCCATCGTCTCGAACTCTGGCCCCGGCGGTGGGGGCGAGGCCGTCGCCGGCATCTGCGCCACCGGGGTTACCTGCCTCACGGTCATCTACGGCATAGCGTTGGCAGTGTGGGTGCCGGCTGCGACCATGCAGTACGTCAAGGACGGCAACTTTGGCGCCTACTTCAAGTTCGCTGACATCTGGGCCCTGATCACCAAGGACCTCGGCGCGTACCTCATCGCCTGGCTGGTCTATCTCCTGGCTGGGATCATTGCCAGCATTGTTGGCGGCATCGCGTGCGGCATCGGTGTACTGTTCACCACCTTCTGGTCCTACCTGGTGATGGCCAAGCTGTTTGGCGATCTGATCGGCCCCGGCGAGACCGCTGAACCTGCCCCCATGGAGCCCCTCGGCGGCGACGCCTTCTAGACTCACTCTCGGCACCGCACGGGCTGCGTCCAGCGACGCAGCCCGTTTCGCTTCCCCCGCACAGGGATCTGAAAGCTCCCGAGTAGCCCCTGACAGTTTCTGAGAGTTTCTCAATGATAAAATAGCCTCGCTGGGGCCGCCTGGGCGTCGACTACTTACCCCGGCGAGGAGCATCACCGTTGTCATCGGATCCATCTCGATCATCGCGTATCCCACGCCTCTACCGGCTAGCACCAGACGAGCGCCTCGAGCGCGTCGCCGACGCCGCCGGACTGTCAGCGGATCGCTTGACCGCGGGGGGGATCACTCTCGAGCAAGCTGACCGCATGATCGAGAACGTGATCGCGGTTCACGGCCTGCCGCTGGGCATCGCCACCAACCTGCAGGTCAACGGGCGCGACATCCTGGTGCCCATGGCCATCGAGGAACCCTCGGTGGTTGCCGGGCTCTCGTTCGCTGCCAAGCTGGCCCGAGAAGGCGGCGGCTTTGCGGCCGAGGCCGAACCGCCTCGCATGATCGGCCAGATTCAGCTCCTCGATATCGCCTCGCTTGACGACGCGCAAGAGCGCATCTTGAGCGCCAAAGCCACGCTGCTCGACACGGCCAACGCGCAGGACCCCGTACTGGTGCGGCTGGGCGGCGGCGCGCGAGACATCCAGGTACGCATCTTTCGCGAGACCCTGGTGGGCCCCATGCTGGTGGTGCACCTCATTCACGATGTGCGCGACGCCATGGGCGCTAACGCCGTCAACACGGCTTGCGAAGCCATCGCGCCCGATCTGGAAAGCCTGAGCGGGGGGCGTGTGGGCCTGCGCATCCTTAGCAACCTCGCGGATCAGCGGCTGGCGAGAGCCCGGTGCCGTGTTCCGGCCACGGCCTTGGCTCTGGAGGGCCTCAGCCCTGCCGAGGGGGTGCAGCGCATTCTGGAGGCCCAGGCCTTTGCTGAGGCCGATCCCTATCGCGCCACCACCCACAACAAGGGCATCATGAACGGCATCGACGCCGTGGCCCTGGCCACCGGGAACGATTGGCGCGCCATCGAGGCGGGCGCCCACGCCTATGCGGCTCGCGACGGCCGCTACCGCCCCCTCTCCCGCTGGGAGAGCGACGAACGTGGCGATCTCGTTGGCCGCATCGAGCTTCCCATGGCAGCAGGCACCTTTGGCGGCGCCACCCGCGCCCATCCGACCGCCCAGCTATCCCTGGCCATCCTCGGCGTGGAGACTTCGCAGGAGCTAGCCCAGGTGCTGGCCGCAGTAGGCCTGGCGCAAAACTTGGCGGCTCTGCGGGCCCTGGCCATGGAAGGCATCCAGCGCGGCCACATGCGGCTGCATGCCCGACAAGTGGCCATGGCAGCGGGGGCGAGCGCCGGGCAGATCGATCAGGTGGCCCAACGGATGGTACAGGAGGGGACCGTGCGCTCCGATAGGGCCGAAGCGATCCTGAAGGAGTTGCTGCATGGCTGATACACCCGCCGCGACGGCAAGGGCTCGGGTGATGCGCCCAATGCGCGATGTGGGGATCGTCGGCTATGGCGCTTACGTCCCGCGTTATCGGCTGCCCGCCGGCGAGGTTAGCCGCATCTGGGGCGGCGACGGGCCAGTCACCGCCAAGGCCGTGGCCGGCCCCGACGAGGACAGCGTGACCATGGGCATCGAGGCCGCCCGCAACGCCATGGCACGAGCCTGCATCCGCGCCGAGGATCTGCGGGCCGTCTGGGTCGGTAGCGAGTCACACCCCTACGCCGTCAAACCCTCGTCCACCATGGTGGCCGAAGCGTTGGGCGCCACGCCCGAGATCCTGGCGGCCGATCTCGAGTTCGCCTGCAAGGCGGGCACCGAGGCGATCCAGGCGGCCGTGGCTTTGGTCGGCAGCGCCATGGGCGACTATGCCCTGGCCATCGGCGCCGATACCGCCCAGGGCCGTCCGGGCGATGCGCTAGAGTTCACCGCCGGCGCGGCCGCCGCCGCCTATATCATCGGCCCCGCCGAGGATGCCCTAGCCGTGCTGGAAGGATCCTATTCGTTTGTCACCGACACGCCCGACTTTTGGCGACGCCCACGAGAGCACTATCCTCAGCACGCCGGACGATTCACCGGCGAGCCGGCCTATTTCCGGCACACCCTGGGCGCCGCCCGTGGCTTGATGGAGGCTTTGGGCATCGATGCCGCGCAGATCGACTATGCCGTGTTTCACCAGCCCAACCCCCGCTTTCCGGAGCGGGCCGCCAAGGAGCTGGGCTTTGCCCGGGAGCAGATCGCGCCCGGCATGTTGGTGGATCGGATCGGCAACGCCTACGCGGGGTCATCGCTGGTGGGCCTTTCCGCCGTCTTGGACGCCTGCCAGCCCGGCCAGACCATCCTGCATCTTTCTTTTGGCTCGGGCGCCGGCAGCGACGCCTTTCTATGGCGGACCACGGACCGACTCCGAGATCGGCAGGGGCTGGCTCCCAACACCCTAGCCTATGTGAGTCGCGCCAAAGAGATCGACTATGGCCTGTACGCCCGCTTTCGCAACAAGCTTCGTCTACACTAGAGAAGAGCATAAAAGCCCGTGAGAGATGTATCCATCGTTGGCATAGGACAGACCCCCGTGCGCGAGCACTGGGACAAGGCCCTGCGCATTCTGGCCGAGGAGGCCTTGCTAGGGGCCCTGGGTGATGCTGGCATCGAGCGTCCAGAAGCCATCTGGGTCGGCAACATGATGTCGGGGCAGCTCTCAAGCCAAGAGAACCTGGGCGCACTCGTGGCGGATCACGCCGGCCTGCGCGGCATCGAGGCCTTCAAGGTTGAGGCGGCTTGCGCCTCGGGAGCGGCCGCCTTTCGCAATGCCTTTCTCGCAGTAGCGGGCGGAATGATGGACATAGTGGCCGTCTGCGGCGTAGAGAAGATGACCGATACCATGGGCGATGCGACCACCGCCGCACTCGCCGGCGCGGCGGACGCCGTCTACGAGGGCGAGCATGGGCTCTCGTTTGTCGGCCTGAACGCCCTCCTGATGCAGCGCTACATGTACGAGCACGGCTACCAACGACGCGACTTTGCCGGGTTTGCCATGACGGCCCATCGCAACGCTGTGGGCAACCCCAACGCCATGTTCCGTCGCGAGATCAGCTTGGAGGCCTTTGAGCGCGCCAAGCCGATCGCCGATCCGGTGGGCCTGCTGGATTCGGCCGGCATCGCCGATGGAGCCGCCGCCGCCGTGCTGATGCCGACCGCGATGGCCCGCGCTCACGGCCTGCGTTGCGTCCGCATCAAGGCATCGGCCTCCGGCACCGACGCGGTGGCCCTTCACGACCGGCGCGATCCCTTGGTGCTAGAGGCCGGCGTGCTCTCATCGCAGCGCGCCTATTCGCAGGCGGGCATCACGCCGCCCGAGCTGGACTTTTTCGAGCTGCACGACGCCTTTACCATCATGTCGGCGCTCTCGCTAGAGGCCTCTGGCTTTGCCCCTCGCGGCGGAGGGGTCCGGTTGGCCCTGGATGGCGAGATCGCGCTGGATGGTCGCCTGCCCATCGCCACGCTGGGCGGGCTCAAAGCGCGTGGCCATCCGGTGGGCGCCACCGGCATGTACCAGATCGTGGAAGCGGTTCAGCAGCTGCGCGGAGACGCCGGCCGCAACCAGCTACCCAACTGCCGGCTGGGCATGACCCAGAACATTGGCGGGAGCGGCGCAAACATCGTCACGCACATTTTTGAGCGTGTGGAGTAACGGGGAGGGACCCAATGCATCAGGCATCCTATTGGCGCACAAACAGACAGCGACTGGCTTTGATGGGCGAGGTGTGCCCGAGCTGCGGGGCCAAGCTCTTTCCCCCACGCGATGTGTGCCCCCATTGCCACGGACCGGCCAAAGAGCCCTTTGCCTTTTCCGGCAAGGGCAGCGTCTACTCTTTTTCCACCTTGTACCATGCGCCTGAGGGCTATGAAGCAGCCGCGCCCTATGTGGTAGCGTGGGTCAAGCTCGAGGAAGGCCCCATGGTGACGGCACAGCTAGCGGACGTGGACCAAGAGGACGTCTATATCGGCATGCCCGTTGAGATGGTCACGCGCAAGCTGCACGAAGAGGGCGACGCTGGCCTGATCAGCTACAACTACAAGTTCCGCCCGGTGATGCAGAGCGTCGCCTAGCTCGCGACCGTTCGTTGGCACAGCCCCCTCGGTATGATCGCCCTCGAGGGGGCTGTGCCTCCTTTTCTCCAGCCTTGACATCACCGCGCCCCCCATCTATAGTCCGTCCGTCCTTCTTGGGTGTGCGAAGGAGCCACCGATGTCCATCGGCACAGCGCCCGGCAAGGTGATCCTGCTGGGCGAGCACGCGGTAGTCTACGGCACGCCCGCCATGGCGGTGCCGGTGAGCAGCGTGCGCGCCCGCGCCGAGGTCGTCGAGCTCCCACCACACGAGCCCAGCGTCATCCACGCCCTGGATTTGGGCCGCGTCATCGTCGCCGACCGAGTCTCTGGTGAAGAGACCAGTGACGGCCTCCTGGTGGCATATCACAACGCCCTTGAGCTCGTGGGTCGCTCCCCGGAGGACGCGCACCTGTCGCTACGCGTCATGTCGCGCATTCCGGTCGCTCGCGGCATGGGCAGCGGCGCAGCGGTGGCCGCGGCCATCATCAGGGCCGTCGCGGCCCACTACCAGATAGAGGTAGCTGCCGACCGCCTCTCGGCCCTGGTCTATGAGAGCGAACGTATCTACCACGGCAGCCCCAGCGGCATCGACAACGCCGTGGTGTCCCATGAGGCGCCCATCTACTTTCAGCGGGGCGCCGAACCAGAGGTACTCACCAACCGGGTGCCGCTGGTCCTGCTGGTGGCTGACACCGGCCTCGCATCCAGCACCCGTGAGGTGGTGGCCGATGTGCGCCGAGCCTACGAGCAGGAGCCAACGCGCTACCAGACGCTCTTTGACCGGATCGGTGACTGCGTGCGGGTTGGGCGGGCCGCGCTGGAGCAGGGAACGCCGGACGGCTTGGGGGAGGCCATGCGAGCCAACCACGGCTACCTGCAAGAGATGGACGTCTCCCATCCGGCCCTCGATGCGCTCGTCGAGGCCGCCATGAGTGCCGGCGCGTTGGGCGCCAAGCTTTCGGGTTCAGGTCGCGGGGGGTGTATGGTCGCGCTAGTGGCCGCCGAGGACCGCGAAACGGTGCGACGAGCGCTGGTGGCCGCGGGCGCTATGCACGTCATGGGGACGGTGATTCGATGAGCGAGACACACCAACCGTTGGAGGGCAACGAGCCCCGCCGTGGATCGCACGTCTGGGGGGGCTTGCTGCTCATCGGCATCGGCATCTGGGCCCTACTGGCAGCCTTGGGGGTACCCTGGGCTAACATGGAGCGGCTCTGGCCTGTGGCGCTGATCGGAGGTGGCGTCGCCTCTCTCGTTGGCGCACTGCGGGCCCATCCCCGGGAGCCCGGCGGCGTCTGGTTCGGCGTGACGGCCATCCTAAGCGGCTGCCTGTTCCTCTATGTCACGCTCCCTGACCCAGCCCGGTGGGCAGCGCTCCAGGCGCTCTGGCCTCTTTTCGTCGCCGCGGCGGGCCTCGGTTGGCTGGCGGCGTGGGCAGCCGCTCCGCGACAGATACCGCTTCTGGTGCTCGGCCTCACGGCCGCCGTGGTTGGCATCGTAGCGTACCTTGCCAAGACAGGCGTCATCGCTTGGGATCCCTGGCGTCAGCTCAGCCAGTGGTGGCCGTTGCTGTTAGTCCTGCTCGGCGTTGCCTCGCTAGCCCAGGCTTTCATCCGGCGAGATCGCTGACATGCTGATCGGGATCGATGCCAGTCGTGCTGTCTCACGTCAGCCCACCGGCACCGAGCACTATTCGCTCCATCTGATCCGAGCCCTGGCGCAGATCGCCACCCCGCAGCACACGTTGAGGCTCTATCTGCGCGACGCGCCCAATGCGGACGCGCTGCCCCAGGGCGATTCGGTAGAGTGGCGCGTGCTGGGGCCACGGCGCCTCTGGACCCACCTGGGCCTGGCGGCCGAGCTGCTGCGGCATCCACCCGATCTCCTCTATGTGCCGGCGCATGTGCTCCCGATCCTGACACGGGTGCCCAGCGTCGCTACGGTTCACGATCTGGGCTTTTGCCACTATCCGGAGGCGCACACGACGGCCTCCCGCTGGTACCTGGCATGGTCGACCCGACACAATGCGCGCCAGGCAGCCCATCTGATCGTCGACTCGGAGGCCACGGCTCACGACCTTCAGCATCTCCTATCCGTGGAGCCATCCAAGATGACGGTAGCCTATCCAGCCGGCTCTGGCGGCATCGGGCCAGCGGACGAGGCGCAGGTACGGGCTGCACGAGAACGCCACGGATTGGCCGGTCCCTATCTCATCGCCGTGGGGACGCTGCACCCGCGGAAGAACCTGGAGCTGCTCGTCGATGCCTTTGGCGATCTCTGCGATAGCCGCGAGGCACCCCCCGCCCTACGCCTCGTGTTGGCCGGCAAGCGTGGCTGGATGTGGGAGCCGCTGCTGGCTCGCATCGAGGAGCGTGGGCTGGCGAGCCGCGTCGTCTGCACCGGGTACCTGGATGACGGCGAGCTGTCGGCGCTGCTGACGGGGGCCGTCGCCATGGTGATGCCGAGCCTCTACGAAGGCTTTGGGCTACCCCTGCTAGAGGCGATGGCTTGCCACCTGCCGGCGATCAGCTCCAACGCATCGTCCCTGCCCGAGGTCGGCGGCGACGCCGTCCTGTACGTCGACCCGCACGACCGCCACGGTTGGCGACGGGCCATGAGCCGTGTGTTGGCCGACGCGGCTCTGCGTCGCAGCTTGGTAGAAAAGGGGCAGCTGCAACTGGCGAGCTTTTCTTGGAAACGCTGTGCGGCTACAGTATTGTCTGTGCTGGAGGACGTCGGTGGACGCGGGTAAGGCGCTGAGCTCGGTCCGCATCCTCGGGGTGCGGGTGGACGACGTGACCATGGCCGAGACGCTGGACCTCTTTCAGGCGTGGATCACCGAGGGGGAGACTCACCAGGTGGTCACTGTCAACCCCGAGTTTGTCATGAGAGCGCAACAAGACGCCGGTTTCCGCGTAACGCTAGAAGAGGCCGACCTGGCGGTGCCCGACGGCGCGGGCCTCCTGTGGGCCTCTCGGCTGCTGGGCCATCGTTTGCGAGAGCGCGTCGCAGGATCGGATCTGCTCCCCCTGGCGGCCGAACTGAGCGCGGCACACGGCTATCGGATCTTTTTGCTGGGCGCCGCGCCTGGCGTGGCCGAGCGTACCGCCGAGCTGCTCACGCAGCGTTACCCCAAGGCGGTCTTTGCCGGCACCTATGCCGGATCGCCGGCCATATCCGACGAGGAAGAGATCGTCGAGCGTATCCGAGCTGCCAGGCCAGATCTCTTGTTTGTGGCCTACGGCGCCCCGAAGCAGGATCTGTGGATTCGGCGCAACGCGGCTCGCCTAGAGGTCCCGGTCTGCATGGGCGTTGGGGGAGCCTTTGATTTCGTCGCTGGTGTGGCCCGGCGCGCGCCCCTGTGGATGCGACGCGCCGGTCTGGAATGGTTGCACCGTCTGATCCAAGAGCCCTGGCGCTGGCGACGCATGCTCGCGTTGCCGCGCTTTGCCGGGGCGGTGCTTTGGTCTGCATGTGGGAGGGCGAGATGAAGCGTCTGCTGTTGCTGATCCTGATCGCTACGCTCATGCTGGTGGCATGGGGGCCTCGCGCCTCGGTGAGCGCCCAGCAGTATCCCGTCTCGCTCGACCTCGTGGACGTCTATGTGGTCGTTCTGCAGGATGGACGCCTGAACATCCGCTATAGCCTGACCTTTACCGAGCTCGAGAACGGGCGCGACCGGATCAGCGAGTTGGGCCCCTTCCAAGGCGACCACACCATCACCGGCGCGACTGGGTCCGGACCCGATGGCCCGTTCGACGTATCGCTTTCTGGCAGCGCCCCCTACTACCGCGTCAACCTAGGGGTCACCACACGACGGAGCGAGCAGTACACGGTCCAGATCAACTATACCGTGAATCGCTCGGTGTTTGACGCCACCGAGATCGACGGACAGCCCTATCGGGTGATTGGTTGGGCGCCCTTTGAGTGGGCGCTGCCGATCCAGCGGCAGGAGCTGCGCTACATCCTGCCCATCGAGCTGCCCGAGGGCGTCGTCGAAGCCGAACAGGTAACCGATGGCATCGTGGATGCCACCGGCCTGCTCACCAGCGACCTCTCCAGCTTTGATCGGTGGGTCTACTTTGCCACCCCCGACGAAGAGAGCGGCAAGAGCTATCTCTCTATCTTTGTGCGAAAGGACGACCTGGCGCCGCAGACCGAGTTCGTGCCCACGTTCTTTTTGCCCGGCGGCACCATCACCGTCACCAAGGAGACCCCCATACCTCTGAACACCCTGGCGCCCACGCCAACGCCAGCTGGCTTTGGGGGGCTCTCGGGTGAGGCCATCCAGCTTACCTGCTGTCTGGGCGCGGTGGTTACGCTCATCGTAGGAGCCCTGCTGGTGTGGGCGCTTCGCAGACGCAAGCCCAAGCCAGTCTACCAACCGCCCGAGATCGAGGTGGAGACGTTCCAGACGCCGGGCGTGGTGCCCGATCTCAATGCCATCGAGACGGCCTTTTACATGGGCAACTCGGCCAAGACCGTCGCGCTGATCGTGATGGCCCTGGAGGAGCGTGGCATCATCAACCT
Organism: Chloroflexota bacterium; assembly: GCA_036803245.1. Classification (GTDB taxonomy): domain Bacteria; phylum Chloroflexota; class Anaerolineae; order UBA1429; family UBA1429; genus DAIRUQ01. The sequence continues at coordinate 14,275 of DAIRUQ010000012.1, read as the reverse complement.
GGTGAACCGCTCGCCCCTGCAGGCCGAGATCCTCAAGCCGGACGATCCCAGCCTGGCAACGTACGAGAAGGCATTGCTGGACGCCATCCAGGACGACGGCACCATCAACCGCAGCCAGATCCCGATGATCCTGCAGGCCGTGTCCGACGTGCTCCAGCCCAAGATCTGGAACGCCGATCCGGAGGCCACGCGAGAGACCTATCAGGAAAAGATCGAATCCGCGTGGCAGCAGTACGAGCGTGAGGCGCCCCACATGCCAGCGGGAGCCCCCATGCCCAACTATATGCCGTGGCTGATCCTTAGCGACCATGCCTGGCAACGGCCCGCCACCCAGGCTGCCGGTCCAGCGGGCAGCGCGGGGCCGGGTCCGCTAGCCACGGCGGCCGGCGAGGTAGTGGCGCCCATCGAAGCCATGGCCGGCAGCCTGACGCGCGGCATCGAGGATGCCGTCGGCGGCACCGTGGCCCGTATTGAGGAGGGAGTGTCGCGCTTGTTCGGCGGCGCCGCCACCGAGGCTGGCTATGACGCCTGCCATTCGGCCTGTCACAGCGCCTGCCATTCGGCTTGCGTCCACGACGCCTGTCACTCGGCCTGTGTGCACGATGCCTGCCATAGCGCCTGCCACTCGGCCTGCGTGTGTCACTCGGCCTGCCATAGCGCTTGCCACTCGGCCTGCGTGAGCCGCTTCTAGGGGTATAGCCATGTCAGACGGCGCCACGGGCCTGGATCTACAAGCGTTTGCCGACGAGCTCATCTCGTCGACGCGCGACTATATCTACATCCGGCCGGAGGATGGTCTCTTTATCATGCGGCCGAACCGTCTCCACCATTTGAACGAGACGGCCTGTTACATCCTGAGCCACCTCTATGACCCGACAACCGGCCCCCAGGTGGACCAGGTGGTGGCCATGACGGCCGAGCGCTATGGCGCACCCGAGGCACGGGTTCGCGAGGACCTGGTGGATCTGTTGCGAAGCGTCTCGTCGCTGCTTAACGACGACATCATGCACGCGCCCAGCGTCAAGGTGCAACCGTTTGGCACCCACCATCGCGAGCTGCCGGTGCTCTCCGAGGTGGCCGTCACCTACCGCTGCCAGAACCGCTGCACGTTCTGTTATGCCGATGCGCCCAAGCGCGGCGATGACGTGCCGGAAATGACCACCGACGAGGTCAAGATCATCCTGGATCGGATCTATGACGAGGCCCACTGCCCCACGGTGTCGTTTACCGGCGGCGAGCCAACCTTGCGACGCGACCTAGCCGATCTGGTCGCCCATGGCAAAAGCAAGGGCATGCGCGTCAACCTGATCACCAACGGCATCCGCTGCGCCGACGCGGCGTTCGTCGCCAGCCTGGCCGAGGCCGGCCTCGA